>NZ_JBHUUP010000002.1:0-360750 GCF_042670945.1 Cellulosimicrobium sp. NPDC057127
CCGCTGGTGGGGGCCGCCACCCACCGCGCCTGCCGCTCGAGAACCCCCACCCCCCCGGCCGCGGCGCCCGGGCCCGCCCCGCCCCGCGCCGACGGTGGCCCGGGCGTTCGCCGCCCGGGCCACCGGTCTGACCGCGGGACGCCGTGAGGGCGGCCCGACGGTGGACCGCAGCGGCGACGGCACGACGTGACGTGCGCGCCGGGGTGCGGTTCGATGGAGTACGCGGACGAACAGGAGAGGCCGGCCGGTGAAGCTGGAGCTGCGCGGGATCACGAAGGTCTTCGGGTCCCTGGTCGCCAACGACCACATCGACCTGGTCATCGAGCCGGGCGAGATCCACGCCCTGCTCGGGGAGAACGGTGCCGGCAAGAGCACCCTCATGAACGTGCTCTACGGGCTCTACGACCCCGACGACGGCGAGATCCTCGTCGACGACCGTCCCGTGCAGTTCGCCGGCCCGGGCGACGCGATGGCGGCCGGCATCGGCATGGTGCACCAGCACTTCATGCTCGTCCCGGTCTTCACCGTGGCCGAGAACGTCGCGCTCGGGCACGAGCCCGTCCGCGGCGGCGGTCTCATCGACGCCCGACGGGCACGCGGCCTCGTGCAGGAGATCTCCGACCGCTTCGGGTTCGAGGTCGACCCCGACGCGATGGTCGAGGACATCCCCGTCGGCGTCCAGCAGCGCGTCGAGATCATCAAGGCGCTCTCGCGCGACGCGCGGGTCCTCATCCTCGACGAGCCGACCGCGGTCCTCACCCCGCAGGAGACCGACGAGCTGATCGCCATCATGCGCCAGCTCAAGGAGGCGGGGACGTCGATCGTCTTCATCACCCACAAGCTGCGGGAGGTCCGCGCGATCGCCGACCGCATCACGGTGATCCGCCGCGGCAAGGTCGTCGGCACGGCCGAGCCCACCGCGAGCGAGACCGAGCTCGCGTCGCTCATGGTCGGGCGCTCCGTCGAGCTCGGGGTCGCGAAGGAGCCCGCCCGCGCCGGCGACGCGACGTTCCAGGTGCGCGAGCTGTCCGTGCTCGACGACGTGGGCACCGCGGTCGTGGACGACGTGGACCTCGACGTCGCGCGCGGGGAGATCCTCGTCGTCGCGGGCGTGCAGGGCAACGGGCAGACCGAGCTCACCGAGACGATCGTGGGGCTGCGCCGTCCTGCGGCGGGATCCGTCCGGCTCGACGGCAAGGAGCTCGTCGGCCGCGGCGTCTCCGACGTGCTGGGCGCCGGGGTCGGCTACGTCCCCGAGGACCGCAGCACCGACGGCATCATCGGCACGTTCTCCGTCGAGGAGAACCTCGTGCTGGACCTCGTGTCCTCGTCGCCGTACTCGCGCGCCGGAGCGCTCAGCAAGGGCTCCATCCGCAGCAACGCCGAGCAGCGCGTCGTCGAGTTCGACGTGCGCACCCAGTCGGTGGAGACGCCGGCGGGCACCCTGTCGGGCGGCAACCAGCAGAAGGTCGTGCTGGCCCGGGAGATGTCGCGGCCGCTCCGCCTGCTCATCGCCTCCCAGCCGACGCGCGGCCTCGACGTCGGCTCGATCGAGTTCGTCCACCAGCGCATCGTCGCCGAGCGCGACCGCGGTACCCCGGTGATCATCGTCTCGACCGAGCTCGACGAGGTCGTCGCCCTCGCGGACCGGATCGCGGTGATGTACCGCGGCCGCGTCGTCGGCGTGGTCCCGGGGGACACGGACCGGGACGTCCTCGGCCTCATGATGGCCGGGGTGCCGCTCGACGAGGCGGTCGCCCAGGCCGCCCAGCACCACACGACCCTCGGCGAGGCGGCGCACGCGGCGCCGTCGGGCGACGCGCCGTCCGGCGCGGACGCCCACGGCGCGACCGCCGTCACGTCCCGTGAGGAGGACACGCAGTGAGCCAGCAGCCCATGGCGGACGACGAGGGGACGCCCACCGTCCCGCCGAGGCCGGCACCACCGAGCGACGTCCAGGAGCCCGAGCGTCCGACGGGGGCCGGCGTGCTGCGGGAGATGCTCGAGAGCAGCTGGCTCGTCTCCCTGCTCGCGATCGTGGCCGCCCTCGTGCTCGGGGGCGTCCTCATCGCCGCCGCCGACCCGGAGGTGCAGGAGGCCGCCACCTACTTCTTCGCGCGGCCCACCGACATGCTCGAGGCGATCTGGGACGCCGTGTTCGGCGCGTACAGCGCGCTGTTCCAGGGCTCCGTGATCAACTTCGGGGCGACGGACCTGGAGCGGGCGCTCCGACCGCTCACGGAGACCATGACGGTGTCCGTGCCGCTGATCCTGGCCGGCCTCGGCCTGGGCATCGGCTTCCGGGCGGGCCTGTTCAACATCGGTGCCCAGGGGCAGATCATCCTCGGCGGCATCTTCGCCGGGTTCATCGGCTTCACGTTCAGCCTTCCCCCGGGCCTGCACCTGCTGCTCGCCGTCCTCGGCGCGGCGCTCGGCGGCGCGCTCTGGGCCAGCATCGCCGGCGTCCTCAAGGCGCGCACGGGCGCGCACGAGGTGATCGTCACGATCATGCTCAACAACATCGCGGTGTACCTCGTGGCGTACCTGCTCACGACGACGCCGTTCCAGCGGGAGGGCAGCTCGAACCCCATCAGCCCGCCCGTCCCGAGCACCGCGACGTTCCCCCTCCTGCTCGGCGAGGGCTTCCGGCTCCACCTCGGGTTCGTCCTCGCCCTGCTCGCCGCCGCCGGCGTGTGGTGGCTCATGGAGCGCTCGACGCTCGGGTTCCGCTTCCGGGCCGTCGGCGAGAACCCGCACGCGGCGCGCACCGCCGGCATGTCGGTGCCGTGGGTGACGGTGTGGGTCATGGCGATCGCCGGTGCGCTCGCCGGCCTCGCGGGCTCGGCCCAGGTGCTCGGCACGGAGCAGGTCCTCACCGCGGGGGTCGCGGCGAGCTTCGGCTTCGACGCGATCACCGTCGCGCTGCTGGGGCGTTCGCGCCCGCTCGGCACGGTCCTCGCCGGCCTGCTCTTCGGCGCCCTGCGCGCCGGCGGGTTCGCGATGCAGGCGCGCACGGGCACCCCGATCGACATCGTGCTCGTCGTGCAGTCGCTCATCGTGCTGTTCATCGCGGCCCCGCCGCTCGTGCGGTCGATCTTCCGGCTGCCGACGCCCGGCGGCCCGACGCGCGCCGAGCGCCACGCGGCACGTCGCCGCGCACGCGGCACCACCACCCCGACGACCCAGGAGGCCGGCGCATGACCACCGCGACGACGACCCCGGCCCCCGCGTCCTCCGCGGCGGCCGCGCGCAGGCCCCTGGCGCGCATCAGCTGGCGCGCGCCCGTCGCGTACGCGGTGATCGGCCTCCTGTCGTTCCTGTTCTTCGTCCTCCTGCCCGAGGGCGGGACCACGACGACCTTCCGGCTCTCGTCCTCGGGGGACTTCTTCCAGATCCAGCCGGTCACGGTGAGCTCGACCGGCGCCGCGCTGTTCCTCACGATCCTCGCGCTCCTGCTCGCGGGCCTGTCGTTCTGGGCGGCGGTCGAGCGGCGCAAGGTCGGGGCCTGGCTCCCCGTCGTGTTCGGCGTCCTCGTGGTCGTGGCGTTCCTGTGCTGGGCCGGTGCCGGGAAGTCGGCGATCCCGGTGACGGGTCTCCTGCAGGGCTCGCTGTTCCTCGCGGTGCCGCTCGTCTTCGGAGCGCTGTCCGGCGTGCTGTGCGAGCGCGTCGGCATCATCAACATCGCGATCGAGGGCCAGCTGCTCGCCGGGGCGTTCCTCGCGGCGGTCGTCGCGTCCGTCACCTCGAGCGCGTACGCGGGCCTGATCGCCGCGCCCGTGGCGGGGGCGCTCGTGGGCCTTCTGCTCGTGATCTTCTCGGTGCGCTACTGGGTGAACCAGATCATCGTCGGCGTCGTGCTGAACGTCCTCGTGGTGGGCGTCACGAGCTACCTGTACTCCACGGTGCTCACCGAGGACTCCGCGACCTGGAACGCGCGGACGCCGCTGCCGGTGATCGACATCCCGGTGCTGTCCCAGATCCCCGTCCTGGGGCCGGTGCTGTTCCGCCAGACGCTGCTCGTGTACCTGATGTACGCGGCCGTCGTCGTGCTGCAGGTGTTCCTGTTCCGCAGCCGCTGGGGCCTGCGGCTGCGGGCCGTGGGCGAGCACCCGAAGGCCGCCGACACGGTGGGCATCAAGGTCAACGCGACGCGCGTCAAGAACACCCTCCTCGGCGGGGCCGTGGCCGGCCTCGGCGGAGCGTTCTTCACGGTCGCGGCCGGCCTGGCGTTCGGCAAGGAGATGACCGGGGGCAAGGGTTTCATCGCGCTGGCCGCGATGATCCTCGGGCGCTGGAACCCCGTCGGCGCGCTGGCGGCGGCGCTGCTGTTCGGGTTCGCCGACAACCTCCAGACGGTCCTCGGGATCGTCGGCACGCCCATCCCCAGCCAGATCATGCTCATGACGCCGTACGTCGTGACGATCTTCGCCGTCGCCGGTCTGGTGGGGCGCGTGCGTGCCCCCGCCTCCTCGGGCGTCCCGTACATCAAGTGAGGTGGGCATGACGACCGGGACCGAGGGGCAGGCGCAGGCCGGCGACGCGCACGGGACGTCCGTCGTCGACTGGGACGCGCTGCGCACCGCGGCGCGCGACGTCATGGCGCGTGCGTACGCCCCGTACTCGGGGTTCCCGGTGGGCGCGGCGGCGCTCGTCGACGACGGCCGTGTCGTCGTCGGGTGCAACGTCGAGAACGCGGCGTACGGCGTCACGCTGTGCGCGGAGTGCTCGCTCGTGAGCGCGCTCGTGGGCTCCGGCGGCGGGCGGCTCGTGGCGTTCGCGTGCGTCGACAAGCACGGCGCGACGCTCATGCCGTGCGGGCGGTGCCGCCAGCTGCTGTGGGAGCACGGCGGGCCCGACCTGCTCGTCGACTCCATCCGTGGTATCACGACGATGAGGGACGTGCTGCCCGACGCCTTCGGGCCTGACGATCTGGAGGAGCGTTCGTGACGAGCGAGGCGAGCGAGGGCGTGGCGGCGGAGCCGTTCGACGCCGTCGACGTGATCCGGACCAAGCGCGACGGAGGTCTGCTCGACGGAGCGCAGATCGACTGGGTCGTGGACGCGTACACGCGCGGCGTGGTCGCCGAGGAGCAGATGGCCGCCCTCGCGATGGCGATCTTCCTCAACGGCATGGACCGCACGGAGATCGGCCGGTGGACGCAGGCGATGATCGCGTCCGGAGAGCGCCTCGACTTCACGGGGCTGTCACGGCCCACCGTGGACAAGCACTCCACCGGCGGCGTCGGCGACAAGATCACCCTCCCGCTCGCGCCGCTCGTCGCGTCGTTCGGGGTGGCGGTGCCGCAGCTGTCCGGCCGGGGTCTCGGCCACACCGGTGGCACGCTCGACAAGCTCGAGTCGATCCCCGGCTGGCGCGCCGCGCTGACCAACGCGCAGATGATGGCGGCGCTCGAGCACGTCGGGGCGGTCGTCTGCCAGGCCGGGTCCGGTCTCGCGCCCGCCGACCGGCTGCTGTACGCGCTGCGCGACGTCACGGGCACCGTCGAGTCCGTCCCGCTCATCGCGTCGTCGATCATGAGCAAGAAGATCGCGGAGGGCACGGGGGCGCTCGTGCTCGACGTCAAGGTCGGCTCCGGCGCCTTCATGAAGGAGCTCGGCGCCGCACGCGAGCTGGCTCGCACGATGGTCGACCTCGGGACGGACGCCGGCGTGCGCACGGTCGCGCTGCTCACCGACATGTCGACCCCGCTCGGCCTCACCGCGGGCAACGCCCTCGAGGTGCGCGAGTCGGTCGAGGTCATGCACGGCGAGGGCCCGCAGGACGTCGTCGACCTGACGGTCGCGCTCGCGGTCGAGATGCTCGCCGCGGCCGGCCGCCCGCACGACCCCGAGGAGGTCCACCACGCCCTCGTGGGAGGGCGTGCCCTCGACAAGTGGCGCGAGATGATCGCCGAGCAGGGTGGCGACGCACGCGCGCCCCTGCCCGTCGCACGGGAGAAGGAGCACGTCGTGGCCGACCACGACGGGGTCCTCGAGCGCCTGGACGCGTACGCGGTGGGCGTCGCGGCCTGGCGCCTCGGCGCGGGTCGCGCCCGCAAGGAGGACGCGGTCCAGGCGGGCGCCGGGGTCGAGATGTTCGCCAAGCCGGGCGACACGGTCCGCAAGGGCCAGCACCTCATGACCCTGCACACGGACACCCCGGAGCGCTTCGGGCGCGCGGTCGAGGCGCTGGAGGGGGCGTGGGGGATCGCGCCGCCGGGGACGAGGGTGGACCGCACCCCGGTCGTGCTCGACCGCGTCGGCTGACGTGGCCGACGAGCGCGCGGAGCCGGACGACCACCGCCGGCCCCGGTCGGTGTACGGCGTCGGGACGGAGCCGGACGCACGGTTCAGCCTCGCCAACGAGCGCACGGCGCTCGCGTGGGTGCGCACCGGCGTGGGCCTCGTCGCCGGCGGCGTCGCGCTGACGTCGTTCGCCACGTTCGCGGACCTGCCCGGGCTCGTCGACGTCGTGGCGGCCGTCGCGTGCCTGGTGGGCGCGAGCTGTGCCGTCTACGCGCTCGTGGCGTGGCGCCGCAACGAGCGGGCGCTGCGCCGGCGGGAGCCGCTGCCCGCGCCGGGCGGTCTGCCGGTGCTCGTCGTCGGCGTCGTCCTGCTCGCGGTGCTCATCGCGGCCTATGCGGCGGCCGCGGGGCTGGGCGAGGCGGCGTCCCTGCCGTGACGGCTCCGCAGCGCGACGAGGGCCTGCAACCGGAGCGGACGGCGCTCGCGTGGCAGCGCACCGTCCTCGGTGTGGTCGTCGGTGCCCTGCTGCTCGGGGCGTCGGGGTTGCGGTCCGGGCACACGCTCGTCGTGTGGGCCGCCGCCACCGTGGCCGTGCTGTCCCTCGTCCCGGCGGTCCTGCGCCCGCCCGACGGGCGGCTGCCGTCGCACGGACGGCTGTACGCGTGGTCGTTCCTCGTGCGCGTCGTCGGCCTCGTGGTCGCCCTCGCGGGGGTGGGCGCGGTGTGGGCGCTGTCGCGAGCGCTGGGCGTCGTGTGACCACGGCACGGGGGTGGTCGGGGCTGCGGCTGACGTCCGTGGTCGCGCCCGTCGTACGTGCCGTCGTGCCGTCGCTGCCCGGCCCCGTGGCCGTGCCGCCCGTGTCCGCCACGGACCGTGCCCGCGCCGCCGGCCACGCCGAGCCGGTCGTCGCGGCGCTCGCGCGGAGCCTGGAGACCCTCGGGGAGGCGGAGCGGCGCGCGGTGCTCGACCCGCTGGACCGGCTGCCCGAGCGCGCCCGGACCGACGGAGCGCCGGTGCGTCCGCTCACCGTCGGGGGAGTCCCGGCGCGCCAGGTGGACGGCACGACGTGCGGGTCCGCGGTGCTCGCCCTCCTCGCCGCGGCCGGCGACCCCGTCCTCGCGCTGTGGCTCGGGACCGGCACGACCGCCGGTGCCACGGACCCGCCCGCCGCCCGCGCCGGTGACGACGGCCCTGCGGCGGCCGCCGCGCGGTGGGAACGGCTCCAGCGGCTGGTCAAGCGGCGCACCGCACGGCGGTCGCTCGGCCCGTTCCCGTGGCCCGCCGGCCTCGGCACGCCGCCGTGGGGTGCTGCGCGCACCGCCCGGTACGCCGACGTGCGCTACACGCACCGGGTCGTGGGAGGGGCCCACGGCTGGGTCCTCCTCGACGCGGCGGTGCGCGCGGCCGCCCGCGGGATCCCCGTGCCGCTGTTCACCGGCGGCGACCTCTCGGGCGGTCTCGCCGCCGCGGTGCCGCGCCACGTCGTGCTCCTCACCGCGGTCGACGCGCACGGCCGGTGCCGTGTCTACGAGCCCTCGTCCGGCACGGTGCACCGCCTCGACGCGGGGCGCATCGGCGCGGGGGCGACGGACCCGGCGGTGCGGCGCGCGCTCGGTGGATGGCCGCACGTCGTCTGGACGCTCCTGCCGGCCCGGCCTGCGGCTGGGCCCGACGACCGGCCCGACGACCGGCCCGACGACCGGCCCGACGACCGGGCCGGCGGCGGACTGGCGACGGGGAGGCTGCGGCGTGAGGATGGGGACGCATCCCGCCCCCGTCGAGAGGAGTCGCCATGAGCACGGTCCCCGGTGACGACGCCCAGCGTGACGCCGGCCTGGTCGAGCCGGACGAGGAGGTCGTGAACCTCGTCGAGGAGGTGGAGAGCGGCGACCCGCCCGTCGACCACCCGGAGCACGCCCCGGACGAGTACCGACCCGCCTCCGCACGCCCCGACCTCGCCGGGGAGGCGAGCGAGGCGGACGTCGTCGAGCAGGCCTCGGCCGTGCCGGGCGAGGAGGACGACTACGCGTGAGCGGTCGCCGCCGCTGCCGGTAGCGTGGGCGCATGACCACCGACACCCGTCCGCTGACCGCGGACGTCATCCGGTCCCTGCCGAAGGTCGTGCTCCACGACCACCTCGACGGCGGCCTGCGGCCCGGGACGATCCTCGAGCTGGCCGCCGAGGTCGGCCACGACCTGCCCGCCGCCGACGGCCCGTCGCTCGCGACCTGGTTCGCGGAGTCGGCCGACTCCGGCTCCCTCGTGCGCTACCTCGAGACGTTCGACCACACGATCGCCGTCATGCAGACGCCCGACGCGCTCGCGCGCGTGGCGCGCGAGGCCGTGCTCGACCTCGCGGCGGACGGCGTGGTGTACGCCGAGCAGCGCTGGGCCCCGGAGCAGCACCTGCAGCGGGGGATGACGCTGCAGGAGACGGTCGACGCCGTCCAGGCGGGCATCGAGCAGGGCGTCGCGGAGGTCGCGGGGTCCGGGCGCACGATCCGCGTCGGCCAGCTCGTCACCGCGATGCGGCACGCCGACCGCTGGCAGGAGATCGCCGAGCTCGCGGTCGCCAACCGGGCGAACGGCGTCGTCGGGTTCGACATCGCGGGCGCGGAGGACGGCTTCCCGCCGTCGCGCCACGCCGGGATCTGGCGGTACCTCGCCGAGCAGAACTTCCCGGTGACCATCCATGCCGGGGAGGCCGCCGGCGTCGAGTCGGTCGCGGAGGCCGTGCACCTCGGCCAGGCGAGCCGCATCGGTCACGGCGTGCGCATCGTCGAGGACGTCGCACGGGACGAGCGCAGCGGCACCGCGGCGCTCGGGCGCCTCGCGCACTGGGTGCGCGACCACCAGGTCCCGCTCGAGCTGTGCCCGTCGTCGAACGTGCAGACGGGCGCCGCGACGTCGATCGCGGACCACCCCGTCACCTTCCTCAAGGAGCTCGACTTCGCGGTCACGCTCAACACCGACAACCGGCTCATGTCGCGCACGTCGATGACGCAGGAGATGACGCTGCTCGTCGAGCAGGCCGGCTGGACACTCGACGACCTCGCCGACGTCACGCTCACCGCGGCGTGGAGCGCGTTCGTCCACCACGACGAGCGCCGCGCGCTCGTCGACGACGTGATCCTGCCCGGGTACCAGCTCGTCGAGGGGGCGCAGCGATGAGCGCGGCACCTCTCGACGCGGCCGCGCTCGCCCGGTTCGTCGACCACACGCTGCTCAAGCCCGAGGCGACGCCCGCCGACGTCGCGGCCCTCGTCGACGAGGGGGTGCGCCTCGGTGTCTACTCCGTGTGCGTGTCCCCGTCGATGCTGCCGCTCGACCCGGCGACCACGCGCGAGCGCGGGCTCCTCGTCGCGACCGTGTGCGGGTTCCCGTCGGGCAAGCACCACAGCGACGTCAAGGCGTTCGAGGCGGCCCGCTCGGTGCGCGACGGCGCGGACGAGGTCGACATGGTCATCGACGTCGGCGCGGCGAAGGCCGGTGCGTGGGACGCCGTGCGCGAGGACGTCGCCGCCGTGCGCGCCGCCGTACCGGAGGACCGCGTCCTCAAGGTCATCATCGAGTCCGCCGCGCTGAGCGACCACGAGATCGTGGAGGCGTGCCGGGCGTCCGAGACCGCGGGCGCCGACTTCGTCAAGACCTCCACGGGGTTCCACCCCACGGGCGGTGCGACGACGCGCGCGGTGTCGATCATGGCGGAGACCGTGGGCGGTCGCCTCGGCGTCAAGGCGTCCGGCGGGGTCCGCACCCTCGCCGACGCCCTCGCGATGATCGAGCACGGCGCGACGCGCCTCGGCCTGTCCGGCACCGCCGCCGTCCTCGCGGGCTTCGAGGGCGGTGCACCGAGCGCCGACGCGGGTTCCGGCTACTGACCGCGGCGAGCGGCCGCTGACGGCAGCGGCCGACGCACGACGGCCCCGGCGTGCACTGCGCCGGGGCCGTCGGTGCGTCCGCAGGCGGCTCAGAGGCCGAGCGCGCGGCGCATGTCGGTCGTGACCCGGTCGAGCCTTTCGCGCGCGAACGCGCGCGCGGCGGTGAGGTCGTCGTGCGACGCGTCGGTCGCGACCGGCACGACGACCTCGAGGTAGCACTTGACCTTCGGCTCGGTGCCGCTCGGGCGCACGATCACCCGAGTGCCGTCCGCGGTGAGGATCCGCACGCCGTCGGTGGGCGGCAGGCCGTCGAGGCCCGCGGACAGGTCGACGACGTCGGTCACGCCCGCGCCGGCGAGCGTGCGCGGCGGGGCGTTGCGCAGGTGCGCCATCGTCGCGCCGATGCGGTCGAGGTCCTCGAACCGGGCGGAGAGCTGGTCGGTCACGTGCAGGCCGTGCGCCCGCGCGAGGTCGTCGAGGGCGTCGACGAGGGTGCGCCCCTGGGCCTTGAGCCGGTTCGCGAGCTGCGCGACGAGCAGGGCCGCGCTGATGCCGTCCTTGTCGCGCACGTGCTCGGGGTCGACGCAGTAGCCCAGCGCCTCTTCGTAGCCGAACGCGAGGCCGTCGACCCGGCTGATCCACTTGAACCCGGTGAGCGTCGTGGCGAAGCCCAGGCCGTGCGCGGCGGCGATGCGGCCCAGGAGGCGCGAGGACACGATCGAGCACGCGAGTACGCCGCCGGGTGCACCGGATGCGGCGCCGCGGACGGCGACGTCGTTGCCGAGCAGCGCGCCGACCTCGTCGCCGTGCAGCATCCGCCACCCGTTGGAGCGCGCCGTCTCCGCGCCCTGGTAGGTGCCGACGCGCGGGTCGTAGACCGCGACGGCGCAGCGGTCCGCGTCCGGGTCGTTGGCGAGCACGACGTCCGCCCCGGCGTCCTGCGCGTAGGCGAGCGCGAGGTCCATCGCGCCCGGCTCCTCCGGGTTGGGGAACGCGACGGACGGGAACTCGGGGTCCGGGTCGAGCTGCTCCTCGACGGGCACGACGTCGGTGAACCCGGCCTCGCGCAGCACCCGCGCCACGACGGCGCCGCCCACGCCGTGCAGCGCCGTGGTGACGACGCGCAGGCGCCGGGGTGCGCCGTCGGACAGGGCGACGACGGCGCCCACGTAGGCGTCGAGGACGTCCCGTCCGAGCACGGTCCAGCCGGTCTCCGCGCGCGGGACCTCACGTGCCGGGCCGACGGCGTCGATCGCGGCGGCGATCCGCGCGTCGTAGGGCGCGACGATCTGGACGCCCTGGCCGGAGCCGGTGGCGACGCGGCCGCCCAGGTACACCTTGTACCCGTTGTCGGCCGGCGGGTTGTGGCTCGCCGTGACCATGACGCCGGCGTCCGCGCCGAGGTGCCGCACGGCGAACGCGAGCACGGGCGTGGGGAGCGCCGACGGCAGCACCGACACGTCGACCCCCGCCGCCGTGAGGACGGCCGCGGTGTCGACCGCGAAGGCGCGCGAGCGGTGCCGCGCGTCGAAGCCGACGACCACGCGGGGCCGCTCGCCGCTGCCGAGCGTCTCGCGCAGGAACGCGCCCAGCCCTGCCGCGGCGCGGACGACGACCGCACGGTTCATCCGGTGCGGCCCCGCGCCCATGCGGCCCCGCAGCCCGGCGGTGCCGAACGCGAGCGGGCCCGAGAACCGGTCGCGCAGGTCGGCCAGCGCCGCCACGCGCACGTCGTGCTTGCGCGGGTCGGGGGAGTCGGCGAGGTCGAGCAGACGGCGCAGCTCGGCCTGGTCCTGCGCGTCGACGTCGTCGTCCACCCAGGTGGCGACGCGCTGGAGGAAGGGACCGTGGTCCGCGCCCGGGTCGAAGCCCGGGTCGTCCACGGCCTCGGCGGGGACGCCGGGTCGGGTCGGGGCCGTCCGGCGGCGGGACGCGGCGCGCTCGGTCATGTCACACCTGCTTCGCGATGTCGGCGAGGAGGGAGCTGATGCGGGGGCCTGCCGCCTGGCCGGCCTCGATGACCTCCGCGTGGGACAGCGGCGTCGGGCTGATGCCGGCGGCGAGGTTCGTCACGAGCGAGACCCCGAGCACCTCGAGCCCGCAGTGGCGCGCGGCGATCGCCTCGATCGTCGTGGACATGCCGACGAGGTCCGCGCCTGCCGTGCGTGCCATCCGCACCTCGGCCGGCGTCTCGTAGTGCGGTCCGGGGAACTGCGCGTACACGCCCTCGGTGAGGGTGGGGTCGACGCCGCGGGCGAGCTCGCGCAGCCGCGGGGAGTAGACGTCCGTGAGGTCCACGAACGTCGGACCCTCGAGCGGGCTCCGGCCCGTGAGGTTGAGGTGGTCGGCGATGAGCACCGGCGTGCCGGCCGACCACTCGGTGCGCAGCCCGCCCGCACCGTTGGTCAGGACCACGGTCTCCGCGCCGGTCGCCGCGGCGGTGCGCACCCCGTGGACGACGGCGCGCACGCCCTTCCCCTCGTACAGGTGCGTGCGCGAGCCCAGCACCAGCGCGTGGCGCACCGAGCCGTCGTGGCGCTCGACGCGGATCGAGCGCGTCACGCTCAGGTGCCCCGCGACCGCCGTCGCCGAGAAGCCCGGGATCTCGTGCGTCGGGATCTCGGCCACGACCTCGCCGAGCAGCTCGGCCGCGCCGCCCCACCCGGAACCGAGGACGAGCGCCATGTCGTGCCCGTCGACGCCGGTCGCCTCGGCGATGTGGTCCGCGGCCGCCCTCGCCACGAGGAACGGGTCGGTGGTCGGGTCGTCGAGCGAGGGTGTGCTCGCAGGCGTCGTCGTCATGGTCGCAAGGCTAGTCCTCCCACGGGTCGCCGACCTGGGAAGGCACCCTGGCGCGGGGCGGCCGTCCCGCCACGCGCGCCCCGCGCGGTGCCTCACGCCGGTGCCGGCGCCTGACACAATGGCCCACGTGACGCACGAGACGCTCGACCGCCAGGCCCCCCGGATCGTCGTCGTGGGAGGTGGCCCCGGCGGGTACGAGGCCGCTCTCGTCGCACGCCGCCTCGGCGCGGACGTCACGGTCGTGGAGAAGAACGGCATGGGCGGCGCCGCCGTCCTCACCGACGTCGTCCCCTCGAAGACCCTCATCGCCACCGCGGACTGGATGACCATCGCGGACCGGGCCGCCGACCTCGGCATCCGGCTCCCCGCCGAGACGGCGACGACGCAGGACCCCGCGGCCCGGCGCCACATCGTCGACCTCGAAGCCGTGAACGCCCGCGTCCTGGCGCTCGCGGCCGCGCAGTCGGCCGACATCCGGGCGCGCCTCGAGCGCGAGGGCGTCCGCGTGGTCATCGGGACGGGACGTCTCGACGGGCCGGAGCGGGTGGTCGTCGCGGGCGCGGGGAGCGAGGGCGGCGGGTCCGACGTGACGCTCCCCGCCGACGCGGTCCTGCTCGCGCTGGGCTCGACGCCGCGCGTGCTGCCCACCGCGCAGCCCGACGGCGAGCGCATCCTCACGTGGACGCAGCTGTACGCGCTCAAGGAGCTGCCGGAGCGCCTGATCGTCGTCGGCTCCGGTGTCACGGGTGCCGAGTTCGCGGGTGCGTACAACGCGCTCGGCTCCGACGTGGTGCTCGTCTCGAGCCGCGACCGTGTGCTGCCGGGGGAGGACGCCGACGCCGCCGAGCTGCTCGAGGGCGTGTTCCGCTCGCGCGGCATGACGGTGATGTCGCGCTCGCGCGCCGAGTCCGCGGTGCGGACCGAGCACGGCGTGCGCGTCACGCTCGCCGACGGGCGCGTGGTCGACGGGTCGCACGTGCTCCTCGCGGTCGGCTCGATCCCGTCCACGCAGGGCATCGGCCTCGAGGAGGCCGGCGTGCGGCTCACGCCGAGCGGCCACGTCGAGGTCGACAAGGTCTCGCGCACGACGGCGCGCGGCGTCTACGCGGCGGGGGACTGCACGGGCGTGCTGCCGCTCGCGTCCGTCGCGGCGATGCAGGGACGCGTCGCGATGTCGCACGCGCTCGGCGACTCCGTCGCGCCCATCAAGCTCCGGACCGTCGCGGCGAACATCTTCACCGCGCCCGAGATCGCGACCGTGGGCTACAGCGAGGAGCAGCTCAAGGCCCAGAACAGCAAGTACGTCACGACGACGCTCCCGCTCGCGCGCAACCCGCGCGCGAAGATGCTGGGCATGCGCGACGGCTTCGTCAAGCTCTTCGCGCACCCCGAGGCGAGCGTCGTCCTCGGCGGCGTGGTCGTCGCCCCGCGCGCGAGCGAGCTGGTCTTCCCCATCACGCTCGCGGTGTCGCACCGCCTCACGGTCGACGACGTCGCCTCCGCCTTCACGGTGTACCCGTCGCTCACGGGGTCGATCGCGGAGGTCGCACGGATGCTGCACCACCACGAGTCCTGAGCGTCGTCAGAGCTCGGCCTCCGCGTGCACCGTCCCCTCCGTGTACGCGACGTCGGTGAGCCGGACGGCGGGCAGGCGGTCGCCGGCCGCCGCCTCGGCGAGTGCCTGGACGTCGACCGCGACCCGGGCGTCGGGGAGCACGTGCAGCGCGTCCGGCGGCAGGCCACGGGAACGCAGGGCGGCCTGCAGCGGGCCCTGGGCGACACCGAGGAGCTTGTGCGCAGGCAGGCCCGCGGCGTTCGCCTCGACCGCGACGACCGCCGTGCCCGCGACGAACGACTCCAGGCGCAGCGTCGCGCGCACGACCGGGACGAGGCGCGCCGCGACCCGCAGGGCCGACGGCGCGTCGGGCACGCGGCGCAGGTCGAGCGTGACGTGCACGCCGTCGTCCTCGCCCGTCACGGTGCGCACGAACGGCGGGAGCCCGCCGGCGGCTCGCGCCAGCTCGACGGCCTCGGTCACGGTCAGCTCGATGCGCACCTGCCGACGATAGCCCGCCGCGGGCGACCCGGCGCCTGGGAGGACTGGGAGGACCGGGAGGACCGGGAGGACCGGGAGGGCTGGGAGGCAGGGAGGGCCGAGAGGGGCGGGCGGTCACGCCTCGCGGTCGAGGGCGGCCCGCAGCGCCGGCCACGCGTCCGCGAACGCGGGCAGCAGCGGCAGCGCGGGCACGTCGTCCACGGCGACCCACCGCACCTCGACGCTCTCCGGGTCGGTGGCGCGCGGCTCGAGCCCTGCCCCGTCGGCGAGCTCGGCCACGACGGTCGTGTAGCGCCACGGCCCGTGGTCGAGCACGCGCTCGTCCAGCACCCGCACCGTCGCCGGGTCGATGCCGGCCTCCTCCTGCGCCTCGCGCAGCGCCCCCTGGACGGGGGTCTCGTCCGGCCCGACGGCGCCGCCCGGCACACCCCACGTCCCGCCCTGGTCGCTCCACGGGGCACGGTGCTGGAGCACCACGTCGCGTGCGGCACCGCGCGTGTCCCGGCGCGCCAGCAGCAGCCCGGCCGCGCCGTGCAGCCCCCAGTGCCGACGTCCGCACGCGCACTCCACCCAGCCGTCGCCGGGCTGCAGGTGCCGGGCGGGGCGCGGCGAGGGCTCGCCCGGGTCCCGGGGCGTCGTGGGGATCGTCACGGGAGCCATGCTGCCAGGTGCGGCACGGTGGTGCGGGGCGGCACGGGGGCGCTGCTGGCGCGTCGTGCCGCAGGAGGCGCGGGCGACGGCCACCGAGACGTAGGCTCTGGCTCTCGTGAGCGAGGAGCGGGCATGAGCGGGATCGTCGAGGCGGTCGTCCCGCGACGGATGGGCACGAGCTTCCGGTGGCTCGTCACGTCGTCCTGGACGAGCAACGTCGGCGACGGCATCGCGCTCGCCGCGGGGCCGCTGCTCGTGCAGTCCCAGACGGACTCCGCGTTCCTCGTCGCGCTCGCGGCGCTCGTGCAGCGCGTCCCCTGGCTGCTGCTCGGCCTGTGGGCCGGGGCGATCGCGGACCGGGTCGACCGGCGCCGCCTCGTCGTCGTCGCGAACCTGCTGCGCGCCGGCGTCGTCGCCGCCCTGTGCGCGTTCCTCGTCACCGACCGGGTGAGCATCACCGTCGTGCTCGTCGCCCTGTTCTGCCTCGGCGTCGCGGAGGTGTTCGCCGACACGACGACGAGCACGCTGCTGCCGATGCTCGTCGACCGGCGCGACCTCGGGACCGGCAACGCCCGGCTCCAGGCCGGGTTCCTCGTGGGCAACCAGCTCGTCGGACCGCCGGTCGGGGCGTTCCTCTTCGCCGCCGGCACGGTGTGGCCGTTCGTCGCGCAGGCCATCAGCATCCTGCTGGCCGTGCTCCTCGTCGCGCGCATCGCGACGACGCCCGTCCCGGCCCGTGACGAGCGCAGCCACGTGCGCCGCGACATCGCCCAGGGCGTGCGCTGGATCCTCGCCGACCCGCCGGTGCGCACCCTCGCGCTCGTCATCCTCGCGTTCAACATCACGTGGGCCGCGCCCTGGGCCGTCCTCGTCACGTACGCGCTCGACCACCTGCACATGGGAGAGGTGGGGTTCGGCCTGCTCACGACCGCGTCGGCCGTCGGCGGGATCCTCGCCATCGGGCTCTACGGACGCCTCGAGCGTCGCGTGCGTCTCGCGACGCTCATGCGCGTGTGCCTCAGCCTCGAGGTGCTCATGCACCTCGCGCTCGCCCTCACGACGACCGGCTGGGTCGCGATCGTCGTCATGGGGGTGTTCGGCCTGTACTCCTTCGTGTGGGGCACCGTCTCCAGCACCGTGCGCCAGCGCGCCGTGCCGACCGGCCTCCAGGGTCGCGTGTCCGCGGCGTACATGGTGTGCGTCTACGGCGGGATCGCCGTCGGTCAGCTCCTCGGCGGCGTCCTCGCCCAGGCCTGGGGCCTGACGGCGCCGTTCTGGTTCGCGTTCGCCGGGGCGGGGATCACGCTCGCGCTCGTGTGGCGCCAGCTCTCGCACGTCGCCCACGCCGGGGCCGTCGAGACCCGCGCCGAGCCCGCGCTCGACTGATCCGTCCGAGGGCGGTCGCGCCCCGCGTCAGTCCACGATCTCGCAGATCGCCGTCCCGGCGCTCACGCTCGCACCGGCGTTCGCGGCGAGCGCGCGCACGGTCCCCGCCCGGTGGGCGAGCAGCGGCTGCTCCATCTTCATGGCCTCGAGCACCACGACGAGGTCGCCCTCGGCGACCTGGGCGCCGTCCTCGACCGCGACCTTGACGATCGTGCCCTGCATGGGGGAGGCGAGGGTCGTGCCGGAGCCCCCGTTGGCGCGCGCCGCGGCGCGCCGCGCGGGGCGGCGGGCGTTCGCGCTGCGGGCGCGACCGGCGGCCATCCCGAGCCCGGCGGGCAGCACGACCTCGAGCCGCTTGCCCCCGACCTCGACGACCACGCGCTCCGTCGCGAGCTCCTCGGCGTCCTCGTCCGCCGCCGGGGCGGGCGTGGGGGCCGGGGCCAGCTCGGCGAGCCGGTCGGCGAACTCGGTCTCGATCCAGCGCGTGTGGACGCGGAACGGCTCGTCGCCCGCGGGGACGAACGCGTCGGCGTCGAGCACCGCGCGGTGGAACGGCACGACCGTGGGGATGCCCTCGATCTCGAGCTCGCGCAGGGCACGGCGCGAGCGCTCGACGGCCTGCCGGCGGGTCGCGCCGGTGACGATCACCTTCGCGATCATCGAGTCGAACGCGCCGGAGATGGTGTCGCCCTCGACGACGCCCGAGTCGACGCGCACGCCGGGGCCGGACGGGAACCGCAGCGTCGAGATGCGGCCCGGGGCGGGCAGGAAGTTCGCCGCCGGGTCCTCGCCGTTGATGCGGAACTCGATCGAGTGGCCGCGCACGGTCGTGCGCTCGTACCCGAGCGGCTCGCCCGCGGCGATGCGCAGCTGCTCACGCACGAGGTCGATACCCGTGACCTCCTCGGAGACCGGGTGCTCGACCTGGAGCCGCGTGTTCACCTCGAGGAACGAGATGGTCCCGTCGGCGCCGACGAGGAACTCGCACGTGCCCGCCCCGACGTAGCCCGCCTCGCGCAGGATCGCCTTCGACGCCGCGTCGAGCTGCGCCTCCTGCTCGGGCGTGAGGAACGGCGCGGGCGCCTCCTCGACGAGCTTCTGGTGGCGGCGCTGGAGCGAGCAGTCGCGCGTCGAGACGACGACGACCGTGCCGTGCGCGTCGGCGAGGCACTGGGTCTCGACGTGGCGCGGCGTGTCGAGGTAGCGCTCGACGAAGCACTCTCCGCGGCCGAACGCCGCGGTGGCCTCGCGGACGGCGGACTCGTAGAGCTCGTCGATCTCGTCCGCCGCGCGGGCGACCTTGAGGCCGCGGCCGCCGCCGCCGAACGCCGCCTTGATCGCGATCGGGAGGCCGTGCTCGGCGGCGAACGTGTGCACCTCGCTCGCGTCGGCGACCGGGTCGGGCGTGCCGGGCACGAGCGGGGCCCCGGCGCGCTGGGCGATGTGGCGCGCGCTCACCTTGTCGCCCAGCGCCTCGATGGCGGCGGGCGGCGGGCCGATCCACACGAGACCGGCGTCGACGACGGCCTGCGCGAACTCCGCGTTCTCCGCGAGGAAGCCGTAGCCCGGGTGCACCGAGTCCGCCCCGGAGCGGCGCGCGACGTCGAGCAGCTTCGCGATGTCGAGGTACGTCTCCGCGGCCCGCGCGCCGCCGAGCGCGAACGCCTCGTCGGCGAGGCGCACGTGCGGCGCCTGGCGGTCCGGGTCCGCGTAGACCGCGACGGACGCGATGCCGGCGTCGGCGCACGCGCGGGCGATGCGGACGGCGATCTCGCCACGGTTGGCGATGAGGACCTTGCGCAGGGAGGGGTTCGCGGGCACGGCTCACCGTAACGCGTGCCCGGACCGCCGATCACGCTCGGGCGGTGGTCCCGGGCAAGATTGGAGAAGCGGCCAACGACGGCCGAGGCGGGTTGGAGGAAACCTCCATGGCACGCGGCCTCCGCATGGCCCGGGGGCCGCTCCGTTGTCCGGCGTCCACAACCCCCGGGTGTCAGTCCCGCAGCTCGTGCCAGCCGACGCCGACCTCGCCGAGCAGCTCGCGCACGAGCGGCAGGCTGATGCCGACGACGTTGTGGTGGTCGCCCTCGACACGTTCCACGTACGGCCCGCCGAGCCCGTCCACGGTGAACGCCCCGGCGACGTGCAGCGGCTCTCCCGTGGCCACGTACGCGTCCACCTCGGCGTCGGAGAGGTCGGCGAAGTGCACGGTCGTCGACGCCGTCGCGCCGAACGTCGCGCCCGTGCCGCCGTCCTGCGTGTCACGCAGGTCGATCAGCCAGTGGCCGGTGTGCAGCACGCCCACCCGGCCGCGCATCGCGCGCCAGCGGGCGCGCGCCTCGTCGGCGTCGGCCGGCTTGCCGAGGACCTCGCCGTCGAGCTCGAGCATCGAGTCGCACCCGACGAGCAGGTCGGGCTCGGGCGCCGCGGAGGCCTCGTCGTCCGAGACGGTCGTGTCGTCCGCGGTGCCGTCCGGAATGCCGTCGGCCTCCACCGCGCGCGCGACCTCCTCCGCCTTGGCGCGCGCGAGCACCAGGACGGCGTCGACCGGCTCCAGGTCGCCGTAGCGCTCGCGGGCGTCGCGCAGCACGGCGTCCTCGTCGACGTCCGACACGCGCACGAGCGGGGTCACGCCGGCGGAGCGCAGCGTGGCGAGGCGGGCGGGGGAGCGGGAGGCGAGGAGGAGGCGCAGCACCCCCGCAGACTACTGGCCGCCCGGCCGTCGTCCCTCACGCGAGCAGCAGCGCGACGACGAGCAGCGCGACGGGCGACCCGGCCGTCGTGACGAGGATCGTGTCGCGGGCCAGGATCTCCCCGCGGCCGAAGCGCGCCGCGTAGTTGTAGACGTTCTGCGCCGTCGGCAGCGCGGCGAGCGTGACCGCGGAGGCGACGGCCGCGTCGTCGAGCCCGAACGCGAACCGGGCGACGACGAGCACCACGAGCGGCATGACGACCAGCTTGACCGCGCTCGCGACCCAGACCGCCGCGCGCGCCTCGCCCCGCCGCAGCGGCCGCGACCCGTGCAGCGACATGCCGAACGCGAGCAGGATCACCGGCACGGCGGCACCGCCGAGGATCTCGAGCGGGGCCATGACCGCCGTGGGCGGCGTCCACCCGGCGACAGAGACGACCGCGCCGGCGGCCGACCCCAGGATGATCGGGTTGCGCACCGGCTGGGCGATCACGAGTCGCCAGGAGACGCGGCCGCTCGTCGTTGCGTCGAGGACCAGCAGGGTCAGCGGCGCGAGCACGAGCAGCTGCAGCAGGATCACCGGCACGACGGCCGTCGCGTCGCCGAGCACGTACACGGCCACGGGCAGGCCGATGTTGTTCGCGTTGACGTACCCGGAGGCGACGGCGCCGACCGTCGCCTCCGGGGCGGGCAGCCGCAGCCAGAGCCGGTCGACCGCGACGAGGACCGCGCCCGACACGAGCGCGCCGACCGCCGCGACCGCGAGCGGTGCCTGGACGAGGTGCGCGACGTCGGCCCGCGCGAGGACGGTGAACAGCAGCGCCGGGCTCGCGACGAAGAACCCGACCTGGTTGAGCGCCGTCCTCGCCCCCGGGCCCCCGACGCCGAGCCGGGCGCTGACGTACCCGGCTGCGACGACGACCCCGATGATCGCGAAGCCGACGAGGACGGCGCCCACGCGGACGCGTCAGGCGAGCGCGTCGCGCAGCACGTCCAGGCCGACCGACCCGAGGTTCAGCGCGCGCTCGTGGAACGCCGCGACGTCGAACGTCTCGCCGCGCGCCTCCGCGTTCGCACGCGCTGCGTCCCGCGTCTGCTCCCACAGCCGCTGGCCGACCTTGTACGACGGCGCCTGCCCGGGCCAGCCGAGGTAGCGGTCGAGCTCGAAGCGCACGAACGACTCGGGCATGTTGACGTTGGCCGACAGGAACGTCCACGCCTTGTCGGCGTCCCAGGTCCCGCCACCCCACTGCTCGGGGCACTCGAGGCCGAGGTGGACGCCGATGTCGAGCACGACGCGCGCGGCGCGCATGCGCTGCGCGTCGAGCATGCCGAGCCGGTCGCCGTCGTCCTCCATGAAGCCGAGGTCGGCCATGAGGCGCTCCGCGTACAGGGCCCAGCCCTCGCCGTGGCCCGACACCCAGCACGCGAGGCGGCGCCACGTGTTGAGCGTGTCGCGCGCGAACACGGCCTGGCCGCACTGCAGGTGGTGGCCCGGGACGCCCTCGTGGTAGACGGTCGTCTTCTCGCGCCACGTGTTGAACTCGGTGACGTCGGCCGGGACCGACCACCACATGCGCCCCGGACGCGAGAAGTCGTCGCTCGGCGGCGTGTAGTAGATCCCGCCGGTCTGCGTCGGCGCGATCATGCACTCGAGGTCGAGCACGGGCGCCGGGATGTCGAAGTGGGCGCCGTTCAGGGCCGTGATCGCCGCGTCGGACGTCTCCTGCATCCAGCTGCGCAGCGCGTCGGTGCCGAGGAGCTTGCGGGACGGGTCGGCGTCGAGCGCGGCCGCGGCGTCCTCGACGCCCGCGCCGGGCCCGGCGATGCGCTGCGCGATCTCCTCCTGCTCGGCGACGACGCGCGCGAGCTCCTCCAGACCCCACGCGTACGTCTCGTCGAGGTCGACCTCGGCGCCGAGGAACGTGCGCGAGAACAGCGCGTAGCGCTCGCGCCCCACGGCGTCGCGCTCCGGGGCCTGCGGCGCGAGCGTCGTCGTGAGGAAGTCGGCGAGACGCCCGTACGCCTCGCGCGCGGCCGTGGCGCCGCGCTCGAGCTCGGCGCGCACGAGCGAGCACGCGGAGGAGTCGTCGAGGACGGCGGCGGCCGCCTCGCCCCGGACGAACGTGGTGAAGAAGGACGACTGCGGGTCGGCGAGCTCGCGCGCCTGCTCGGCGGCGACGCGCACCTGGCGGATCGCGGCGACGTTGCCGCGCGACGCCGCCTCGGCCAGGGACGCGGTGTAGCCCTCGAGCGCACCCGGGAGGCCGTTGAGCCGGGCCGCGACGTTCTCCCACGCCTCGACGGTCCCCGTCGGCATGATGTCGAACACGTCCCGCAGCTCCTGCACCGGGGAGGCGATGTTGTTCAGGCTCGCGAGCGGCTCGCCCGCCTCGTGCAGCTCGAGCTGGAGGCCGACGCGCTCGCGCATCGCCGCGAGCGTCACGCGGTCGACGTCGTCGACCGGCTCCAGGCCGGCGAGCTCGCGCAGCACCGCGCGGTCGGCCTCGGCGCGGGCCTCGTGGCCCGCGGGGGACAGGTCGGTCACCAGGTGGTCGTAGCCGGGCAGGCCCATCGCCGTCGCGGCGATCGGGTCGAGCTCGGCGAGACGGGTCGTGTAGGCCTCGGCGACCGCGTCGACGGCCGTGGGGGTGCGGGAGGTGCCGGCGTCGGGGGCGGCGGGTGCGGGTGTGCTCACGGGCACGAGGGTAGCCTCGGCGTGCGCGGTGCACCGGTCGGCTACGCGTCGGCGTCGTCCGCCGGGTGCAGCGCCGCGAGGACGTCGTCCGCCCACGTGCGGTGGTACCGCACGAGGAGCACACCGGTGGCCTCGGGGTCGTCGGCGGCGTGCCAGACGGCGAACGGGTCGCCCGGGCGCGGCCCCTGCGTGCCTGCCGGCACGACCACGCGCACCGGTCGGGCGAGAGGCGCTCCCGACGCGGGGACCACGGTGAGCGTGCCGTCCTCCGTCGTCGCGGCGGGCCCCGCACCCGAGGGGTCGCCGGGCTCCGGAGCTCGCCGCGCCCGGGCGGTCTCGCGCGCCGGTCCCGGCGTGAACGTCCCCGTGGCCGGCACCGGTGCGTCGAGCAGCGCCCGGCGACCGCGTGCCGCCGCCGCGGCACCGCGGTCGTCGAGGTACCGCACGAGCGCGAGCAGGGCGGTCACGAGCAGGCCGAGGGTCGCGGCGAGGACGACGACCTCCGGGACGGGCCAGCCACGGCCGGACGCGACCCGCTGGTAGACCACGAGCGCGACCGTCGGCACGAACGCGACCGCCCACGACCAGCGTCGCCAGAAGGGCACCGGGGCGGCGTCCGGAAGATCGACGGGCGGCGTCTCGAGCGCCTCGGGCGACGCGGGCAGCTCGACGAGGACGGACCGCACGGGCAGGCGCGAGACGCGCGGGGCGGCGGAGTGCGGCGTGGTGGTCACGATCGCAGGCTCCAGCGCCACGCGTCCGCGTTGTGGCGCCCGGCGCGCCCGCCGAACGACTTCGCGGTCGCGCCTCCGCCCGTCCCGCGCAGGCCGCGGACGCGGTTCGTCCACTCCTCGACGGGGGCCTCGTCGTCGGGCACCGCGGACGCCGCGCCGGCCGCCGCGAGCCCCGCCACGAGCGCCGCGACCTCGATCTCGTCGGGCGTGCCGCGCACCACGCGCACGCTCGGCCGGTGCTCCGGGCTCATCGCTCGTCCTCCGTCCCGTCGTCGTCGAGGTCGTCGTACGCGTCGCCGCGCGAGGCCGTCCACTCGACCACGTCGAACCCGGAGTCGACGAGCCGCTGCACCACCGCGGACCCGGCGTCGTCGAGCAGACCGACCACGTCGTCCATGCCGACGTCGGCCGTCCCGGCGGGCGGCGCGACGACGAAGCCGAGGTAGAACTCCTCGGCGACCGTGTCGCGCGGCACGGTGTCCGCGTCGTCGGCCACCTCCTCGCCGGGGTCGGGCTCCCACACCGACGAGGTGAGGTCCGGGTGCATGCCCAGCGCGTCGTGCAGCGTGTCGAAGAGCCGCGCGTTGCACGCCCCGACCTGCTGCTCGAGCGCGAGGATGCGCGGGTCCTCGTCCGCCTCGTGCGCCCCGAACTCGGCGCGCACGCCCACCGCGGCCTCGACGTACCCGTGCAGGGCCGCCGCCAGCGCGTCGACCGCGGCGTGCATGGGCGCCGGGTCCACCGACCCGAGCGGGGCGGGCCCGTGCGTGGCGTCCTCGTGGCTCATGCGTGCGTCCTCCGCGTCCTCGCCGTCCTCCGGCTGCTCGTCGTCACAGGGGGATGTTGCCGTGCTTCTTCGGCGGCAGGCTCGCGCGCTTGGTCCGCAGCGCGCGCAGCGCCCGGACCACCTGCACGCGGGTCTCCGACGGGCGGATCACCGCGTCGACGTAGCCGCGCTCCGCGGCGTCCCACGGGTTGACGATCGCGTCCTCGTACTCTGCGACGAGCCGCGCGCGCTCGGCCTCCACGTCCTTGCCCTCGTCCGCGGCCCGCTTCAGCGTCGCGCGCTGCAGGATGTTCACCGCGCCGCCCGCGCCCATGACCGCGACCTGCGCCGTCGGCCACGCCAGGTTGACGTCCGCGCCGAGCTGCTTCGAGCCCATGACGATGTACGCGCCCCCGTACGCCTTGCGCGTGATGATCGTGACGAGCGGCACCGTCGCCTCCGCGTACGCGTAGATGAGCTTCGCCCCGCGGCGGATGATGCCGTTCCACTCCTGGTCCGTGCCCGGCAGGAAGCCCGGCACGTCCACCAGCGTGAGCACCGGGATGTTGAACGCGTCGCACGTGCGCACGAACCGGGCCGCCTTCTCGGCCGCGTCGATGTCGAGCGTGCCCGCCATCGACAGCGGCTGGTTCGCGACCACGCCCACCGCCTGCCCCTCGACGTGGCCGAAGCCCACCATGACGTTCTTCGCGAACAGCGGCTGGACCTCGAGGAACGCGCCCTCGTCGAGCACGTGCTCGACCACGGTCCGCATGTCGTACGGCTGGGAGTCCGAGTCCGGGACGAGGGTGTCGAGCTCGAGGTCCTCCTCCGTCACGTCGAGCTCCGTGTCCTCCGGCGGGTACGACGGCGCGTCCGACAGGTTGTTCTGCGGCAGGTACGACACGAGGTGGCGCACGTAGTCGATCGCGTCGTCCTCGTCCGTCCCCATGTAGTGCGCCACGCCCGACCGCTCGTTGTGCGTCAGCGCACCACCGAGCTCCTCGAACCCGACGTTCTCACCCGTCACCGCGCGGATCACGTCCGGGCCCGTGATGAACATGTTCGACGTCTGGTCCGCCATGACGATGAAGTCCGTCAGCGCGGGGGAGTACACGGCGCCGCCCGCGCTCGGGCCGAGGATGAGCGAGATCTGCGGGATCACGCCCGACGCCGCCACGTTGCGGCGGAAGATCTCCGCGAACTGCGTCAGCGCCGCCACGCCCTCCTGGATGCGTGCGCCGCCGCCGTCGCTGATGCCGATCAGCGGCACGCCCGTGCGCAGTGCCAGGTCCTGCACCTTGGTGATCTTCTGCCCGTGGACCTCCCCGAGGCTCCCGCCGAACACCGTGAAGTCCTGGCTGTAGACGCACACCTGACGGCCGTCGATCGTGCCGTGACCCACCACGACGCCGTCGCCCGCGATCCGCTTCTTCTCCAGGCCGAAGTTCACCGACCGGTGCTTCGCGAACGCGTCCAGCTCGACGAAGCTGCCCTCGTCCAGCAGCGCGTCGATGCGCTCGCGCGCCGTCTTCTTGCCGCGCGCGTGCTGCTTCGTGCGCGCCGCCTCCTCCGGGTCCGTCGTCGCAGCGGCGCGCCGGCGGTCGAGGTCGGCGAGCTTCGCGGCGGTCCCCGTCAGGGGTGCGGCGCCCGGCGCACCGGGCGTCGGGGCGGCAGGGGCGTGGGTCGTGGCGGAGGACTCGGTCACACGGTCGAGACTAGTTGGTGGGAGGGACCAACTCGATGCGGTCCTCACCAGGGCGGTGGGGGCGTGTGTTGGTGGGTGTCGACAACCGGCAGCTTCGGCGGTCGTGGGAGTCACCTTCGGGCGGGGTGGGCGGGGCTGCGCGCGGTCGACCATCCGCGCCCCCGTCCCTCGGGCGCTCCCGCCAGACCCGCCACGACCGCGCGCAGCCCCGCCCTCCCCGCCCTCGTCCATCGGTTCGCCACGACCGCGGCCGCACCTGCCGAACCCGGGGTCGTGCGCCGTCCAGCGGTCGGATGTGCCCGTAAGCCGGGGTTGGGCGTCCGTTCGTCGCCGAACTCCGGGTTGTGCGGCATACAGCGGTCGGACAAGCGCGTAACCCGGAGTTCGGCGGCGGGTGGGGGCGCCGTCGACCCCCGACGTGGGCGAGGATGGCCAGATGGTGACGCTGCCCGACGGTGAGACACGGCACGACGACGCGCGCGCCCCCCGCGACGCGACGCCACCGGGGTTGCGGGCAGACTTCCTGCGCGAGCTGCTCGTGGCGCCCGCCGGACCGCTGGGGCGGCTCGAGGTCGTCGAGGAGTCCACGTCGACCAACGGCGAGCTCGCGCGCGCCGTCGCCGCTGACGCCGCGGCGTGGCCCGCGCCGTCGCTGCTCGTCGCCGAGCACCAGGCCGCCGGGCGCGGACGCCTCGGCCGCACCTGGACGACGCCGCCCCGCACCGCACTGCTCGGCTCGCTCCTGCTCCGACCCGGCGTCCCCACCGAGACCCTGAGCTGGCTGCCGCTGCTCGCCGGCCTCGCCACCGTGCGGGCCCTGCGCGCCACCGCGAGCGTGGAGGCCGTCGTGAAGTGGCCCAACGACGTCCTCGTCCCCGACCCGCACGCCCTGTCAGCACGACATGACGGCGGGACGCGTCCCGGCGCTGACAGCGAGGGCGCACCCTCACCCGTGTCAGCGCCACAGGACACCGGGGCGAGCCATGGCGCTGACACGTCCGGTGGCGGGCTGCGCAAGGTCGCCGGCATCCTCGCCGAGGTGCTGCCCGACGGCGCGGTCGTCGTCGGCGTCGGGCTCAACGTGACGCAGAGCCGGGACGAGCTGCCCGTATCCACCGCCACGTCCCTCGCGCTCGCCGGCGCCGCGACCACCGACCGCGAGGTGCTCCTCGTCGCGCTCGCCGAGGCGTTCCACGAGGTCATCGTCCGCTGGCAGGACGCCGACGGCGACGCCCGCGCCGCCGGCCTCGACGCCGACTGCGCCGAGGTCTGCGCGACGCTCGGCGCCCGCGTGCGCGTCGAGACCGTCGACGGCGGTGAGGTCCACGGCACCGCCGTCGCCCTCGCACCCGACGGCGGCCTCGTCGTCCGGCACGACGACGGCACCACGAGCGTCCGTCGCAGCGGCGACGTCCACCACCTCCGACCGGCCGACCCCGCGGACGGCTGACCCGGCCCCTCACGGTGGCGGCGGCCGCCACGCCGTAGGATCGCCGGGTGCCCGAGGACAACGACGACGACGCGCCCGCCACCGACGACACGCACCCCGGCGCCGTCCCGGCAGCACCCGGCGGCGCCACCGAGGCCGCGCTCGACGAGGCCCTGCTCGGCGGCCCCCGCACCCTCACCGTCGACCGCCTCGCCCAGGGCGCCGGCGTCGACGTCCCGCGCGTCCGCGCCTACTGGCAGGCCCTCGGGCTCCCCGTCACCGAGGGCGAGGAGCACGCGTTCACCGAGAACGACGCGCAGGCGCTCGCGGCCGTGTTCTCCTTCGCGGAGCGGGAGGCCTTCGACGACCGTGCGCTGACCACCCTCATCCGCTCGACCGGGCACACGACCGAGCGGCTGGTGCTCTGGCAGGTCGAGGCGCTCGTGGAGCACGTCACGCGCCGTTTCGACCTCGACGACACGAGCGCGCGCCTGCTCGTGCTCGACCGCCTGCCCGAGCTCGCGCCCGTCCTCGAGCAGCAGCTGGTCCACGCCTGGCACCGGCAGCTCGCGGCCGTCGCGGGACGGTTCGCCGTCGAGTTCTCGCAGGCGCGGTCCACGGCCGTCGACGAGCACGAGCTGCCCCTGCCGCGCGCGGTGGGGTTCGCGGACATCGTCGCGTTCACCGAGCGCACCCGCGGCCTCGGCTCGAGCGAGCTCGCCGAGTTCGTGCAGCTGTTCGAGACGAGCGCGCGTGACGTCATCACGGCGGCCGGCGGCCGGGTCGTCAAGACCATCGGTGACGCCGTCCTGTTCATCGCCGACGACGTCGCGACCGGGGCACGGGTCGCGCTCGGCCTGGCGGAGGCCGGCGGCCGGGCGGAGGACGTCGACGTCCCGCCGGTGCGGGTGAGCCTCGTGTGGGGGCGGGTGCTGTCCCGGTTCGGGGACGTGTTCGGCCCGAGCGTCAACCTCGCGGCCCGCCTCGTCGACATCGCGGAGCCGACGGCCGTGCTCGTCGACCGCGACACGGCCGGCCTGCTCGCCGGTGACGCGCGGTTCGCGCTGACCGCCCAGCCGGAGCGCGAGGTGCAGGGGCTCGGCACGATCGAGCCGGTCCGTCTCCAGCACGCCTACCGCGGCTGACCGCCGCGGCTGCGGCCGGAGCGGAGGGCCGGCGGTCGGACGGCCTCGACGGTCAGACGGCCTCGAGCAGGCCCGGGCCGTCGTTGCTGACGGTGTTCACGAGGGTCGACACCTCGCGCGCGACCATCGGGACGTCGTCGTGCGGCTCGCCCACCCGCAGGAGCTCCGCCGCACCCCGGGCGTCGACCGCCGGGTCGAGCCACGCGTCCCACGCGTCGGGCGGCAGGGCGAGCGGCATGCGGTCGTGGATCTCGGCGAGCTCCGGGGCGGCGTCGGTCGTGACGATGGTCGTCGACACGAGCCAGCGGTCCGGGTCGTCGTCGGCCTTCGCCGGGTCGCGCCAGAACTCGTAGAGCCCGGCGAACGCGGCACCGTGCCCGTCCTGCGGGGTGATGTAGTACGGCTGCTTGGGGACCTTGCCGCGCCGGGTGCGCGACGGCGATGCGCCGCCGCCGGCCGGCGACGTGCCGTCGCCGAGCGGGCGCCACTCGTAGTACCCGTCCGCGGGGACGAGGCAGCGCCGCACGGCGAGCGGCTTGGCGAACGCCGGCTTGTCGAAGACCGACTCCGCCCGCGCGTTGATCATGCGCGCCGCACCGCCCGGGCTCTTCGACCACGACGGCACGAGTCCCCAGCGCGCGACGCGCAGCGACCGCCGGACCTCGCCCGTGTCCTTCGCGGCGCGCTCGACGACGATCCGCACCGGGTCCGTCGGGGCCAGGTTCCACGACGGGGGGAGCAGCCGCGCGTCGTCGGCGATCTCCGCCACCGCGAACTCGTCCGCGAGGTCCTGGGCGTCCCGGAAGGATGCGTAGCGTCCGCACATGGCTCCAGCGTGCCGCACGGCGCCCACACCGCGCCCGGACGGCACCCCGACGGCGCGCACGCCCGTGTGGCTCGCGGACGGCCGCGAGGGTCGACGCCCCGAGACAGGGGGGCGGGACCCGACGAGAGGCGGATCACGTGCCCGGGGCGACGAAAATCGACGTCGAATCGTTACGATGGGCGTCATGCCCACTTCCTCGGTCGACACAGCCCTGCCCCGGACCAGGTCGTCGGCGAAGTGGGTGCTCCTGCTCGGCGCGCTCGCGACCCTGCCCGCGCTGACGGTGGACATGTACCTGCCGCTCCTGCCGGAGGTCGGGGCGGAGCTCGGCGCCCCGGACTCGATGGCGCAGCTCACGCTGTCCGGCATGCTCGTCGGGGGAGCGGTCGGCCAGCTCGTCATCGGTCCGCTGTCGGACCGGTACGGCCGCCGGCTGCCCGTGGTCGTCGGCCTCTCGCTGCACGTCGTGACGTCGCTGCTGTGCGCGCTCGCGCCGAACATCGGCATGCTCGTCGCGCTGCGCGTGCTCCAGGGCTTCTTCAACGCCTCCGCGACCGTCGTCGCGATCGCCGCGATCCGCGACCGGTTCACCGGGTCCGACGCCGCGCGCATCCTGTCCCGGCTCATGCTCGTCATCGGGCTCGCGCCCCTCCTCGCGCCCACGATCGGGTCGATCATCGGCGCGCACGCCACGTGGCGCGCCGTCTTCTGGGTCCTCGCCGCGGCCGGCCTCGTGCTCGGCGCGATCGTGCTCCGGTGGATGCCCGAGTCGCTCCCCGTCGAGCGACGCCGCCCCGCGGGCGCCCGGACGATCCTGCGCGGCTACGGCAGCCTGCTGCGCGACCGCCACTTCGTCGCGCTCGCGGTGCTGCCCGGGCTCGGGCAGGCGGTCCTCATGAGCTACGTCGTCGGGTCGCCGTTCGTGCTCCAGGAGGGCTTCGACCTCAGCCACGGCCAGTTCGCGCTGCTGTTCGCGGTCAACGGCATCGGGCTCGTCGTCTCGGCGCAGGCGAACGCCGCGCTCGTGCGCCGGGTCGCGCCGATCCGGCTGCTGCGCACGGCGCTCGTCGTCCAGGGCGTGTTCGCCGCGGGCCTCGTCGCCGTCGCCGTGACCGGCGCCGGCGGGCTCGTCGGGCTCCTCGTGGCGCTCTGGCTCGTGCTGTCCCTCCAGGGGCTCATCCCGGCGAACGCCTCCGCGCTGGCCCTCACGCGGCACGGGGAGATCGCCGGCACGGCCGCGGCCGTCATCGGCGCGTTCCAGTCCGGTGTCGCCGGGCTCGTCAGCCCGCTCGTCGGGTTCCTCGGCGGCGACGCGGTCGCGATGTCCGGCGTGATGCTCGGCGCGGTCTGCACGTCGCTCCTCGTCCTCGGGTTCGCCACGCCGGCCTTCCGCAAGGGCGGCTGGCACACGCCGGTGTGACGCCCGGCGGGCACCGCGCTGCCTGGTCCGCCCCTCGTGCCCGGGAAGTCCTGGGAGTGATCTTCGCGCGGCCTTCACGAGATCGGCGTGGTGTCGTGCCCCCGTCTCCCGGTCGACCCTCTAACCTGCGGGGGTGCCTTCGACCAGCAAGCCGTCCGCGCAGCGCCCCGCGGTCGGTCCCCACCACGCGCGCCGGCTCGCCACGCACCGCGTCGCCCGGGTCGTCGGCATGGTCCTCACCGCAGGCCTGAGCTTCGTCGCCGTCGGCGCCGGAGCCGTCTACCTGGACCTCAAGTCGCAGATCACCGTGAGCGACGTGTCCGACCTCGTCGTCGGGGGACCGGCCGTGGAGCCGCCGAAGGACCCGGACGACCCGTTCGCCGGCCGTGCCCTGAACATCCTCGTCATGGGGACGGACTACCGCGACGCCGAGAACGCCGCCATCGCCGGCGAGGAGCCCGGGATGCGCTCCGACACGACGTTCGTCGCGCACGTCTCCGGCGACCGCACCCGCATGGAGGTCGTGTCCATCCCGCGCGACTCGCTCGTGGCGCTCCCCGCCTGCAAGCTGCCCGACGGCTCCATGTCCTCCCCGCGACGCAGCGCGATGTTCAACTCGGCGTTCGAGACCGGCTCCGGCGGTGTCGACGACATCGACCACGCCGCGGCGTGCACCATCAACGCCGTGCAGGAGCTCACGGGCGTCCCGATCACCAACCACGTCGTGGTCAAGATGACCGGGGTGATCGGCGTGGTCGACGCCATCGACGGCGTGACGATGTGCTTCCCGGAGCCGGTCAAGGAGAACCCGCGCTACGGCAACCTGGACCTGCCCGCGGGCGAGTACACGCTCTCCGGCCGCGAGTCGATCGACTTCCTGCGCGCCCGCCACGGCACCGGCATGGGTCTCGACATGGGCAGCGACCTCACCCGCATCGCCCGCCAGCAGGCGTTCATCGACTCCATGATCCGCGAGATCCTCGGGAAGAACCTCATCACGAACTCCCCGCAGCTCTACGGGGTCATCCAGGCGGTGCTCAGCTCCATCAGCGCCGACCCGTCGATCGCCGACCCGACGGCGCTCGCCGGCCTCGCGTTCAGCCTGCGCAACATCAGCCCGTCGGAGGTCGTGTTCACGCAGATCCCGGTCGTCCCCGCGCCGAGCGACCCGAACCGGGTCGTCTGGACGTCGGAGGCCGACGCGATCTGGGAGCGCATCGCCACGGACCAGCCGGCACCTGGTCACGAGGCGCCGGCGGACCCGCGCGACGACGCGACCGCCCCCGACGCCGGGGCAGAGCAGCCGGCCGACGACACCGCCGAGCCGGCGGACCCGGCGCCCCCCGCGGACGGCGGGACCGAGGGGACGGACCCCGGCACGACGGACCCCGGGACGGGCGAGCCGGCACCCGAGCCCACCCCGACCGAGACACTCCTCCCGGGCGTCTGCGGCTGACGGACGCGTCAGGACCGGCGCAGCCGCCCGAGGCGCTCGACGGCGTCGCGCAGCACGTCCTCGCGCTTGACGAAGGTGAACCGCACGCGTGACGCGAGGGCGCGCGCGGTCGGTGAGCCGGGGGTGCAGAACGCGCTCACGGGGACGCCGACGACGCCCGCGAGCCCGGGCAGCGCACGGCACAGGGCGACGCCGTCGTCGTGGCCGAGCGGGGCGCCGTCGGCCACGACGAAGTACGTGCCCTGGGGCACGACGACGTCGAAGCCCGCGGCGACGAGTCCGGTGCACAGCAGGTCGCGCCGCACCGCGAGGGAGTCGGCGAGGGCGCGGGGCGTCTCGTCGTCGGCGAGCGCGCCCGCGACGGCGGGCTGGAACGGCGCGCCGGACGCGTAGGTGAGGAACTGCTTGACGGTGCGCACCGCCGTCACGAGGGGTGCGGGCCCGTGCAGCCAGCCGACCTTCCACCCGGTGAACGAGAACGTCTTGCCGGCCGAGGAGATGGTGATGGTGCGCTCGCGCATGCCGGGGAGCGTCGCGATGGGGACGTGCTCCGTGTCGTCGTACGTCAGGTGCTCGTAGACCTCGTCGGTGACGACGACGGCGTCGTGGCGGCGCGCGACGTCGGCGATCGCCTCGAGCTCGTCGAGCGTGAGGACCGTGCCGGTCGGGTTGTGCGGCGAGTTGACGAGGACGATCCGCGTGCGGTCGGTGACCGCGGAGCGCAGCGCCTCGACGTCGAGGTGGAAGCGGTCGGGGCCCGGGACCAGCGGGACGGTGACGTGGCGGGCGCCGGCGAGCGCGATGCCGGCGGCGTGGGAGTCGTAGAACGGCTCGAGCGTCACGACGTCGTCGCCCGGGCCGGCGAGCGCGAGGAGCGTCGCGGCGATCGCCTCCGTGGCACCCGTGGTGACGAGCACCTCGGTCTCCGGGTCGGGGTCCAGCCCGTAGTGGCGGAACTGGTGGTCCGCGACGGCGTTGCGCAGCTCGAGGACCCCCGGCCCGGGCGGGTACTGGTTGTGCCCGTCCTCGATGGCCCGCTGCGCGGCGTGCTTGACCGCCGCCGGGCCGTCGACGTCCGGGAAGCCCTGGCCGAGGTTGACGGCACCGGTGCGACGGGCGAGGTCCGTCATCTCGGCGAACACGGTCGACGCGACCGTGCCGTCGGCCGAGAGCAGGCCCGTCGCGCGCGCCGCGTCCTGCCAGCGTCCGGGCGGGAGCGGGCCGGTCTGCGGTGCCATGCGTCGACCCTACCCGGGGCCGCGATCTGGGCGTCCGGTTCGGGGCTGTCGTGGAGAACGGTCGCCGTTGTCCACAAGCGGTGTTTCCGCCGCGATGCTCCGATGCCCTACGCTCTGGCGCTGTTCGTCCACATTCCGGCTGGTGCCGGTCGCACAGGATCGGGGTAGTCGCGCACATGTCCGTCGACGCGCACGGGATCGCCGTGCTCGAGAGCGAGGTGCGCGAGCTCGTCCGACGCCGCGGCGTCGACCCCGCGCGCGACCGGGCGGGGGTCGACCGCCTGGTGCGCGAGGCCGTCGCCGACTACGAGACGCGCAGCGCGCTCGGCGCCGTCGCCCCGCTCGCCGACCCGACCGCCGTCGGCCGCGCGGTCGTGGACGCCGTCGCGGGGCTCGGCCCGCTGCAGCAGTACCTCGACGACCCGGAGATCGAGGAGATCTGGATCAACAGCCCCCAGCAGGTCTTCGTGGCGCGCGGCGGGGTCTCCGAGCTCACCACGACGATCCTCACCGCCCAGCAGGTGCGGGACCTCGTCGAGCAGATGCTGCGCTCCTCGGGGCGTCGCCTCGACCTGTCGAGCCCGTTCGTCGACGCGGCGCTCCCCGGCGGCGAGCGTCTCCACGTCGTCATTCCCGACGTGACGCGGGAGAGCTTCGCGGTCAACATCCGCAAGCACGTCGTGCGCGCGTCCCACCTCGACGACCTCGTGCGCCTCGGGTCCCTCACGCCGCAGGCGGCGGCCTTCCTCGACGCGGCCGTGCGCGCCGGGCTCAACATCCTCGTCGCCGGTGCGACGCAGGCCGGCAAGACGACCATGCTCAACGCCCTCGCGGGGTCGATCCCGGCGACGCAGCGCGTCATCACGTGCGAGGAGGTGTTCGAGGTCCGGTTCGCCGTGCGCGACCTGGTGTCGATGCAGTGCCGGCAGCCGAGCCTCGAGGGCACGGGGGAGATCCCGCTGCGGCGGCTGGTGAAGGAGGCGCTGCGCATGCGCCCCGACCGGATCGTCATCGGGGAGGTGCGCGAGGCGGAGAGCTTCGACCTCTTGATCGCTCTGAACGCCGGAGTTCCGGGCATGTGCACGATCCACGCGAACTCTGCGCGCGAGGCCCTCGCCAAGATGTGCACGCTGCCGCTGCTCGCCGGGGAGAACGTCTCCGACCGTTTCGTCCTGCCCACGGTCGCCTCCGCGGTCGACCTGGTCGTGCACCTCGGGGTCGACGTCGACGGGCGCCGCCGCGTGCGCGAGATCCTCGGCGTGCCGGGTCGGGTCGAGGAGGGCGTCGTCGAGGCGTCGGAGCTGTTCGTGCGCTCGGGCGACGCGCTGGTCCGCGCCGACGGCTACCCGCCCGCGGCGGACCGCTTCGCCCGCGCAGGCATCGACCTCGCGGCGCTGCTGCGGCCCGAGACGGCGTACGAGCGGCGTGCCGTCCCCGACGCCGCGTGGGCCGGGGTGCGCTGACGTGGGCGTCGTCGCAGGCCTCCTGCTCGGTGCCGGCCTGTTCTGCGTCTGGTGGTCGTTCTGGGAACCGGGAGTGCGTCGACCCCGGCGCCCCGACGGGTGGTCCGCCCGCACGCAGGACCTGCTCGTCCAGGCAGGCGCACCGTCGGTCACGCCGGGCGCGCTCGTGGGCAGCAGCGTCGGCGCCGGCGTCGCGGTCCTGCTCGTGGCCGGGGTCCTGACACGGTCCCTGACCATCGCCGCCTGCTTCGCGCTGATCGCCGCGTCCGCGCCCGCCGTGCTCGTCCGCGCCCGTGCTCGTCACCGCCGCGCCCGGCTGCGTGACGTGTGGCCCGAGGTCGTCGACCACCTCGCTTCCGGTGTCCGCGCGGGCCTGTCTCTGCCCGAGGCCGTCGGCCAGCTCGGTGACCGCGGCCCCCTCGAGCTGCGCGAGCCCTTCCGGCGGTTCGCGCAGGACTACCGGGCGAGCGGGCGCTTCGGCGACTGCCTGGACGCGCTCAAGGAACGGCTCGCCGACCCTGTCGCCGACCGCATCGTCGAGGCGTTGCGGCTGACGCGCGACGTCGGGGGCACGGACCTCGGCCGGCTCCTGCGGACGCTCTCGACGTTCCTGCGCGAGGACGCCCGTACCCGAGGGGAGCTCGAGGCGCGCCAGTCGTGGACCGTGAACGGTGCGCGTCTCGCGGTCGCCGGCCCCTGGGTGGTGCTCGCCTTCCTCGCGACGCGCCCGGAGACGGCGGCCGCGTACAACTCCGTGACGGGCGCACTGGTCCTCGCAGGCGGGGCGGGATGCACCGTCGTCGCGTACCAGCTCATGCTGCGGATCGGCCGGCTGCCGGAGGAGGAGAGGGTCCTGCGATGACCGGTCCGGAGATCTCGTGGGCAGGTGTCGCCGTCGGAGCGCTCGGCGGCCTGGGTGTCCTGCTCGTCATGGCGGGCGTGTGGGGTCGGGCCATCCGGCTCGACGAGCGGCTCGCGCCCTACCTGCGGACGCGTGACGCGACCTCGGCGCTGCTGCGGGACCAGCCCGTGCACACGCCGTTCCCGACCATCGAGCGCCTCGTCGCGCCGTGGGTCGCCGACGCCGGACGGGCGCTCGACCGCTTCGGCTCCAGCCGCGGCGAGCTGAGACGGCGGCTCGACCGGGCCGGCCGTGCCGAGAGCGTCGACCAGTTCCGCGCGCGCCAGCTGGTCTGGGGCGTGCTCGGGCTCGCCGCGGGCACGTTGCTCGCGGTCCTGCTCGCGGCGACGCGCGGGTCGTCGGTCGTGGCCCTGGTGCTGCTCGCGCTCCTGTGCGGCGTCGGCGGGGTCCTGGCGTGCGACCAGCACCTGGCGCGGGCGGTCCGCCGTCGTGAGGAGCGCATGCTCGCGGAGTTCCCGACCGTCGCCGAGCTCCTCGCCCTCGCGGTGGCCGCCGGGGAGGGGCCGGTCGCGGCGCTCGAGCGCGTGGCGTCCACCGCCCGTGGCGAGCTCTCGGGCGAGCTCTCGACCACGCTCGCGTCGGTCCGTTCCGGCACGCCGTTGACGCGGGCGCTCGAGCAGCTGGCGGACCGGACGTCGTTGCCGAGCCTGACCCGCTTCGCCGAGGGCGTCGCCGTCGCCGTGGAGCGCGGCACGCCGCTCGCCGAGGTGCTCCGGTCGCAGGCGCAGGACGTGCGCGAGTCGGGTCGGCGCGCGCTCATGGAGGCAGGCGGGCGCAAGGAGGTCCTCATGATGGTCCCGGTGGTGTTCCTCATCCTTCCGGTGACCGTCGTGTTCGCCGTCTTCCCGTCGGTCGCGACCCTGCGGATCGGGTTCTGAGCGGCCCGCGCGACCACGCGGCAGCGCGCTCGCACGGCGACGGCACCACACGTTCGTACGACATCACGAGACATCGGACGGCGCGCCCGCGCGACGGGCGCGCCACAGGAGGAGGACGACATGCAGAAGCTGCTCAGCAGGACGGCGCGCCTCGTGCGCGCGGCCGGATCGAGCGTCTCCCGACGCCTGGCCGGGGACGGGGCCGAGCGGGGTGACGTGCCCGGATGGGTGCTCATCACCCTGATGACCGCCGGCCTGGTCATCGCGCTGTGGGCCGTCGCCGGCCCCGCGCTCACCGCCGCCTTCAGCGACGCGATCAGCAGCGTCAGCGGCCCCTGACGTGGAGGCGTCGTCGGAGCGCGGGTCGGCCGTCGTGGACTTCACGCTCGTGTCCGTCCTCGTGCTCGTCCTGTTCCTCGGCGTCGTGCAGGTCGCGCTCGCCGTCCACGTGCGGGCGACGATCATCGACTGCGCGGCGGAGGGCGCACGCGTGGCCGGACGTGCCGACCGGGGACCGGCCGACGGCGTGGCGCGCACGAGAGAGCTCGTCGCCGCCTCGCTGTCGTCGCGCTACGCCCAGGACGTCTCCGCTCGCCAGACCACGATGGACGGCCTGCCCGTCGTCGAGGTGACGGTGTCCGCGCCGCTGCCCGTGGTGGGGCTGCTCGGGCCCTCGGGCGTCGTGACGGTCGACGGCCACGCGCTCGAGGAGGGCGCGGGATGACCGCGCTGCGCCGGTTGGCAGGGAGGGTGCGCGGGCGCCTCGTCGGTGCCCCGCGCGAGACGTTCTCCGACGCGCCCGAGCGGGGCAACGCGGTCGTCGAGTTCCTCGGGGTCGCGCTCGTGCTCCTCCTGCCGCTGCTGTACCTCGTGCTCACCGTGGGACGCGTCCAGGCCGCGACGTTCGCGGTGGAGGGCGCGTCCCGGGAAGCGGCGCGGGCGTTCGTCACCGCTCCGTCGGCAGCGGACGCCCGGTCGCGCGCCGCTGCCGCCGTCATGATCGCGCTCGAGGACCAGGGCTTCCGCGACCACGGGTACGCGGACGCGCTGTCGCTCGCGTGCTCGACGTCGCCGTGCCTGTCGCCGGGCGGGGACGTCGCCGCGCACGTGCGTCTCGACGTGCCGCTCCCGCTCGTCCCGGCGTTCGTGCGCGACATCGTGCCCCTGTCGGTCCCGGTCGAGTCGCGGTTCGTCGCCTCGGTCGACGAGTACGCGGCGCGGCGACCGTGAGGGCCACCGCCTCAGCCACGCCGGGGGAGACTTGCGCGGTGGGTGCGGCACCGGAGCGCGAGGGCGGGCAGATCATGCTGCTCACCTCGGCGTTCGTGGCCTTCGCCCTGCTGCTCGTCACGGTGGTGGTGAGCGCGACGCAGGTCCACCTGGAGCGCAAGCGCCTGTTCGACCTCGCCGACGCGCTCGCGCTCACGGCGGCCGACTCCATGTCGCACGAGACGTTCTACTCGGGCGCCGCCGAGCGTCCGACGGACGACGCGGTGCTCAGCCTCACGGACGCCGAGATCCAGGCCGACGTCGCCGCCTACCTGCGTGAACACCCCGACGCGCTCGCCGGGCTGCACGGGGTCCGGGTGGTCGAGGCGTCGACCTCCGACGGGCGGACGGCGGAGGTCTCCCTGACAGCGCTCGCGCGACCCGCCATGGTCAGCTGGGTGACGCAGCTCTGGAGTGATGGCATCATCGTCCGTGCGGAAGCACGCGCGAGGGCGTGGTGAACCGTCGACGCTGTTCGACGACGAACGACGGAGAAAGGACTGTACGCAACGGTGCGTGAACGGACGAAGGGTGTTCGTTCACTTCCTTAACAGTGGTTGACCACTTCTCGCGCATCCCTGTGAAACCGCATGGTTCGCCGCTATGGTGATCCGGTCCGACAACAACTCCAACGATGGAGAGCAACAACATGAATGCACGAGCAAGGAAGCAGCTCGTCGCCGGGGGTGCCCTCGGTGCGATGCTCATCGGCACGGTCGCTCTGTCCTCCGCTGCCAGCGCCGACCAGGTCGGCGACGACCAGAACGTGGACGTGTCGGTCGAGATCGAGTCGACCGTCGAGCCCGGCAACCTGGCCTTCACCGTGGCCTCGAACGCGACGAGCCTCAGCGAGGGCGAGTCGTCGGTGGAGGGCACGCGTGAGTTCACGGGCGAGCTGCCCGGCGTCACGGTCACCGACACGCGCTCGGGCGACGAGCTCCCCGAGGCGGGGGCCGCCGGCTGGTACGTGCTGGGCAGCGCGTCCGACTTCGAGAACGGTGAAGGCGACGTCATCACGGCCGCGCACCTCGGCTGGACCCCGATGCTCGCAACGACGAGCGAGTCGGGCCTCGTGGCCGAGGGCCCGGAGGTCGACCCGGCCATCGAGGGCGACGAGGACACGAGCAACAACGTCGGCCTCGTCGACAAGGAGCTCCTGGTCTCGGCGTTCGACTCCAACGAGGTCGCGCCCGAGGGCTCCTGGACCGCCAACGCGGGCCTGACCCTGCGCACGCCGGAGGACGTCCCTGGCGGTTCGTACAGCTCGACGATCACGCTGTCCCTCTTCGAGGACATGTTCTGATCCGTCGAGCGACCGGTCGATGACCGGATCCGCACGGACTGACGGACGGCGGGCCGGGTGTTTCCGGAGGCGCACGCCTCCGGGACCGCCCGGCCCGCCGTTCGTCGTCGCACCCGCACCGAGAGAGCACGAAAGCCAGTGAATCCCGCACCACAACAACGCCGCCCCGGACACCGCGTCCTCGCCGTGCTCGCCACGCTCGCCGCTGCACTGCTGCCCAGCGCCGCGGCCGACGCCGTCACGCCGCACGCCGCGCAGCAGCGCGCGAGTCTCGTCACGCCCGCGACCGTGGCCGACGGGGTCCTGCCCACCGACACCGCCGAGCGGACCACCTGGAGCGTCAGGCCGTCGAGCGCCGACGGCCCCGACGGCCGCCGCTGGGTCGAGCTCGAGCTCGACCCGGGAGCCACGGTCACCGAGCACCTCGCGGTGACGAACTTCGGTGACGTCCCGGCGACCTTCGCCCTCAACGCGGCCGACGGCTACATCACGGACACCGGCCGCTTCAACATGCTGCCCTCGAACGAGGAGTCCACGGACGCGGGCACGTGGATCGAGGTTCAGGACACGGTCGAGGTCGGCCCCGACGACACCGTCGTCGTCCCGTACACCCTGACGGTCCCCGAGAACGCGACCCCGGGCGACCACCCGGCCGGCATCGCCGCGTCCGTGACGAGCACCCAGGCCGGCGAGGGCGGCACGAGCCTCGGCGTGGAGAGCCGCGTCGGGTTCCGCGTCACCACGCGCGTGACCGGTGAGGTGCAGCCCGCGATCGCCGTCCCCGACGTCAGCGCCGCGTACACGGCGTCCTGGAACCCGTTCGCGCCCGGCGAGGTGCGCGTGTCCTACGACATCGCGAACGACGGCAACATCCGGCTCGGCGCGCAGAGCGAGGTGTCGACGTCGGCGCTGTTCGGCCTGCTCACGCAGGAGCGTGGCGCCCCGCCCGTCGACGAGCTCCTGCCCGGCGGGTCGCTGAACCGTGCCGTCGAGGTCGACCGCGTGTGGCCGCTCGGCCCCGTGACGACCACCGTCACGGTCACCCCGAACGCCGTGGGTGACGACCAGATCGAGGCGCCGCTCGAGCCGGTCACGGTCTCGGTGACGACGTGGGCGATCCCGTGGGCCCAGCTGTTGCTCCTCGCGATCGTGGCGGTGCTGTTCCTCGGCATCCGCGACGACCGCCGCCGCCGGCGCAAGCGCCTGGAGGACATGCTCGCCAAGGCCCGGGACGAGGGGCGTCGCTCCGCGGGACCGGACGCTCCGACGGGTGCCACCGCCGGGGCGGGCAAGGGCGAGCCGACCACCTGACGCGCCGCGCGCCGTCCGGCACCGGGGCTGGTGCCCGGGGCCGGGCGGCGCGGCGCACCCGGGCCGTCGCGTAACCTTGAACATCGTGGCCACCATCGACTTCCCGACCGAGATCAAGGCGCTCCGCAGCACGCTCGAGTCCATCGAGAGCGTCAGCGACCCCGAGGCGCTGCGCGCGCGGATCGAGGAGCTGTCGGCGAAGGCGTCGGCCCCCGATCTGTGGGACGACCCCGAGAAGGCGCAGCAGGTCACGTCTGCACTGTCGGCAGCCCAGTCCGAGCTCGACCGGGTGAAAAAGCTCGGTCAGCGCATCGACGACGTGGAGACGCTCGTCGAGATGGGCCACGAGATGGAGGACGCGGACACCCTCACCGAGGCGGAGAACGAGGTCGCGGGGATCCGCAAGGACCTCGACCAGCTCGAGGTCCGGACGCTGCTCGCGGGGGAGTACGACGCGCGCGAGGCCGTCGTGACGATCCGCTCCGGGGCGGGCGGCGTCGACGCCGCCGACTTCGCCGAGATGCTCCTGCGCATGTACCTGCGGTGGGCCGAGCGTCACGGCTACCCGACGACCGTGCTCGACACCTCGTACGCGGAGGAGGCGGGCCTGAAGTCGGCGACGTTCGAGGTGAAGGCGCCGTACGCGTTCGGGCACCTGTCGGTCGAGGCGGGCACGCACCGTCTCGTGCGCATCTCGCCGTTCGACAACCAGGGCCGGCGCCAGACGTCGTTCGCCGCGGTCGAGGTGATCCCGCTCATCGAGCAGACCGACCACATCGACATCCCCGAGTCGGAGATCAAGGTCGACGTGTTCCGCTCGTCGGGCCCCGGCGGCCAGTCCGTCAACACGACGGACTCGGCGGTGCGCATGACGCACATCCCGACCGGCATCGTCGTGTCGATGCAGAACGAGAAGTCGCAGATCCAGAACCGTGCCGCCGCGCTGCGCGTGCTCCAGTCCCGCCTGCTGCTCGTGCGCCAGGAGGAGGAGAACGCGAAGAAGAAGGAGCTCGCCGGCGACATCAAGGCGAGCTGGGGCGACCAGATGCGCTCCTACGTGCTCCAGCCGTACCAGATGGTCAAGGACCTGCGCACCGAGCACGAGGTCGGCAACCCGTCCGCGGTGTTCGACGGCGACATCGACGACTTCATCGAGGCCGGCATCCGCTGGCGCCGGGGCGTGCAGCTCGCCGGGTGAAACCTCGCCGGGAACGGGAAGGTTGACCTGGTTTCGTCCGATTCAGGGTGACCCGGGCAACCGTCCCGGTCCGTCCGGGCGCGGCGTGTCCGCCCGAGCCTGCCCGTGACGCGTGCCTACTCTCGAGAACGTCCAGCGAACCCGGTTCGCTCCCTGACCCGAGAGTTGTGCTGTCGTGATCCGCTTCGAGAACGTCACCAAGGTCTACGCGCGCGGCGCCAGGCCGGCGGTGGACGACGTGTCCCTGGAGATCCGGCGCGGCGAGTTCGTCTTCCTCGTCGGCGCCTCCGGGTCCGGCAAGTCGACCTGCCTGCACCTGATCCTGCGCGAGGAGCGCCCCACCCGGGGCAAGGTGTTCGTCGCCGGCCGCGACCTCGGGTCGTTGTCGAGCTGGAAGGTGCCGCACCTGCGGCGCCAGATCGGCGTGGTCTTCCAGGACTTCCGGCTGCTGCCGAACAAGACGGTGTTCGAGAACGTCGCGTTCGCGCTCCAGGTGATCGGCCGCCCGCGGCACTCGATCGCCATCACGGTCCCGGAGACGCTCGAGCTCGTGGGTCTCGCGGGCAAGGAGAAGCGACGCCCGCACGAGCTCTCCGGCGGTGAGCAGCAGCGCGTGGCCATCGCGCGCGCCATGGTGAACCGGCCGCCGATCCTGCTGGCGGACGAGCCGACCGGGAACCTCGACCCCACCACCTCGCTCGGCATCATGCGTCTGCTCGACCGCATCAACCGCACGGGCACGACCGTCGTCATGGCGACCCACGACCACGAGATCGTCGACCAGATGCGCAAGCGCGTCGTCGAGCTCGACACGGGCACGCTCGTGCGCGACCAGGCGCACGGCGGCTACGGCGGTCGCAGCCGGTCCGCGGGCGAGACCGCGGAGACGGGCGCGCCGCGCTCGGGCGCCACCCCGCAGGCGCCGCCCGCGACACCACCGACGACCGCACCCGCGACCGCGCCGACGACCGTCCTGCCCCGCCGCGAGAGCGCGCTGCGCGCCCGCCGCCACGCCGCCCACGTCCGGTCGGGGGAGTGAGCGGGGTGCGCTTCCAGTTCATCCTCACCGAGATCGGGCAGGGCCTGCGCCGCAACCTGTCCATGACGGTGTCCGTGGTGCTCGTGACGTTCGTGTCCCTCACCTTCGTCGGAGCCTCCCTGCTCCTGCAGGCGCAGATCGACAAGCTCAAGGACGACTGGTACGACAAGGTCGAGGTCTCCGTCTTCCTGTGCCCGAACGGGTCCTCCGAGCCGACGTGCGCGGCCGGGGAGGCGACGCCCGAGCAGATCGCGGAGCTCGAGGGCGTGTTCGAGTCCGAGCTCGGCGACGAGATCCAGACCGTCTACTTCGAGTCCAAGGACGACGCGTTCGCCGCGTTCTCCGAGCGCTACCCCGACGGGTACCTCGGCACCCAGCTCACGGTCGACGACATGCAGGCGTCCTTCCGGCTCAAGCTGACGAACCCGGAGAACTACGAGGTCGTCAACGACGTGGTCACGGGACGTCCGGGCGTCGAGGTGGTGGAGGACCAGCGCCGCATCTTCGACTCGCTGTTCCTCGCGCTCAACCGCGCGTCCCTGCTCTCCGCGGGTCTCGCCGCCGTCATGCTGCTCGCCGCCGTCCTGCTCATCACGACGACGATCCGTCTCTCCGCGCTGAGCCGTCGACGCGAGACGGGGATCATGCGGCTCGTCGGTGCCTCCAACCTGTTCATCCAGCTGCCGTTCCTGCTCGAGGGGGCGATCGCCGCGGTCGTCGGTGCGCTCCTCGCGGTCGGCGGTCTGTGGGTCGGCGTGAAGTACCTGGTCACCGACTGGCTGTCGCAGTCCGTGACGTGGGTCGCGTACGTCGACGAGTCCGACGTGCTGACCATCGCGCCGGTCCTGGTCGGCGTCGCGTTCCTCCTGGCGGCCATCTCCTCGGTCGTCACGCTCAACCGCCACACGAGGGTGTGAGATGACCTCTTCGATCCGTCCTGCGCGCCGCGGCGCGCGCACCGCCGTCCGCTCGCGCCGCGCCCTCGCGGCCCTCCTCGCGACCGCCGTCCTGGTGACGGGCACCGTCGCCGGGGCGAGCGCCGACGACATCGACGACCGCCGTGCCGCGGCCGAGCGTCGCCAGCAGGAGGTGCTCGACAACCGCGAGCAGCTCGAGGCCGAGCTCGAGGGCACCGACGACGCCCTCGCGCGGGCCGTCGTCGAGCTGCAGGAGATCGAGGCCCGGCTGCCGGTCGCCCAGGCCGAGCTCGCGGGCGCCGAGGCTGAGGTCGAGCGGACGCAGCGGGAGGCCGAGCTCCTCGCCCAGCGGCTCGAGGACGCCCTCGGCCAGGAGGCGGCGATCAGCCAGGAGATCCAGCAGGGCGCCACCGAGGTGGCGGACGCGCGCGCGAACATCGCCGAGATGGCACGCAGCGCGTACCGGGGTGCGGGCGACGTGTCGAGCCTCGGCATCGTCACGGGCGCGCAGAGCACCGAGGAGTTCATCGAGGAGTTCGCCGTCTCCTCGACGGCCGCGCGCAGCCAGTCCCGCACGCTGCAGGACCTGCAGGAGGCCGAGGCCGTCGCGCGCAACCGCGAGGCGCGCCTGCAGGCGGTGCGGGAGTCCATCACCGACCTCAAGACCCAGGCGGACGAGAACGTCGTCGAGGCGGAGGCTGCTCGCCAGGCCGCCGCGGAGCGCAAGGCGGAGGTCGAGGACCTCATCGTCCAGCAGCAGGCCAAGAAGGCGACGATCGAGGACCGCAAGGACGACGCGCTCGCCCAGATCGAGCAGAACGAGCGGGACCAGGCCGCGCTCCAGTCCGAGCTCCAGACCATCATCGCGCAGCAGGCCGAGCGCGACCGCCGTGCCGCCGAGGAGGCGGAGCGCCGGCGCCAGGAGGAGGAGCGGCGCCGCCAGGAGCAGCAGCAGAACCAGGGCGGGGGCGGCGGAGGCGGCGGTGGTGGGGGCGGAGCCCCGGCACCGGCTCCCGCACCGGCGCCGGCGCCCCCGACGTCGAGCGGGCTGGGCTACCCGACGGCCGTGCCGTACGTGACCTCGCACTACGGGATGCGGCTGCACCCGACGCTCGGCATCTGGCGCCTGCACGCCGGGACGGACTTCCGCGCCTACTGCGGCACCCCGCTCCTGGCCTCCGCGTCCGGGACCGTGCTGTTCGCCCGCCGCTACGGCGGTCTCGGCAACCAGGTGCTGATCAACCACGGGATCATGGGCGGCGAGAGCGTCATGTCGAGCTACAACCACCTCTCGCGCTTCGCGGTCTCCTCGGGTCAGCGGGTCCAGAAGGGCCAGGTCGTCGGATACTCGGGCAACACCGGGACGTCGAGCGCGTGCCACCTCCACTTCGAGGTGTACGTCAACGGCTCGACCGTGAACCCGATGTCGCGGCTCTAGGGGCCCCCGGGCGTTCGCGGCCGGGATAATCCGTACCCGGCGCCGTCGTGCCGCCGTACCCTGGTGGGTCGGCACGCCGCGCGCGCCGCAGACCCTGCACGGCCCGAGACCCCGAGGACGGTACGACGAGATGGCGAAGGACAGCGGCCGCAAGGTCGTCGCCAGCAACCGCAAGGCACGTCACGACTACGTGATCGAGGACGTGTACGAGGCGGGGATCGTCCTGTCCGGCACCGAGGTCAAGGCGCTGCGGATGGGACGCGCGTCGCTCGTCGACGGCTACGTCGACGTCGACCGCGGCGAGGCGTGGCTCGAGAACGTGCACATCCCGGAGTACACCGAGGGGACGTGGAACAACCACGCGCCCCGTCGCAAGCGCAAGCTCCTGCTGCACAAGGAGGAGATCCTTCGGCTCGAGGCCAGGACGCGCGAGAAGGGGCACACGGTCGTCCCGCTCCAGCTGTACTTCCTCGACGGGCGCGCGAAGGTCGAGATCGCGCTCGCCCGCGGCAAGAAGGAGTACGACAAGCGCCACGCGCTGCGCGAGAAGCAGGACCAGCGCGAGGCCCAGCGCGCCATGCGCCAGCGCGAGATGCGCTGACCGCGGGCGCGCGGACCGGGCTGGTGGGGGAGCGCGCGGCGTCGTACGGTCGGTGAGAGCCGCGCCGTACCGGCGCGGTCCACCACCCGCGCCCGACAGGAGCCCTCATGGTCAAGCTGCGCCAGTACATCCCCCGTCTCGCCGCCGGGGCGTACATCCTCAACTCCGGGCTGAACAAGCGCGGCGCCGGTGAGGAGGCCGCGCAGGGCATGCACGGCATGGCCGCCGGTGCCTACCCGTTCCTCGGCGAGGTCGAGCCGCAGCAGTTCGCGAAGACGCTCTCCACGGCCGAGATCACGCTCGGCGCGGCCCTCGTCACCCCGTTCGTCCCGACGGCGCTCGTCGCCCCCGCGCTCGCGGCGTTCTCGGCCGGGCTCGTCGGGCTGTACCTCAAGACGCCCGGCATGACCCGCGAGGACGGCGTCCGCCCGACCGACGAGGGCATCGGGCTGGCGAAGGACGTGTTCCTCCTGGGCATCGCCGGCGGACTGCTCGCCGACGTGCTGAGCCGCAAGAAGTAGGGACGCCGGACGACGCGTGAGGGCGTCGCGCCGCCCCGCGGGAGGCGACCCGGAATACGCGTGCGCCCCGTCGTGTTGATCCCGTACGCTGGTCACGCTGCAGGCGCCGCGGGCTCGTCCCGGGGACCGGCAGTGCTTGACAACTGCACAGGGGGTGATCGGTTTCGACGGTGGTCGTGCTTCGAGGAGAAGCGGGCCGAGGATGCAGGCTTATCTCGTAAACGATGTCTGCAAACTACAGGTGCCGATAACAAGCGCACCGACTTCGCCCTCGCCGCCTGAGCGAGCCCCGAAGTCCGTCAGCCCGAGCTAGCTCTCGACTCGGATCCTGGCGTCATCTAGAGAGCCACTGCTCGCAGTCCTCGTCACCGGGGCTGCGGGGACTTTCAGGTGACTGAGCCCGTCCGCACCTTGTCTGCGTGAGTGCGGGGGCCGAGAAAAACGACAGCAGACTGCGCCCGGAGAAGTCCTCGATCGGCGTCACCGGACCGGGGTTCGATTCCCCGCACCTCCACCCCTGTCGACGCGGGCGGTGCCAGGACTCCCTGGCACCGCCCGCGTCGTGCTGTCCCCGGGGAGCGCGGCACGACGCGGACACGGGCCGCTCGACCCACCGCTCAGGCACGCCCGGGTGACGCCGGGGCTCCCGCCGCCGGGTACCAGGACCCGACGGTGCGCCCGCGCTCGGTCTCGAGCGTGAAGGCCGTGAGAGGCAGGTTCCCTGCGCGGCGTCGTGCGCGCAGGACCCGGAGGGCGTCGTCGTCGTCGACGGCGCCGAACGTCTCGCCGCACCGCGCCCGCGTCGTGGTGGTGACGACTCGGTAGAGCGTGAGACGGCTGTCGTCGTCGTGCACCTCGTCGGCGAGCGCCGCGACCTCCTGGGCGACCTGGAGGTCGGGCAGCGAGCGCCAGACCCGGTCGGGGGACTCGAGCGTGCAGTCCTGGCCGTCGACGGCGCGGTGGATGAGGTAGTCGCCGGCGGGTGTGCGGGCGTGCCAGGTGCGCGGGTCGAGCGTCGTCCACGTGAGCGGGTCCATGGGGGTCCTCGTCGTCCGGGCTCGTGCGGGCTCGTGCCGCCTCGACGTGGTGTCGTGTCGCCCCCTGTGGCGTCGCGATGCTCCGGCACGGGTGAAGGTGCTGGTGGTGCGACGAGACCACGTGGGGCTCAGGATCCGTGCCCGTGGGTGGGTCGCGCGAGGTAACGATCGGGTGACGGTCGTCGTCGACGCCTGTCTCGTCCGGGTGCGTCCGGGATCGTCCGGGCGGCGGGGCGGGTGAACTTTCCGATCGGGGCGCGGGGACGTGCTCACCTGGTGGGACGGTGCCGGTCGTGGGCCTGCCGGTCCGCGGGTGATCCGGTCGCTCAGTGGCCTCGTGCCGCGACGACGGGTGCTGCCGGTGCGGACGACGAGGGCTCGTCGCCCGGTCCCGGCCCGGGGTCGTCGTCGCTGCGGACCGGGTCGCCCGTGGCGGGCGGTGCGCCGCCTGCCGCCCGGCGCGACCTCCGCAGCGCCCAGCGCACCGCGAGCGCGACGGCGGCGGCGACGACGAGCCAGGGCAGGAGCACGCCGAGCACGACGACGAGGCCGTTGAACGTCGCCAGGAGCGCGTCCCACCCGTCCGAGAGTCCGCCGAGGAATCCGCCGGGCGCCAGCCGCTCGGCCGGGGCCTGCTGCACGAGCGTCACGTGGAGCGTCGACATCGTGACCTGGTCGGTGAGCGTCGCGCGCTCGGCCTGCAGCGCCTCGAGCTCGGCCTGGCGTGCGGTGAGCTCCTGCTCGGCGGCGAGCAGGTCGTCGGTCGTGGTGGCGTCGCCCATGAGCTCGCGCAGGCGTTCGACGGACGTCGTGAGGGCCTGGGTCCGTGCGTCGAGGTCGCGCGCGGTGCCGGTGACGTCGACCGCCTCGACGGACAGGTCCTCCACGGTGCCGACCTGGTCGAGGGCCTCGACGGTCGCGGTCGTGCGGTCGGCGGGGACGCGGACGGTGAGCTCGGCGCTGGGCGGTACGTCGCCGTCGGCCCGGGTCTGGCGGCGGTTCTCGACGCGCCCGCCGGCGCTCTCGGTGAGGTCGGCGACGTCGTCGGCGGCGGCGGTGGGGTCGTCGGTGACGACGGTGGCGGAGCCGGTGGTGACGATCTCGCGGTCGGCGTCGGCCTGGGTGGACCCGTCCCGGCGTGCGATGCCGGAGCCCGGGTCGGTCGCGGTGGCGTGGTCGGCGGTCGTCCCGCCGTCGTCGGCGACCGCGGACCCCGCCGACTCGGAGGCCGCGTCCCCGGCGTCGGCCGTGCAGCCCGCCAGGAGCGCGGTGCCGAGGGCCGCGACGACGACGAGGGCGGGGATCCGGCGGACGCTGTGCACGCTGCGAGACTAGGGCGCCGCGGGCGCGGGGCCGGTACCGGGCGAGGGTCCGGTGCGACATCGTGACGCTGTCGTGAGCGGACCGTGACCTGGACGGGCGTCCACGCGCCGGCGGGCGCGGCCGCGTCGGCGGCGGACCGTCCCCTGGCCGCGCGGGGTGCGTGGGAGCGGCAGGATGGGGCCGTGCTGGTGTGCTGCGGACTCCTGACCCTCGACGTCGTGCAGGTCGTCGACCGCCTGCCCGGACCGGACGAGAAGGTGGTCGCGGGCTCGCTGTCGGCGACGTTCGGCGGGCCTGCGGCGAACGCGGCCGCGACGGCGGTGGCGCTCGGTGTGCCGAGCCGCCTGGTGACCGCCGTCGGGGAGGGCCCGCTCGCCGGCGCGGTGCGGGCGGACGTGGCCGAGGCGGGCGTGGACCTGGTCGACGCGCTGCCTGCCGAGCGGCGCGGTTCGGCGCAGCCGGCGGTGTCGACGGTGCTGGTCACGGCGGCGACGGGGGAGCGGGCCGTGGTGAGCACCAACTCGACGGCGTTCGGGGACGTCGACGCGCTCGACGTGGACGCCCTGCTCGGGGTGGTGGGGTCCGGCGACGTGCTGCTCCTGGACGGGCACCTGCCTGCGGTCGCGCTGCCCGTGGCGCGCCGGGCGCGCGAGGAGGGGTGCGTCGTCGTGCTCGACGGCGGGTCGTGGAAGCCCGAGGCGCCGGAGATGATCGCGCTGTGCGACGCGGTCGTGCTGTCCGCGGACTTCCGGGTTCCCGGCGTGGCGCCCGGCGACGTGCTCGACGCCGTCGCGCGGCTCGGGCCGCGGTTCGTGGCGCGTACGCACGGGGGCGGTGCCGTGGAGGTCCTGCACGACGGCCGCCGTTCGACCGTGGCGGTGCCGGTCCCGCGGCGGGTGGTCGACACCCTCGGGGCGGGCGACGTGGTCCACGGCGCGTTCGCCGCGTCGCTGGCGCAGGGTGCGGCGTACGGGGAGGCGCTCGAGCGGGCCGTGGTGGTCGCGTCGCGGTCGGTCGAGCACGCGGGCGCCCGCGGGTGGATCACGGCTCCTGCCTGAGGAGGCGCGGGCGCCGCACCTTCCGGCGGCTCCGTCCGACGGGTGTCCGACGGCGGTGTGCGACGGCGGTGTGCGACGGCGGTGTTGCGGCGCGGCAACGGTTCGGTCACGACGCGTCGGGCTGGTTGACACCGACTTAGTAAAGGCAGTTCACTAACAAACATGACGACGGCAGTCACCGGGCGCGAAGCACCGCGGCGGCGCCTGAGCGCAGGCCTGAGGCCGACCGCGAAGGTGCTCCCCGAGCACGCGCGGGCGCACAACCGCTCGCTCGTGCTCCAGCACCTGTTCCACGAGGGGCCCACCTCGCGGGCGGACCTCGCGCGCGCCACGTCCCTGACCCGCGTCACGATCTCCGACCTGGTCGCCGTGCTCATCGCGGAGGGGCTCGTCGAGGAGCTCGGCGTCCGGCCGGGCCAGCGCGTCGGCAAGCCCGCGATGCTCGTCGGCATGCGCACGAGCGCGTACCAGGTCGTCGCCGTCGACCTCACGGACGACGAGGTCGTGCGCGGGGCCGTCATGACCCTCACGGGGGACCTCGTGCTGCGACGCGACCTGCCCGTCGACGGGCGGACCGGTACCGAGCTCGTCGACCTGCTCACGCGCTTCTGCCGCGGGCTCGTCGCCTCCGCCAGCCAGCCGGTCATCGGCGTCGGCATCGGCTCCCCGGGCGTCGTGGACAGCGCCGGGCACGTCGTCGAGGCGCCCAACCGCCGCTGGTACGACGTCCCGCTCGCGGAGCAGCTGACCGAGCGTCTCGGCCTCGCGGTGCACGTCGCCAACGACGCCAACACCGCCGCCCTGGGGGAGTTCACGTTCGGCGGCGCGTCCGGCTCCGGCCTCCTCGTGCTCACCGTGGGGGAGGGCGTGGGCGCCGGGATCATGCTCGACGGCGCGCGCGTGCGCGGCCACGGCGACGCCGCGGGCGAGCTCGGCCACGTGACCGTCGTCGACGACGGCGACCCCTGCGCCTGCGGGCGACGGGGCTGCCTGGAGACCGTCCTGTCCGTCCCGGCGCTGCGGCGCGCGGTCGACGGGCTCGACACCGAGGCTGCCGACGCCGCGCTGGCGTCGGTCGGCAGGACGCTGGCGATCGCCCTCGCGCCTGTCGTGAGCGCGCTCAACCTCGCCGAGGTGCTGATCAGCGGTCCGGCGGACCTGCTCGACGGCCCTCTGCGCGAGGCGGCGCTGGAGACCGTCCGCGAGCGGACCATGCCGGTCATCGGCAGCGGCCTGCAGGTGCGGATGGCCACGCTCGACGAGGACGTGGTCCTGGCCGGGGCCGCCGTCCTCGTCCTCTCCGGACAGCTGGGGGTGTCGTGAGCACCGTCGCGCATCCACCCTCGCTGCCCGACCGGCGCGGGCCGTCACCGGCCTCGCCCCCGCCCCGCTCCTGAACCGTCCCGGAACCGCCCGGGGACCGTCCGGCCACCGCGGCCGGACGACCCCCGGGGACCAGCAGCACCTGCACATCCTGAATAACGCAGGACTCCTGCCACACCTGGTGCGCCGTCACCGACGACGCCGCACAGCGAACCGAGAGGAAGCACCCCGTGAAGAGGAACCGTCTCGTCGCCACGTCCGTGGCGTCGACGATCACCCTGGCGCTCGCGCTCACCGCCTGCAGCTCCGGCGGAGGCGGCGGCAACGACAACGACGGCACCGGCGGCGAGGCCGAGGCCGGCGACATCACGCTGTGGCTCGCGGGGCCCGACACCCCGGACGAGCTGCGCGACTACCTCGTCGAGACCTTCGAGGCCGAGAACCCGGGCTCGACGCTGACCATCGAGCAGAAGGAGTGGCCCGACCTCGTCACCGCGCTCACGACCGCGCTGCCCGACGCCGAGAACACCCCCGACGTCACGGAGATCGGCAACACGCAGGCGTCGACGTTCAGCACCGTCGGAGCGTTCCGCGACCTCACGCCGCTCTACGAGGAGCTCGGCGGCGACGACCTGCTGCCGTCCTTCGTCGAGGCCGGCAAGGTCGGCGACCAGAACTTCGCGCTGCCGTACTACTTCGGCTCGCGCTACATGTTCTACCGCCCCGACATCTGGACCGCGGCCGGGCTCGAGGTGCCGCAGAACCTCGCCGAGTTCTCCGAGTCCGTGAAGTCGCTGCGCACCGACACGCAGTCCGGGTTCGCGATGGGCGGCCAGGACTGGCGCAACGGCATCTCGTGGGTCTTCGCGAACGGTGGCGAGCTCGCCGTCGAGGAGGGCGGCGAGTGGGTCTCCACGCTCAGCGACCCCAGCACGATCACGGGCCTCGAGCAGTGGCAGGACGTCTACGCGGGCGCCTCCAACGTCCCGGCGACCGCCCAGGACGTCGCGTACTGGGAGTTCCTCAACGACGGCGAGGGCGGCACGCCGCCGGAGGCAGCCACGATCATGGCCCCGGGCTGGGCGCGCTGGTCCATCGGCGAGCTCACCACGAACGACGCGGGCGAGGAGGTCCGCGACGGCATGGCGGACGCCTCCAAGTACGACATCTTCGGTCTGCCGGGCGTCGACGGCGGCCTCGCACCGGTGTTCGCCGGCGGCTCCAACATCGCGATCTCGGAGCAGTCGCAGCACCCGGAGCTCGCCGAGAACCTCCTGCGCATCATCTTCTCCGAGGAGTACCAGACGATGCTCGGCGAGAACGGCCTCGGCCCGGCGAACAGCCAGTACGTCGACAGCCTCGGCGACGACAAGTTCGCCGAGACGATGATCGCGACCGCGGCGGACTCGAAGCTCACGCCGCCGGCCCCGGGGTGGGCCGCCGTCGAGGGCGCGCTCGTCTACGAGGAGCTCTTCCAGAAGATCGCCGAGGGCGGCGACGTCACGGCGCTCGCGGCGGAGTACGACGAGAAGATCACCCCGATGCTGAACAACGGCTGACGTCCGCCACGTCGGTCCGAGTCCGGCCCGCCCGCACCCGGTCCTGACGGCACGACCGTCAGGACCGGGGCCGGGCGCCCGGGAGGAGCCCCTCCATGAGAACCACCACCTCCGCGGTCGTCGGGTCCGCCGTCCCGGCGGTCGACGGCCCGGCGCGCACCCCGCGGCGTCGTCGCCGCTCGCCCGCGCCGTACCTGCTCGTCGCGGCCTCCGTGCTCGTGATCCTGCTCGGCATGGGCTACCCGGTCTACTGGCAGGTCGTCACGTCCCTGCAGGAGTTCGGCCTGGCGCAGCAGTTCGGGCAGCCGCCCACCTTCGTCGGCCTCGACAACTACGCGCGGCTGTTCGCCGACCCGTCGCTGTGGGCCGTCGTCACCCGCTCGGTGATGTTCTGCCTCGTCAACGCCGTCCTCACCGTCGCCCTCGGCACGCTCTTCGCGGTGCTCATGCAGGCCGCGACGCGCACCGCTCGGCTCGTGCTGCAGGTCGCGATGCTCCTCGCCTGGGCGATGCCGATGGTCGCCGCCGTCACCGTCTTCAAGTGGCTGTTCGACTGGCGCTCCGGGGTCGTCAACTGGTTCCTCGTCCAGATCGGGCTCGACCGGTACGACGGCTACTCGTGGCTCGCCCAGCCGCTGACGTTCTTCCTGGTCGCCACCCTGGTCGTCGTGTGGATGTCCGTGCCGTTCGTCGCGCTGTCCGTCTACGCGGCCCTGACGCAGGTCTCCGAGGAGGTCATGGAGGCCGCGGCGCTCGACGGCGCCGGGGCGTGGCGGGCGTTCTGGAACATCGTCGTGCCGATGATCCGCCCCGTGCTGTCCATCGTCCTGCTGCTGCAGATCATCTGGGACCTGCGCGTGTTCGGCCAGATCCGGCTGCTGCAGGACGGCGGCGCGCCCGTCTCCGAGACCAACCTGCTCGGCAACTTCATCTACGAGCTCGGCGTCGGGCGCCAGGACTTCGCCGGCGCGGCCGCCGTCTCCATCTTCGTGCTGGCCCTGACGATCGCGCTCAGCTGGCCGTACGTGCGCAGCCTGCTCAAGGAGGACGAGGCATGACCACCGCGACGCCGACACGGGGCACGGTGCGCGAACGCCCGGACGAGCCGCGCACGACGCAGCGGGGCACCACCCGTCGCCGGGCGCGTCCCGGCACCGTCACCGCCACGGTCGCGGCCCTGGTCGCCGCCGTGGTGTGGGTGTTCCCCGTCTACTGGATGGTCAACACCTCGCTGCTGCCGCGCACCCAGGTCCAGTCCCGGACCCCGACGTTCTTCAGCACCGACGCCGGCCTGTTCAACTACGCCGCCGTGCTCGAGGGCGACTCGTTCCTGTCCGCCCTGCGCATGAGCCTGGTCGTGACCCTGTCGACCGTGCTCCTCGTCCTCGTCTTCGCGTTCCTCGCGGCGCTCGCGATCAGCAGGTTCCGCTTCCGCGGGCGCAAGGCGTTCGTCGTCGCGCTGCTGTTCATCCAGATGCTGCCCGCCGAGGGGCTGTTCATCGCGCAGTACCGCATGCTGTCGAGCGCGGAGCTGCTCAACACCGCGATCGGCGTCACGGTGCTCTACACCGCCGCGGTCGTGCCCTTCACCGTCTGGATGCTGCGCGGGTTCGTCGCGGGCGTCCCGGCGGAGCTCGAGGAGGCAGCCATGGTGGACGGGCTCAGCCGGACCGGTGCGTTCCTGCGGATCACGTTCCCGCTGCTCGCGCCGGGGCTCGTCGCGGCCGGCGTGTACGCGTTCCTCCAGGCGTGGAACGAGTTCACGATCGCCCTCGTGGCGCTGCCGTCGAACCGGGCCGAGACGCTGCCGCTGTGGCTGCGCGGGTTCCTCAACTCGAGCGTGAGCGAAGGCGTGAACTGGGGCGAGGTGATGGCGGCCTCGACCCTCATCGCGGTCCCGGTCATCGTGTTCTTCCTCGTCGTCCAGGGCCGCATGACCGGCGGTCTCGTCTCGGGTGCGGTGAAGGGCTGACGTGAGCGAGCTGAGCACGGCCGCCTCCCTCCCCGGCGAGGCGGCCGCGGTCCCGGGCGCCGACCGCCCGGCCACGGCGACCGCACCCGGCGCGCGCGCCGTCGACCGTCGCGCACCCGGGTGGACGGCCGGCCTGGACGTCGGCGGCACCAAGGTGCTCGCGACCGTCCTCGACCCCGAGGGGGCGTCGCACGGGACCGTGCGCGTGCCCACCGTCCGCGGGCCCGAGGGCGTCGTCGCGACCGCCGCCCAGGCGGTGCACGACGTCGCGCGCCGCGCGGGCGTGGACGTCGCGTCCCTCGACGGCGTGGGCGTCGGCGTGCCCGGGCTCGTCGACCCGGACGACGGCTCCGTGACCCACGCGGTCAACCTCGGCGTCGACGGCGCACGGTTCCCGCTGGCCGACCGGCTCTCGCGGGCCGTCGGGGGAGTCCCCGTCCGCGTGGACAACGACCTCAACGTCGCCGCGCTCGGCGCCGCGCACGTGATGGGCGCCGACGGCACCGACCTCGCCTTCCTCGCGCTCGGGACCGGCCTCGCGGCCGGCATCGTGCTCGGCGGGCAGGTGCGGCGCGGCGTGAGCGGCGCCGCGGGCGAGATCGGCCACATCCCGGTGGACCCGAACGGGCCGGCCTGCGCGTGCGGGCAGCGCGGGTGCGTCGAGGTGTACGCGTCGGGGTCCGCGCTCGGTGCGCGGTGGCCATCGCGCCACGGGCGCCCTGCCCCGGCCGAGCTGTTCGACGCCGCGGCCGCGGGCGACCCCGAGGCCCGGCGGATCAAGGACGAGTTCGCGACCGCCGTCGCGAGCGCGGTGCGCATCCTGCAGCTCACCGTGGACGTGCGCCACGTCGTCCTGGGCGGCGGCGTCTCGGCGCTCGGCGAGCCCCTGCTCGACGCCGTGCGCGGAGCGCTCGAGAGCCAGGCGCGCACGTCGCCCTTCCTGTCGTCGCTGCGCCTGGCCGAGCGCGTGTCGCTCGCGCCCGCCGACGTACCCGTCGCCGCCGTGGGAGCCGCCCTCGTCGGCCGTCGAGAGGAGCCCTCGTGGAGGTCGTGATCGCCCCGCCCGAGACGCTCGCGCGGCTCGCCGCGGGCGCCGTCGACGCGCTGCTGCGCGCCCGGCCGGACGCCGTGCTGGGACTGGCGACCGGCTCCAGCCCGCTGCGGGTCTACGACGAGCTCGCGCGCCGCCACGCGCAGGAGGGGCTGAGCTTCGCCCGCGCGCAGGCGTTCCTGCTCGACGAGTACGTGGGCCTGCCGGCCGACCACCCCCAGCGGTACCGCAACGTCATCGAGGCCGAGATCGCCGCGCGCGTGGACCTCGCCCCGGGCGCGGTGCGGGGACCGGACGGGCTCGCCGCGGACCTGCCCGCCGCGTGCGCGGCGTACGAGGCCGCGATCGCCGCCGCGGGCGGGGTCGACCTCCAGATCCTGGGCATCGGCACCGACGGGCACATCGCGTTCAACGAACCGGGGTCCTCGCTCGCCTCGCGCACCCGGATCAAGACGCTCACCACCCAGACGCGCGAGGACAACGCCCGGTTCTTCGACGACGACGTCGACAAGGTGCCGACCCACTGCCTGACCCAGGGCCTGGCCACCATCATGTCGGCGCGCCACCTGGTGCTCCTCGCGACCGGGCGCGGCAAGGCGGAGGCGGTGCACCAGCTCGTCGAGGGCCCGGTCTCCGCGCTGTGGCCCGCGACGATCATGCAGATGCACCCGCACGCGACCGTGCTGGTCGACGACGCCGCCGCCTCGCGCCTGCAGCTCGCGGCGTACTACCGCCAGGCGTACGCCGCGAAGCCGCCGTGGCAGGGCCTGTGACGCGACGCCGCGACGCCGGCGGTGCGGGTGGGGCGACGTAGACTTCCCCTCATGACCGAACTCCGCGCGAGCACGCCCCCCGGTGGGCCCGAGGACCCGTCCCGGGGTCCCGCGCAGCCGAGCGACCCGCAGCGCGCCGGCTCCACGGGCCTCCTCGAGCGCGAGGAGACCCGCGAGCAGGCCGAGCCGGGCGACCACGAGCGCTTCGCGCACTACGTGCGCAAGGAGAAGATCATGCAGTCGGCGCTCTCCGGCAAGCCGGTGATCGCGCTGTGCGGCAAGGTGTGGGTCCCGGGGCGCGACCCGAGCAAGTTCCCCGTGTGCCCCACGTGCAAGGAGATCTACGAGGGTCTGCGTGAGCCGCAGGACGGCGAGGGTGACTCCGGCACGTGAGCGGCTCACCCCACCCGTCGTCCCCTGCTCAGTCCTCTCCCCGCACCACGCCCGGCGTCCCTGCGGCGCCCGTCGCCGGCGCTCCCCAGAGCCCGTCGTCGGCCGCCGCGTCGCACCTGTCCCCGGCGTTCCCGCGCCGCGCCCCGTGGGGCTCGGCGTCGAAGCTGCGCGCCTGGCAGGCCGAGGCTCTCGAGCTGTACCGCACGCGTGCGCCGCGTGACTTCCTCGCCGTCGCCACGCCCGGTGCCGGCAAGACGACCTTCGCGCTGCGCGTCGCCACCGAGCTCCTCGAGCAGGGTGCGGTGCGGCGCGTGACGGTCGTCGCGCCCACCGAGCACCTCAAGCACCAGTGGGCCGACGCCGCGGCGCGCGTCGGCATCCGGATCGACCCGAACTTCCGCAACAGCCAGGGCCGGCACGGCGCCCACTACGACGGCGTCGCGCTGACGTACGCGCAGGTCGCGGCCAAGCCCGCCCTGCACGCGGCGCGCACCACCGCGGACCGCACGCTCGTCATCCTCGACGAGGTGCACCACGGCGGTGACGCGCTGTCGTGGGGCGACGCGGTGCGCGAGGCGTTCGAGGACGCGGAGCGGCGGCTGTCCCTCACGGGCACGCCGTTCCGCTCGGACACGGCCGCGATCCCGTTCGTCGAGTACGAGCGCGGGACGGACGGCATCCGCCGCTCGAAGGCCGACTACACGTACGGGTACGGCGAGGCGCTGCGCGACCACGTCGTGCGCCCCGTGCTGTTCCTCACGTACTCCGGCCAGATGCGCTGGCGCACGAAGGCGGGCGACGAGGTCAGCGCGCGGCTCGGCGAGCCGCTGACGAAGGACATGACGGGGCAGGCGTGGCGCACCGCGCTGGACCCGAACGGCGAGTGGATCCCGTCCGTCCTCGCCGCGGCCGACAAGCGGCTGTCCGAGGTGCGGCGCGCGATCCCCGACGCGGGCGGCCTCGTCATCGCGACGGACCAGACGGACGCGCGCGCGTACGCCGGGCACCTCGCGCGCATCACCGGCACGTCGCCGACCGTCGTGCTCTCGGACGACGAGGGCGCGAGCAGCCGCATCGAGGAGTTCTCCGACGGCGACCAGCGCTGGATGGTCGCGGTGCGCATGGTGTCCGAGGGCGTGGACGTCCCGCGGCTCGCGGTCGGCGTCTACGCGACCTCGACCTCCACCCCGCTGTTCTTCGCGCAGGCCGTCGGGCGCTTCGTGCGCGCCCGCCGGCGCGGCGAGACCGCGTCGGTGTTCCTGCCGAGCGTCGCGCCGCTCCTCGAGCTCGCGAACGGCCTCGAGGCCGAGCGCGACCACGCGCTCGACCGGCCGCTGACGGCCGAGGAGCAGGGGGAGGGCTTCGACCCGGAGGCGGCCGAGCTCGCCGCCGCCAACCGCGAGGACAAGGCGTCCGGGGACCTCCTCCAGGGGTCGTTCGAGGCGCTGGAGGCGCAGGCGTCGTTCGACCGCGTGCTGTTCGACGGCGGCGAGTTCGGGACCGGCGCGGACGTCGGCTCCGACGAGGAGCTCGACTTCCTGGGCCTGCCGGGGCTGCTCGACGCGGACCAGGTGACGACGCTGCTGCGTCAGCGCCAGGCCGACCAGATGAGCGCCCGGTCGAAGAACGGCCCGTCGGCCGAGCGCGAGCGCTCCGAGCTCGAGCACCGTCGCGCCGCGGAGCTGCGCAAGGAGCTCCAGCAGCTCGTCTCGGCCTGGGCGCGCCGCAGCGGGCAACCCCACGGCACCGTGCACACCGAGCTGCGGCGCCGGTGCGGCGGCCCGGAGGTGCCGCTCGCGACGGTCGAGCAGCTCGACGCGCGCGTGGCGCTCGTGCGCCGGTGGTTCGTCGGGCAGAAGTAGCCGCCGGCCCGCGTCCCGCCGCCGGACGCGCGGTCTGCCCGCGCGCCGGTCAGTCGAGCCGGCGCACCGTGGTCGGGATCGCCGGGTCGCCCGCGGACAGGCGCCGCGCCCCGCGCGGCAGCTCGGCGCGAGCCTCCCGGTGCCGCTCGGCGGCGTTCTCCACCCCGTAGGAACCGACCCAGCGCGAGTCGACCGCACCGTCCACGACGAGCGGCACGTGCAGCGGGCGCACGTCGCCCGCCTCCTGCTCGGGGTCCCAGTCCCGCACGGCGAGGTCGGGGCCGGTGACGAGGAGCTCCTCGACGGCGCGGCCGTCGTCGTCGTAACGGCGGGCCGCCGCCTTGCGGCCGCCCGCGCTCGTCTTCGCCGTCGACGCCTTCGCGACGGGCTCGAGCATCCCCGAGCCGTTCGAGCGCGCGACGAGCTTGTAGACCATGCCGCACGTCGGGGCGCCGGACCCGGTGACCAGTGCCGTGCCCACGCCGTAGGAGTCGACCGGGGCCGCGGCGAGCGAGGCGATCGCGTGCTCGTCGAGGTCCGAGGTCACCGTGATGCGCGTGTCCCGGGCGCCGAGCGAGTCCAGCTGGCGCCGCACCTCGACCGCGAGGACCCCGAGGTCGCCCGAGTCGAGCCGCACCGCACCCAGCGCCGTCCCGGCGGCACGGACGGCGTTCGCGACGCCGCGGTGCACGTCGTAGGTGTCGACGAGCAGCGTCGTGCCGGGGCCCTGGGACGCGACCTGGGACGCGAAGGCGGACTGCTCGTCGTCGTGCAGGAGCGTGAACGCGTGGGCCGCGGTGCCGATGGTCGGCAGACCGTAGCGGCGTCCCGCCTCGAGGTTCGACGTCCCGGCGAACCCGGCGACGACCGCGGCGCGCGCGGCGGCGACCGCGGCCTGCTCGTTCGCGCGCCGCGCCCCCATCTCCAGGCACGGGCGGTCCACCGCGGCGCTCGTCATGCGGGAGGCCGCCGACGCGATCGCCGAGTCGTAGTTGAGGATCGACAGCACGAGCGTCTCGAGGACGACGGCCTCGGCGAACGTGCCCTCGACGAGCATGACGGGGGACTGCGGGAAGAACACCTCGCCCTCGGCGTACCCCGTGATCGTCCCGGTGAAGCGGTAGTCCGCGAGGTACTCGAGCGTGCGCTCGCCGACGACGCCGTTGTCGCGGAGCCAGTCGAGCTCGTGGGCGGAGAAGCGGAACGACGGCAGCGCCTCGAGGACGCGACCGGTGCCGGCGAGCACGCCGTAGCGGCGGCCCGCGGGGAGCCGGCGCGTGAAGACCTCGAACAGGCAGTGGCGGTGCGCGGTGCCGTCGGCGAGCGCGGCCTCGAGCATCGTGAGCTCGTACCGGTCCGTCAGGAGCGCGGTCGACGACGAGGGCGGGAGGTCGCTCGCCGGACCTGCGGGGCGGTCGAGCGTGAGGGCGTCGATCGTCATCGGCAGGGCGGCGCTGCCCTGGTGGGGGAGGCTCATGCGACAAACCTAGGACAGGTCGGCGCTCGACGGGCGGCGGACGGCCGGGCAAATACAGTGGTGGCGTGAGCCATCCCCCCAGCCTCGTGCGCGCCGGCCGGCCGCGGGTGTCCGTCACGGTCCCCGACGAGGCGACGCACGCCGACCTCGACGTGGCCACGGAACCGCCCTGGGTGACCCTCGTGTGGAACGACCCGGTGAACCTCATGAGCTACGTCTCGTACGTGTTCGAGTCCTACTTCGGCTACGCGCCGCCGCGCGCGAACGAGCTCATGCTGCAGGTCCACCACGAGGGGCGTGCCGTCGTCTCGACGGGGGACCGCGAGCGCATGGAGGTCGACGTGCAGGCGATGCACTCGTACGGGCTGTGGGCGACGATGCAGCGGAGCGACGCCTCGTGAGGCCGTTCCGGCCCGAGGCGCTGGGCTACGTCGCCGAGCTGGAGCCGTCCGAGCGCATCGTCCTCGCGCAGGTCGCGGGCGACGTCGCGCAGATGCTCCAGGACGAGGTCGGCGACCGCGCCGTCCCGCACGCCGGACCGGCGGGGGAGCCGTCCGGCGCCGAGGACGGTCCCGACGGCACGTGGGCGCCCCCGGGGTGGACCGGCCCGCCGCCCGCCGCGGCGGGAGCGACGGAGGGCGCGCCGGCGGACCCGGCGGTGCGTCGTCTGCTGCCGGACGCCTCCGACGACGCCGCGGTCGCGGACGAGTTCCGCCGCTTCACGCAGGGGGACCTCGCGGCGGAGAAGGTCGGCCGTCTCGTGCTGCTCGGGCAGATGCTCGTGGACGGCGAGCCGGCGTCGGCGGCGCCGTTCGTCGTGCCGCGCGACGCGGCGCGCCGCGTCGCGGGCGCGCTGACGGACGTACGCCTCGTCCTCGCGGAGCGGCTCGACCTGCGCACCGACGACCAGGTCGAGGGTCTGTACGACGAGCTGGACGCCGAGGGCGAGGACGGCCCGGAGCTCGACGGCGACGTCGACGGGCGTGCGGCGCGGCGCTTCCTGGTCAGCGTGTTCCTGCTCACGGGACTGCTGCAGGAGTCGCTCGTGGACGGCATGCTCGCGGACCTGCGCGCGGGGCACGGGGACGCCAGGGCCTGACGGGCGACGCGGGAGGAGACCCGCGGGGGGAGGTGGGGAGCGTGGACGGTCCGACGTCGGTCGGTGACGCCCGCTCGGCGCGCCGGGCCTCGATGCTCGCGACGGCGCTGATCGGTGTCGGGGTGATGGCGGCGGTCGACGAGATCGTCTTCCACCAGCTCCTGGCGTGGCACCACTTCTACGACCGGTCGACCGGTGACGTCGCGCTGCTGTCGGACGGGCTGCTGCACGCCGCCGAGCTCGTGCTCGTGGTCGGCGGGTTCTTCTGGTTCGCGGACCTGCGCCGCCGCCGAGCGCTCGCACCGCGGTTCGCGTGGGCCGGCGCGTTCCTGGGTGCGGGCGGTTTCCAGCTGTTCGACGGGTTGGTGAACCACAAGGTGCTCGGCCTGCACGAGGTGCGCTACGGCGTCGACCTCGTGCCGTACGACCTCGCGTGGAACGGCGCGGGCCTCGTGCTGCTGGCGGTCGGCCTGGTGCTGGCCGTGCGCAGCCGCGGCGAGGGCGCGGCCCCGGTGGCGGCGCCGGGCGCGTGACGACCCACGTCCACCACCCGGCGGCTCACGGCGCGGCGCCGGACGTCGTCGGCTGGCTCGTGCCCGTGGCCGTCGTCCTGATGCTCGTGGGCGCGTACCGGGCGCTCGCGGCCCGCCGCGAGCGCGCCCTGGACCGGCGGTGGGGCCGCGCGCGGACCACGGCCTGGGTCACCGGCGCGGCGCTCCTCGCGCTCGGCGTCTCGCCCCCGGTCGCCGAGCTCGCGCACGCGGACGCGCGCGGCCACATGCTCCAGCACCTGCTGCTCGGGATGTACGCGCCGCTCGGGCTCGTGCTGGGCGCCCCGGTGACGCTGCTGCTCGGCGCCGCCACGACGGCGGGCCGTCGACGGGTCGCCGCGGTGCTGCGCAGCGTCCCGGTACGCGTGCTGTCCCACCCGCTCGTCGCGGGCGCGATCGACATGGGCGGCCTCTACGTGCTCTACCTCACCGGTCTGTACGCGGCGAGCCTGTCGAGCACGCTGCTGCACGGCGCGGTGGGACTGCACCTCGTGCTCGCCGGCACGCTGTTCACGTGGGCCGTCGCCGGGCCGGACCCGGCACCGCACCGGCCCGGCGTGCGCGTGCGCGTCGTCGCGCTCGTGCTCGCGGCGGGCGCCCACGCGTACCTCGCCACGCTGCTGTACGCGCGCGCCCCCGCGCTGCCGCCGGGCGGTGGGCACACGGCGGCCGAGATGGAGCAGGCCGCGCAGTGGATGTACTACGGCGGCGACGTCGCCGAGGTCGCGCTCGCCGTCGCGCTGTTCGCCGGCTGGTACCGGGCTCGCGGACGGAGGGGGGACGCGGCCCGGGGCGTGTGGGCGCTGCCACAGGGTGACGCCGCGCGCACGGGCGGTCGTGCGGCGCCACCCCCACTAGGCTCGGGCGGGTGAACGACGCTCCCATCGGCATCTTCGACTCGGGCGTGGGCGGGCTGACGGTGGCGCGCGCGGTCCTCGACCAGCTGCCGAACGAGTCCCTGCTGTACATCGGGGACACCGCCAACGGCCCGTACGGGCCGAAGCCGCTCGCCGCCGTGCGCGCGATGGCGCTCGCGATCATGGACCAGCTCGTCGACGACGGCGTGAAGATGCTCGTCATCGCGTGCAACTCGGCGTCGTCCGCGGTGCTGCGCGACGCGCGCGAGCGCTACACGCAGCGGCACGGCCTGCCGGTGGTCGAGGTGATCCTGCCGGCGGCGCGCCGCGCGGTCGCGGCGACGCGCAACGGGCACGTCGGCGTGATCGGCACGCGCGCCACGGTCACCTCGCGCGCGTACGACGACGCGTTCGCCGTGACGCCGGGGCTCACCGTGACGTCGCAGGCGTGCCCGGAGTTCGTGCGGCTCGTCGAGAGCGGCGTGACGTCGGGCCCGGAGGTGCTGTCCGTGGCGCGCGAGTACCTCGACCCGGTGCGTGACGCGGGCGTGGACACGCTGGTGCTGGGCTGCACGCACTACCCGCTGCTCACGGGCGCGATCTCCTACGTCATGGGCGAGGAGGTCACGCTGGTGTCGAGCGCCGAGGAGACGGCGAAGGACGTCTACCGCACGCTCGTCGCGCACGACCTCGAGCGCTCGCGCGACGCCGGCCCGCCGCGCCACCGCTTCCTCGCCACGGGCAGCGTCGAGCCGTTCGACCACCTCGCGCGCCGCTTCCTCGGCCCCGAGGTGCTCAGCGTGGAGGCCGCCTGATGCGCCTGGTCACCGTCGGCTGCTCCGGGTCCTTCGCCGGCCCGGACTCGCCCGCGTCGTCGTACCTCGTGCAGGTTCCCGCCGCCGAGGCGGCCGCGGCGGGGTTCGAGGCACGGGACTGGAGCGTCGTGCTGGACCTCGGCAACGGGGCCTTCGGGACGCTGCAGCGGTTCGTCGACCCGCTCGACCTGGACGCCCTCGCCCTGTCGCACCTGCACCCCGACCACTTCGTCGACGTGTGCGGGCTCTACGTGTACCTGCGGTACCACCCGGAGCGCGGGTCCAGCCGTACCGGCTCCCCGTCCCGGCTGCCGGTGCTCGGGCCGTCGGGCACGGCGCGCCGCATCGCGGAGGCCTACGGGTCGGAGCCGGGCGACGGGCCCTCCGGCGAGCTCGACGTGCGCACGTGGGAGCCGGGCGTACCGGTGCGGGTCGGCCCGATGACGCTCGAGCCGTTCCGCGTGTTCCACCCGGTCGAGGCGTACGGCCTGCGCGTCACCGGGCCGTCGAGCGTGCGCCCGGGCGAGCAGGCCGTGCTCGCGTACACCGGGGACACGGACGCGTGCGACGGCGTGGTCGAGCTCGCGCGCGACGCCGACCTCCTGCTGTCCGAGGCCGCGTTCCACGAGGGCCGCGACGACGGTGTCGAGCGCGGCATCCACCTCACGGGACGTCGGGCCGGCGAGGTCGCGACGGCGGCCGGAGCCCGTCGGCTCGTCCTCACGCACCTGCCCGCCTGGAACGACCCCGAGCGCTCGGTGGCGGAGGCCCGCGCGACGTACACGGGTCCCGTGGGCGTCGCGACGACGGGCGCCGTCTTCGACGTCTGACCGTCGGCGTCCGACCGCCGCCGCGCGGTCCGGGCGAGCGCCCCGGACAGCCCCGAGGCGGTGGGTAGGGTGGCCGCATGACCACTGCTCCTGCCGCCGGCACGGCCGGCACCTCGGCCGTGCGCGCCGACGGCCGCGCGCACGACCAGCTCCGCCCCGTGACGATCACCCGCAGCTGGCTCGACCAGGCCGAGGGCTCCGTGCTCGTCGAGTTCGGTCGCACGCGCGTGCTGTGCGCGGCGTCGTTCACCGAGGGCGTGCCGCGCTGGCGCAAGGGCTCCGGCGAGGGCTGGGTCACCGCCGAGTACGCGATGCTCCCGCGCGCGACGAACGAGCGCAGCCAGCGCGAGTCGGTCAAGGGCAGGATCGGCGGCCGCACCCACGAGATCTCGCGCCTCATCGGGCGGTCGCTGCGCGCGGTCATCGACGTCTCCGCGCTCGGGGAGAACACCATCGTCCTCGACTGCGACGTGCTCCAGGCCGACGGCGGCACGCGCACCGCCGCGATCACCGGCGCCTACGTGGCGCTCGCGGACGCCGTCGCGTGGGGCCAGCGCCACGGGCACGTGAAGTCGGGCGGCAAGCCCGTGCTCACCGACTCCGTCGCGGCCGTGAGCGTCGGCATCGTCGACGGCGTGCCGATGCTCGACCTGCCGTACGTCGAGGACGTGCGCGCCGAGACGGACATGAACGTCGTCACCACGGGGTCGGGCACGTTCGTCGAGGTGCAGGGCACGGCCGAGCACGCGCCGTTCGACCGCGCCGAGCTCGACGCGCTCCTCGACCTGGCCGTCGCCGGCACGGCCGAGCTCACCGCGATCCAGCGGGCCGCGCTCGAGGCGGGCGCGTGAGCGGCGGGTCGCCCGTCCGGGTGCCGGACGGCGCCCGCCTCGTCCTCGCGACGCACAACCGCGGCAAGCTCGCCGAGCTGCGCGCGATCCTCGCGGCCGAGCTCGACGCCCACCCGGGGCTCGACCTCGCGCCCGAGCAGGTCGTGAGCGCCGGTGACGTGGGGGCCCCGGAGCCCGTCGAGGACGGCGTGACGTTCGCGGAGAACGCGCTCCTCAAGGCGCGGGCGCTCGTCGCCGCGACCGGCCTGCCCGCCGTGGCGGACGACTCCGGTCTCGCCGTCGACGTGCTCGGCGGCGCACCCGGAATCTTCAGCGCGCGCTGGGCCGGTCGCCACGGCGACGACGTCGCGAACCTCGAGCTCCTGCTCGCCCAGCTGCGCGACGTGCGGCCCGAGCACCGCGGTGCCGGGTTCGTGTGCGCCGCGGCGCTCGTGACGCCCGACGGCCGCGAGGTCGTGCGCACCGGTGCGATGCGGGGCGTGCTCCTCGAGGCCCCGCGCGGGACGAACGGCTTCGGCTACGACCCCGTCCTCGAGCCGCAGGACCAGCCCGCGGGCGCCCCGCGGCGCTCGGCCGCCGAGCTCGACCCGGCCGAGAAGAACGCCATCAGCCACCGCGGCACGGCGTTCCGCGCGCTCGCGCCGGAGGTCGTCGCGGCCCTGGTGCGGTAAGGGCCCGGGGCGCGGCGGTTCAGCGGCCCGCGAGGTCGCGCTCGCGGCGACGACGCTCCGCGGGGCGCAGCACCTCGACGAGCGCCACGACCCCGCGCCAGCCGAGCAGCGTCAGGCCGAGGAACCCGAACGACACGAGCTGGAAGGCGGGTGCGACGCCCTGGCCGGTGAGCACGCGCAGCAGCACGCCGAGCGCCCACGCGCAGCCCCACACCACGACGCCCGTCGGCCACAGGCGCCAGGGGCGGCGCCACGCGCGCGTGACCAGCCACCCGACGAGCGCGCCCGCGGCGAACGGCCACGCGACGTACAGCAGCCGCGCCGCGCCCTCGCCCGGCGTGTGCGCCGCGAGACCGCCGGAGGCGAGCGCGAGCACGCACGCGACGTCGGCGAGCGCGGCGAGCACGACGAGGCCGGCGGGGGAGCGCAGGGCGGCTGCGGTGCTCATGCCTCGACGGTACCCGCCGATCTCACAGGGGCGTGCCCACGTGCGTGCGCCCGGTGATGCGGGCGCCCGGGCGCGCGCCACCTAGGGTTGTGCCGTGCACCTCGCCGCCGACGACCTCGCCTTCTCCTACCCGGGGCGGCCCGTGCTCGACGGCGTGAGCGTCCGGGTGACGGAGGGCACACGCCTCGGCGTGGTGGGGGAGAACGGGACGGGCAAGTCCACGCTGCTGCACGTCCTGGCCGGGGGCCTGGTCCCGAGCCGTGGGCAGGTGCGCCGCACGGGCGACCTCGCCGTGGTCGAGCAGGAGCTCGCCGTGGCGACGGGTCAGACGGTGGGGGACCTCGTGCGCGCGACGCTCGCCGGCCTGCGCGCCGTCGCCGCGGAGCTCGACGCCGCGGCCCGCGACTTCGACCACGAGACCGGCGACCTGGCCGAGCTGACCGGCGTGCTGGCGCGCGCGGAGCACCTCGCGGTGTGGGACGCCGACCGCCGGGTCGACGTCGCGCTGTCCCGCCTCGGCGCGTGCCGCGACCACGCTCGCGAGCTCACGACCCTGTCCGTCGGCGAGCGCTACCGGGTGCGCCTCGCGTGCCGCCTCGCCGAGCGGGCCGAGCTCCTGCTGCTCGACGAGCCGACGAACCACCTCGACGCGAGCGGCATCGACTTCCTCACCGGAGAGCTCGTGGCGTGGCGGGGCGGCGTCGTCATGGTCACGCACGACCGCCAGCTGCTCGACGACGTCGCGACCGAGATCCTCGACCTCGACCCGGCGATGGACGGCCGGCCGGTCCTGTACGGGCAGCCGGGCTACCTCGCCTACCGGTTCGCCAAGAACCAGGCGCTGCACCGCTGGCGGCAGCGCTACCGCGCCGAGCGCAAGCGCGCCGAGAAGCTCGCCCAGGTGCTCGACGCGTCGTACGAGGGGCTGTCCGACGAGTGGCGCCCGCCCAAGGGCAGCGAGAAGCACCGGCGTGCCACGCGCGCCCGCATCCACGTCAAGGCGGCCGACCGCATGATCCAGCGCCTCGAGGCGGACGCCGTCGAGGTGCCCGTCCCGCCGCTGCAGCTCGCGTTCCCGGAGCTGCCCGCCATGTCTCCCGGCTGGGACCCCGCCGAGGCCGTCGTCGAGCTCCGCAGCCCGCGGGTCGGGGCACGCCTCGACCTGCCCGGCACACGCGTCGCGGTCCCGCCGTCCGGGCGACTGCTCGTGACCGGCCCCAACGGCAGCGGCAAGTCGACGTTCCTCGCCGCGCTCGCGGGTCTGGCGCCGCTCGACCGGGGCACCCGCTCCGTGGTCGACGGCGCCCGGCTGGGCGTCGTCGCGCAGGAGGGCCCGGACCTGCCGCCGGGCGCCGAGGACCGCACCGGGTTCGACGAGTACGCGCGCGAGGCGCTCGACCTGCTCGGCGCCCGGCGCCTGGACCCGGACCACCTGGTGCCCGTGGCGTTCCTCGGCCTGCTCACCGAGGGCGATCTCGAGCGGCCCCTGCGCGAGCTCTCGGCGGGTCAGCGGCGGAGGTTCGACCTCGCGCGGGCGCTCCTCGCGGCACCGCACGTGCTGCTGCTCGACGAGCCGACCAACCACCTGTCCATCGACCTCGTCGACGAGCTCACGCAGGCGCTGCGGGTCACGCCCGCCGCGGTCGTGGTCGCGACGCACGACCGCCGCATGCGCGAGGACCTCGAGGACTGGCCGCGCCTGGAGCTCGCCGGCTGAGCCGGTCCGGCGCGGCGGGCCGTCAGGCGTGCGGCGCCTGTGCGAGGGGCACGAGCGCGTCCGCCAGTCCTCGGCCCCACGTGCGGGCGCGGTCCAGCTCGCCGTCGCCGAGCGGCCCCTCGACGTCCCCGACGTAGAACGACGCCGGTGGCGTCACCATGCGGAACCCCGCGTGGCGCAGGACCTTCGCCGCGCCGCGCGCGGCGGACCCGGGCAGCGGCTTGACCTTGGTCACGCGCGTGTCGAACGTCGCGGCCAGGCGCTCCTGCGGCTGCCGCGGCACCGACTCGACCCACTCGCGCAGGCCGCGCGTGCGGTGCGAGACCTCCCCGGTCGCCCGCTGGACCGCGTCGGCGCGCGTTGCCGGGCGCGTCATGCCGAACGCGTGCGTCGGCCCACCCGCCACCACGAGGTCGGCCCCGGCCAGCGCGTCCTGCGCCGCGGCGTCGACCGCGTCGACGTCGACCACCGTGACGGCGACCCGCTCACCCAGACCCTCCGCGACGGCGCGCGCGACGCGCTCGCTGTTGCCGAACATCGACTCGTACACCACGACGGCGTCCATGACTGCTCCCTCGTCCCCGCGTCGGCGTCGGGCCGACGGCCTCCCGTCCTCCCACGGTCGGTCGGGACCGGTGCGCGGTGCGACGGGCGTCGGTCACGGGCGGAGGGGACCTCGGTCCCGCCGGGCGACGCTCAGGGCAGCCGGCCGACGAACGCCATCGCCTGGCGCAGCAGAACGCCCTGGCCGCCGTGCATCTCGAGCTGGACGGCGTCGCTGCACGCCTGCTCGGGCGTGAGCCACGCGAGCTCGAGGGCGTTCTGCTGCGGCCGGCAGTCGCCGGACACGGGGACCACGTAGGCGAGCGAGACCGCGTGCTGGCGGTCGTCGTGGTACGACGTGATGCCGGGCGTCGGGAAGTACTCGGCCACCGTGAACGGCTGCGGAGAGGCCGGCACCCGGGGCAGCGCGACGGGTCCGAGGTCCTTCTCGATGTGGCGCAGCAGCGCGTCGCGGATGCGCTCGTGGTACATCACGCGGCCGGAGACCAGCGCGCGCGTCATCATCCCGTCGGGTGCGACGCGCAGCAGGAGCCCGACGGCCACGACGTCGCCCGAGTCGTCGACCCGCACCGGCACCGCGTCGACGTAGACGAGGGGGAGCTGCGAGCGGGCGACCGCGATCTCCTCGGGGCTGAGCCACCCGGCGGGCCGGGGGTTCTCGTGCGAGAAGTCGTCAGGCGGGAAGTCGGCGGTGTCCGTCACCCGACTGTTCTACCCCGCGACGCCCGGGGGAGCGAGTTCATCCCGCGCGCGCCGCCCCGCCCGCCGGCTGGTCCCACGGCTCGGCGACGCGCGCGAGGAGCTCGACGAGCAGCCGCTCGGCGACGGGCCCGGGCAGCGACTCCATGATCGACATGAGGGGCGCGAGCCGGGTCGGCACGACCGAGCCCGCCGACCCGTCCTCCGGTGCACCGAGCACCGTCTGCAGCGTGGCCCACACCTCGTCGGAGGTGGGCGACCCGGCGCCCGCCACGCCGGCGAGCGCACCGAGGACCGAGGAGGTGTCGGGGCGCGGGTCGCCGCGCACCTCGTCGGCGCCCACGACGAGAGCCTCGACGAGCGACTCGACCGCGGCCTCCGTGACGGGGGTGACGGTGAGGTGGGTGGTGTGCGGCAGGCGGGTGCCGTCGTCCTGCGCGAGCCCGGGCTGCGGCTGGAGGACCCAGCCGCGCGCCCGGACGGCGTCCGCCCACAGGTGCGGGTCGACCCGCCGGCCGGGCGCCACGGCGTCGTCCGTCGCGACGGCGAGCAGGGGCCCGGTCGGCGAGCCGACGACGCGCAGGCCCTCGATCGCGGCCACCGCGTCGTGCAGCGCCCCGGCCGCGCGCACGCAGCGCGCCGTGAGCGCCGTGTACCCGTCGGTCCCGAGCGCCTGCGTCACGGCCCACGCCGCGGCGAGCGGTGCGGCCGAGCGCGAACCCGACACCCCCGAGTTGACCACCGGGTAGCCGGGCCAGCCGGTGGTCGCGAAGAACTGGTGCCGGTGCCGGTCGCGGCCGCGCACGAGCAGCACGGACGAGCCCTTCGGCGCGTACCCGTACTTGTGCACGTCCGCGGAGATGCTCGTCACCCCCGGGACCGCGAAGTCGAACGCGGGGACGGGCGCGCCGCCCGCGCGCTCCCAGAACGGCAGGACCCACCCGCCGACGCACGCGTCGACGTGGACGGGTACCCCGCGCGCGGCGGCCGCCGCGGCGACCTCGGCGACCGGGTCGACCACGCCGTGGGGGTACGACGGCGCGGAGACCACGACGAGCGCGACGTCGCCGTCGGGACTGTCCAGCTCGGCGACGAGGTCCGCCGCCGCCGTCACGCCGGTCGCCGGGTCCACCGGCACGAGCGTGAGCGCGAGCCCGAGGTACTGCGCCGCCTTGCGGAACGCCGCGTGCGCGCTCACGGGCGCGACGAGCCGGGGGCGTGCGCCCGGGCGGCGCGCGGCGAGCTGGTCGCGCGCCGTCTTCACCGCGAGCAGGCAGCTCTCGGTCCCGCCTGACGTGACGGAGCCGACGACCGCGTCCGGGCCCTGCGCCGGCCCGTGCAGCACGTCGCGCGCGAACGCGACGAGCTCGCGCTCCATGACCGCGACCGACGTGAACGTCGTCGGGTCGAGGCCGTTGACCGGCAGCACCGCGCGGGCGGCCGCGCCCGCGAGCTCGTCGAGCTCGGCCAGGCCCGGGTCGTAGACGTAGGACAGGACGCGGCCGCCGTGCGTCGGGGCGTCGGCGGCGCGCAGCCGGGCCAGGCGGTCGAGGATGCCCTCGGTGCGCACCGGGACGGCGCCGGAGGCGGGGGGCGACCCGGTGCGGTGGGCGCGCGCGGCGGTCGGGCTGGGCGGGGTGGTCATGCAGCGGCTCCGTCGTGGTCGTGCGGCAGCTCCGTCGCGGTGCCGTCGACATCCCCCCTGCGCAGACCGTACCGCACCAGCGGGAGGAGGCTGGCGAGGATCAGCAGGGCGGGCACGACGGAGAACGACAGCGCGATCCCGTCGACGGCGCTCGTCGGCTGCGCGGCCGCCTCGCCCGCGCGCGTCGAGACGTAGCCCGTCGCCGCCAGCACGACCGACAGCACCGCGGGGCCGAGGGCCATGCCGGCGGTCTCGCCCGCGGTCCACACCCCGCTGAACGTGCCGCCGTGACCGTCGCCGTGCGACCGCGCGTCGTGGGCGATCACGTCGGGCAGCATCGCCAGCGGGAGCACCTGCATCCCGGCGTACGCGACGCCGGCGAGGGCCGTCGGGACGTACACCCACGCCCCGGGCGCCCAGGCGAGCGGCACCATGCCGAGCGCGGCGACGGCGAACAGCACGGTGGCGACGACGAACCCCCGCTCCTTGCCGTCGCGGCGCGCGAGCCGCGTCCACAGCGGCATGCAGGCGAGCGCCGGGGCGATGAGCGCGGCGAACAGCAGGCTCACGGCCGCCTCGTCGCGCAGCACGTGGCGCGCGACGTAGGCGGCGCCGGCGAGCATGAGACCGATCGCGACGGCCTGGAGGAAGAACGCCGCCAGGAGCGTGCGGAACGGGCGCGACCGGCGCAGCGCGTCGAGCGCCTGGCGCACGGCCGTCACCCAGACGCCGCGCGCGGTGGGCGCGGGAGCCGTCGCACCGTCGCCCGCGGGCCGGTCCGGCGCCGGGCGCCCGCGCGGGGCGATGCGTGCGGTGACGAGCATGCCGGCGCCGAGCAGCACGCCGCACACGGCGCCCATGAGGAGGTACCCGGACAGGGAGTCGGGGTCGCCGCGCAGCGCCGGCCCGCCGGCGCCGAAGACCAGGATGGCCAGCGCGAGGGCGGCGACGCGCCACGCGAGCAGACGGGTGCGGCCGTCGTAGGTGAGGTCGAGCTCGGCCGGCAGCGCGATGTACGGGACCTGGAACAGGCTGAAGGCCGTCGCCGCCAGGACGAAGGCGACCAGCACCCACAGCGCCGCGGCGGTCGGTCCCGCGGCCGCGGGCACGGCGAACGTCAGCGTGAAGAGCACGGGGAGGGTGAGCGCCCCGACCGTCAGGAACCGGCGGCGCGAGCCGGTGCGGGCGAGGTCGCGGTCCGAGCCGTACCCGATGAACGGGTCGACCAGCACGTCCCACACCTTCGCGCCGGTGACGATGAGGCCCGCGACGGCGGCCGGGACGGCGAGCGCGTCGGTGAGGTACACGAGGAGCACGAGGCCCGGCAACGTCCCGAACCCGCCGGTGCCGACCGAGCCCGCGGCGTACCCGACGACGGTGCGCCGGTCGGGGCGCGCGAGCCGAGGACGAGGGCCGGACAGGTCGTCGCGCGGGCCGGAGGCCCCGGTGGCGTGCGTCACAGCCACAGCGTAGGGGGCGGGGTGCTGCCGCAGGGGGAATACTCGCTGTTCCCGCGTTGCTTCACCCAGCGGACGCTGACACACCCTCGGAAGGACCCGACATGGCCACGCAGACGCTCACCGAGACGACCTTCGAGCAGACGATCAAGGACAACGACATCGTGCTGGTCGACTTCTGGGCGGACTGGTGCGGCCCGTGCAAGATGTTCGCGCCGGTGTTCGAGGCGTCGTCGGAGGAGAACCCCGACGTCGTCCACGCCAAGATCGACACCGAGGCGGAGCGCGGCCTGGCGGCCGCCGCCAACATCACGTCGATCCCGACGCTCATGGCGTTCCGCGAGGGCATCCTCGTCTTCTCGCAGCCCGGCGCGCTGCCCGCACCGGCGCTCAAGCAGGTCGTCGACGCCGTCAAGGGCCTCGACATGGAGGACGTGCGCCGGCAGATCGCCGCGGCGGACGACGGCGCGCCCGCGCAGGAGGCCTGAGCCCCCGCCGCGCGACGGCCGCGACCACGGTCGCACCACGACGGACGGCCCGTCACCCCGGCAGGGGTGGCGGGCCGTCCGAGCGCCGTGCGCGAGGCGGGACTCGAACCCGCACGTCCGAGGACACCAGGACCTAAACCTGGCGCGGCTGCCAGTTACGCCACTCGCGCGCGGGCGTCAGTCTACGGCGGGGCGCGGTGACTACCGCGGATCGATGCCCAGGTCGCGGCGGAGCTTCGCCACGTGGCCGGTCGCCTTGACGTTGTACTGCGCGAGCTCGACGGTGCCCTCGGGGTCCACGACGACGGTCGAGCGGATCACGCCCACCACGGTCCGGCCGTAGTTCTTCTTCTCGCCCCACGCGCCGTACGCCTCGAGGGCCGACTTCTCGACGTCGGACACGAGGGGGAAGGTCAGCTGCTCCGCCTCGGCGAACGCGGCGAGCTTCTCCACCGGGTCGGGCGAGACGCCCACGACCGTGTACCCCGCGCCCTGCAGCGACGCGAGGCTGTCGCGGAAGTCGCACGCCTGCTTCGTGCAGCCGGGCGTCCCGGCGGCCGGGTAGAAGTAGACGACGACGTGCCGGCCGCGCAGGTCCGACAGCGTGACGGTGCTGCCGTCGGCGGCGGGCAGGGTGAAGTCGGGTGCGGTGTCGCCGGCGGTGAGGCGCGTGGCCATGGGACTCCTTGGTGCAGGGGAGGGACGGTGCTCTCCGAGGGTAGGCGACCCGGGTAGCGTGGTCGCGTGAGCACGACGACGCCCCCGTCCTCCTCCCGTCCCGCACCCTCGGGCGGACGCACCGACCTCCCCGTCCGCATGCTGCACGACCGGCTGCTCGTCGAGCCGGAGGTGGACGCGAGCGAGCGGCAGAGCTCGGCGGGGCTCGTCATCCCCGCGACGGCGGCCGGCCCGAAGCGGCTCGCGTGGGCCGTCGTGGTGGCGGCGGGCGAGCACGTGCGCCAGGTCGCCGTGGGGGACCGCGTCCTGTTCGACCCGGACGAGCGCGCCGAGGTCGAGCTCGGCGGCAAGGACCTCGTGCTCCTGCGCGAGCGCGACGTGCACGCGGTCTCCCAGCTCGTGCTCCTGCGCGAGCGCGACGTGCACGCGGTCTCCCAGGAGGTCGACGAGAGCGGTCCGACGGGCCTGTACCTGTAGCGCCACCTGCAGCGCCCGGGCGGTGTCGCGCACCTCACAGGTGTCCTGGCCGGATCGATTTCCGGCCCCGGTCGGCCTGCTGCTAGTGTTTCTTCTCGCGCGCCATTAGCTCAACTGGCAGAGCAGCTGACTCTTAATCAGCGGGTTCGGGGTTCGAGTCCCTGATGGCGCACCACGCCGCTCACCGGCGCACGACGGCCGTCCACCCCACGGGTGGGCGGCCGTCGTCGTTCCTGCCGCCGCGCGCCCGGCCTTCCGCGCCCGGCCTTCCGCGCCCGGTCCCGCGGCGTCACCCGACCGTCGTCGGTCGTTCCGCGCGCGTTCCTCCTGGCTCGTCCAGGAGTTCACCACCGCCCGGGATCGTCCCGTACCGGGTACGGGTGCCCCGGACGACGGTCGGCCGTGCCCTTCGCCTGTCGACGACGAAAGGACACCCGATGCACGTCCACGTGCACACGCCCCCGCCCCGCAGGAGACGACGCGCGGTCGCCGCAGCGCTCGGGGCGACCCTCGCCGCAGGGGCCCTCGCCCCGGTGACCGCAGGTGCGGTCCTGGCGCCGCCGAGCGCCGCCGCGACCACGAGCGGTCCCGAGGAACCCAGCGGCACCCCGGTCCTGCACCCCACGACGGGGACGTACCTCGACGGCACGGCGACCGTCGAGGCGCAGCCGGTCATGGCGGGCGACCCGGTGGCCGAGCTCGCCGTCGACGGCGAGCCGCTCGACGCGGTGCCGACGCCCGCGACGGCGCGCCTGCTCTTCGACGTCGGCAGCAACTCGATCGAGGCGCGGTACGGCAGCTACGTGCTCGTCAACGGCACACGCCTCGACCTCGACCGCGACATGGTCTCCGAGCGCGTCGCGCTCGACGTCCCGGCCGACCTGCTCGTCCGGGGCACCAACGACGTGCGCTTCGTCGTCGGGACGTTCGAGACGTCGTGCGGCGCGAACTACGACGACTACGACGTCACCGAGGTCTCCCTCGAGCTCCTCGGCGAGGTCGCCGACGGCTCGGGCAACAGCTTCTCCTACGCGTTCGGTGACGGCTCGTGCGGCACGAACACGGCGCGCATCCAGAGCGCCGACCTGGAGTTCGACCTCGCGCAGGACCCGACGGCCACCACCGGCCTCGCGGCCGAGCTCGACACCGCGACGCTCGAGAACGGCGCGCACACCCTCACCGCGACGACCGCGGCGGGCCTCGCGGCGTCGAGCGCGGTCACCGTGAACAACTCCGCGCCCGGCGCCCCCGCGATCACCCCGGCCGACGGCGCCCTGCTCGACGGCACGCAGACGATCCTCGCCACCCCGCCCGACGGCGGCGACACACCCACCGGGATCGCCGTCGACGGCACCGCGCTGGTCACGACCGAGACGCTGGGCGCCGGGACGTCGGCGTTCGTCCTCACCGTCGGGTCGAACTCGATCGAGGCGCGCTACACCAACCACCTGCTCGTCAACGGCCAGCGCATCGACCTCGTCGACCGCGACTACGCGAGCGAGACGGTCCGCATCGACGTGCCCAACGCCTACCTGCGCGAAGGGGCCAACACGGTCCGCTTCGTCGCCGGCACCTACCCGACGTCGTGCGGCGCCAACCGCGACGACTTCACGGTCTCCGGCCTCGGGTTGGAGGTCACCGACGGCACGGCCACCCCGGTGGGGGTCGCGCCGTCGTACACGCTCGGCGACGGGAACTGCGGCTCCGCGACGACGCGCCCGCGCGAGGTCGACCTCCGCTTCGACGTCGTCCGGGACGCCGACGCCCCCGCGCCCGGCCTGCGCGCGGAGCTGGACACCGCGACGCTCGCCGACGGCGTGCACGAGATCACCTCGGCGACGGCCGCCGGGGCGACCGCCCGCCGCACCGTCACGACCGACAACACCGGTCCCGCGATCGCGTCGAGCACCCCCGCCGCCGGCGACCGGCTCGCGACGGCCACGACGCTCGCGGTCGAGCTCACGGACGCCTCGGGCGTCCTCGAGGGCCCGCACGTGGTGCTCGACGGCGAGACGCTCGAGCCCGGCGCCGCGGTCGGTCCGGGTCTCGCGCCCGGCGAGCACGCGCTGGTCGTCACCGCGACGGACGTGCTCGGCAACGAGAGCAGCCACGAGATCGCGTTCACGAGCCTGGGCGTCCCCGACGTGCCGACCGATCTGACCCCGACGACGGGCGCGACCGGCATCGAGGGCTCGGTGGAGCTCGGCGCCCGCGTGGCCGTCCCGGGCGGCGGTGACGTGACCGCGACGTTCTCGCGCGCGGAGGTCGCCTCGCCGGTCGTCGCCGCGCAGGGAGAGACCGCCGCGGTGCCGACGAGCACGCTCGAGGTCGAGGGCGAGCAGCCGGCCGCCGTCGACGCGCTCGTCCCCGGCGACGACGCCGTGCTCGAGTCCGCGGCGTCGCGCGACGTCGCGTTCCAGCGGTTCGAGATCCCGGCAGAGGGTGACGCGACCGGTCAGGTCGTGCGCTGGGAGGGCGTGGTCGACCCGCAGCGCCTGGCCACGCTCCACGTCTGGGACGGCTCCGCCTGGGACGAGCTCGCGGCCGCGCGCGGCGCGGTCGACGGCCCGACGACCCTCGCGGCCACGCTCGGCGCCGGGCACGCCCACGACGGCACGGTGCACGTGCTCGTCACGGGCACCGACCCCTTCGCCGACGACATCGGCGCGGGCGGTTCGCGCGAGGAGACCGACTTCGCCGACCGTGGGGCCTACGACTTCTCGATGGTCCACCTCACCGACACCCAGTACCTGTCCGAGGGCGCGGTCGAGCAGGAGACGCCCGAGGAGCGCGCCGTGTGGGCGCAGGCCTACACGGACGTGGCGCAGTGGGTCGTCGACAACGCCGACGACCGCAACATCGCCTACATGGCCCACACGGGCGACGTGAACGAGAACTACACGCGCGTCCCGGCGGACGAGGCGATGGCCGCGCAGATCCGCGGTGAGTACGAGTTCTCGTCCTCCGTACAGCGCATCGTCGACGAGGCGGGCATCCCCAACGGCGTGCTCGCGGGGAACCACGACAACCTCACCGGGCAGGACAACGGGCCCGGCGCGCTGTTCAACGAGTACTACGGTCCCGAGCGCTACGCGGCCCTGTCGCAGGGCTGGGAGCACGCGTCGTACGGCGGCCCGTGGCGCGAGGGCGACAACCAGAACCACTACGACCTGTTCACCGCGGGCGGTCTCGACTTCGTCGCGGTGTACCTCTCGTACGGCGTGACGGACGAGGAGGCCGCCTGGGCCGACGACGTGCTCGCGCAGTTCGCGGACCGCAACGCGATCGTGCTCACGCACGACTACCTCGTGCCGAGCACGAGCCCGGACGGTCGCGGGTCCCCGCACTCGACGCCCGACGGCCGCCTCGTGCACGCCAAGGTCGTCGAGCCGAACCCCAACGTGTTCCTCGTCCTGACCGGGCACCGGCACGGCGTCGGCATCAACGTCCGCCAGGACGTCGGCACGCAGGGCAGCGGCGTCGTCGAGCTCCTCGCCGACTACCAGTTCTACGAGATCACGGCCGAGGAGGCAGGCCTCACGGAGGTCGGCGGCTACGAGCCCGGGCAGGGCCTGCGCCTCGGCGCGAGCTTCTTCCGGCTGCTCCAGTTCGACGTCGACCGGTCCGAGATGATCGTCGACACGTACTCGCCGTGGCTGGAGGACTTCGGCGCGACGGAGTACGACGACGAGCAGCGCTACGACGGCCGCGAGGACGACTTCACGGTTCCCGTCGACCTTACGAGCCGCACGACGACCCTCTCGACCGACGCGGTCTCGCTCTTCTCGCCGGCCGAGGAGATCGGTGCCGTGACCGTGCCCTCTGGCGAGGTCGCGACGGTCACGTGGGACGGCCTCGAGCCGGGCACGCGCCACGCGTGGTCCGTCACGGCGACCAGCGCGGACGGCGGCCGGACCGTCTCCCCGGTGCAGTCCTTCACGACGGCGCCCGCCCCCGACGGCCTCGTCGTCTCGGCGCAGGCCCGTGCCCAGTGCATGGCGGGCACGGCGTACGTCGCCGTGCGGGCGACCAACGACGACACCGTCCCGGTGGACGTCACGCTCGAGACGCCGTTCGGGTCGCGCACCGTGACGGACGTGGCGCCCGGCCGCTCCGCGTACCAGGCGTTCCCCGTGCGCGCGGCCGACGTCGAGGCGGGCAGCGCGCGCGTGACGGCGAGCGGCGACGGCCGGTCCGCGGAGCTCGACGTCGCGTTCGACGCGGTCGGCTGCGGCTGACCGCGACGGGGCGCGGCGCACGCCGCGGCCCGTGACGACGGCGGCCCGCACGTCCCGTACCGGGCGTGCGGGCCGTCGCCGTACCCTGGTCCGGTGCCCGAGCCCACCCCCGCCCCGACGACCCCCCGATTCCGCACGCAGCCGGTGTCGTTCGTGCGCCGCAGCGGTCGCCTCGGCGCGCGCCAGCAGCGCGCGTGGGACGCGCACGCCGACCGCTACCTCCTCGAGGTCCCGCGCGACGTCGCGCGCACGTCGGTCGACCCGTCGTTCGTCGTCGACCCGCAGGTGCTGTTCGGGCGGACGGCCCCGCTCGTCGTCGAGATCGGCTCGGGGCAGGGCGAGGCGGTCGTCGCCGCCGCGGAGGCGGACCCGGCCACGGACTTCCTCGCCGTCGAGGTGTACACGCCCGGCCTGGCGCAGACGGTGCTGCGCGCCGCGCAGCGCGACCTGACGAACCTGCGGCTCGTGCAGGTCAACGCCGTCGAGCTCCTCGCCACGACGCTCCCGGAGGGCGGCGTCGACGAGCTGTGGGTGTTCTTCCCCGACCCGTGGCACAAGTCGCGGCACCACAAGCGCCGGCTCGTGACGGCGTCGTTCGCCGAGCTCGCCGTGCGCGTCCTGCGCGCCCCGACGGAGGGCATGACGGAGGGCACGGCGGGGGGCACCCTGCGCCTCGCGACGGACTGGGCGGAGTACGCCGAGCAGATGGTCCAGGTGCTCGACGCTGAGCCCGGCCTGCGCAACGTCCACGGGACCGGCGGCGTCGCGCCGCGGTTCGACGGGCGCGTCCTCACGGGCTTCGAGCGCAAGGGCACAGCGGCCGGTCGCGTCATCACCGACCTGGAGTACGTGCGCGTCTGAGGTCCGTCGGTGAGCGCTCGACGCTCCGGACCGCCACCATGGGGGCATGACGACGGACATCCCGACCGGTACCCCGACCGCTCACGACACCGACCCCGCGGGCGGTGCGACCGACACCTTCGACGTGATCGTCGTCGGCGGCGGACCGGTCGGCGAGAACGTCGCGGACCGCGCCGGCCGGACCGGCCTGTCGGTGGCGCTCGTGGAGGCGGAGCTCGTCGGCGGCGAGTGCTCCTACTGGGCGTGCATCCCGTCCAAGACGCTGCTGCGACCCGGCGCGGTGCGCGCCGAGGCGGCCGGCGTACCGGGCGCCCGGGTGGACGCGGACCTCGACGTGCCCGCCGTGCTCGCGCGACGCGACGCGATGGTGTCCGACTGGGACGACGCGGGCCAGGTGAAGTGGGTCGAGGGCGCGGGCATCACGCTCGTGCGCGGCCTCGGCCGGCTGGTCGGGCCGCGCCGCGTCGAGGTGGTCGCCGAGGACGCCGACGCGGACGTCGACGACCTGCCCCGCTCGCGCGTGCTCGAGGCGCGCGACGCGGTCGTCGTCGCGACCGGCAGCGTGCCCGTCCTGCCCGACGTGCCGGGCCTCGCCGAGGTCAACCCGTGGACGAGCCGCGAGGCGACCGGGGTCGAGGACGTGCCGGAGAGCCTCGCGATCGTCGGCGGCGGTGTGGTCGCGTGCGAGATGGCCTTCGCACTCACCGACCTCGGCGCGCAGGTCACCGTCCTCGCCCGGGGCGGGCTCCTGGAGCGCACCGAGCCCTGGGCGGGCGAGGCCGTCGCGGCCTCGCTGCGCGAGCTCGGCGTCGACGTGCGGCTCGGGGTCGAGGCGAGCGCGGTGGAGGCGCTGCCCGACGGCGGCGCGCGCCTCGTGCTCGAGCCCACCGGCAGGGGCGGGGACGAGGCGCCCGACCTCGGGACCGTCGACGTCGCCCGGGTGCTCGTGGCGACGGGCCGCGCCCCGCGCACGCAGGACGTCGGCGTCGAGACGTTCGGCCTGACGCCCGGGCGCGGGCTCGACGTCGACGACACCATGCTCGTGCGCGGTGTCGAGGGCGGCTGGCTCTACGCCGCGGGCGACGTCACCGGGCGCGTCGCGACGACGCACCAGGGCAAGTACCAGGGACGTGTCGCCGGCGACGTGGTCGCCGCACGGTTCGGCGGCGCCGACGCGCCCGACGCGCCGACCGCGGGGGAGTCCGCGCCGCCGGCGGGCGAGGAGCCGCGCCCGTGGACGCGGTACGCCGCGACCGCCGACCACGTCGCGTCGCCCCAGGTCGTGTTCACACGCCCCGAGGTGGCCGCCGTCGGGCACACCGAGCGCAGCGCGCGCGACGCCGGCCTCGACGTGCGGGTCGCGCGCTACGACCTCGCGAACGTCTCCGGGGCCGCCGTGCGCGCCACCGGCTACGCGGGCACCGCGCAGATCGTGGTCGACGCGGCCCGGGAGGTGGTCGTGGGGGCGACGTTCGTCGGCCCGGACGCGGCGGAGATGCTCCACGCCGCGACCATCGCCGTCGTCGGCGAGGTGCCGCTCGGGCGGCTCTGGCACGCCGTGCCCTCCTACCCGACGGTGAGCGAGGTCTGGCTGCGCTTCCTGGAGGAGTACGGGCTCTGACGCGCCCCGCGCACGCCCGGTCGCCTAGGCTCGGGCGCGTGACGACCGAGAACCCCGCCCCGCGCGTCGCGCTCGCGACCTGCTCCGTCCTGCCGCACCTCGACCCTGACGACGCGCCGCTCGTGCGTGCGCTCGAGACGCGAGGCGTCACCGCCGAGGTCGCGGTGTGGGACGACCCCGACGTCGACTGGGACGCCTACGCCGCGGTCGTCGTGCGCTCGACGTGGGACTACTCCGCGCGCCGGGACGACTACGTGGCGTGGGCCGCGCGCGTCCCGCGCCTGCTCAACAGCGAGCGTGTGCTGCGGTGGAACACCGACAAGGGGTACCTGCGCGACCTCGACGCCGCGGGCGTGCCCACGATCCCGACGCTCTGGCTCGACCCCGAGCGCAACCTGTCGTCCCGCGCGATCCACACGCGGCTGCCCGCGCAGGGCGACTTCGTCATCAAGCCGGTCGTGAGCGCGGGCGCGAAGGACACCGGGCGCTACCAGTCGGGCGAGGCGCACTCGCGCGGTCTCGCGATCCAGCACGCGAAGAACCTGCTGGCGTCGGGCCGCGAGGTCATGGTCCAGCCGTACGTCACGAGCGTCGACACCGCGGGCGAGGCGCGCCTCGTCTTCCTCGACGGGAAGCACTCGCACACCGTGCGGAACAACGCGCACCTCACCGGCCCGCACCGCCCGACGCGCGGGCTCTACCCGCAGGAGCGCATGACCGCGGTCGAGGCGTCCGACGAGCAGGTGGAGGTCGCGCGCCGCACCCTCCAGGTCGCGGCCGACGCGGTCGCCGACGGGGACGCGTCCAGCTTCCTCTACGCGCGCGTGGACATCGTGACGGGCGACGACGGGGCGCCCGTCGTCATCGAGCTCGAGCTCACCGAGCCCTCGCTGTTCCTGTCGCTGGCGCCCGGGGCGCTCGACCGCTTCGCGGACGCCATCGCGGCGCGGGTCGGCACGGACTGAGGTCCGTCCCGCCCGCGCCGCGGGCGTCGAGCCGGCGCAGGTGACGCGGCTCAGGCCAGGTCGTTCTCCGCCAGCCAGTCAGCGGCGATGTCCTCGGGGGAGCGCTGCTCCTCGGTGGACTGCACGTTGAGGTCGACGAGGCCCTCGGGCGTGAGCGCCGCGCTCACCGGGTCGATCACGTCGGCGATCTCCTCGGCGACGTCGGCGTCGACGAGCGGCACCACGTTGGACGCGAGGAACAGGCCCTCGGGGTCCTCGAGCGTGACGAGGTCCTCGGTCTGGATGCGCGGGTCGGCGCTGAAGACGTTGGCGACGTTGACCGTGCCCGCGACGAGGTCCTGGACGGTGGTGTCGCCGGTGGCGACGAACGACGCGTCGACGCCGTAGACGTCCTCCAGGCCCTGCGGCCCGTACGGACGCTGCTCGAGCTCGGCGGGGCCGCCGAGGACGATGTCGGTGTCGAGCCCGGCGAGGTCCGCGAGGCTCTCGACGTCGTTCTCGGACGCGAAGGCCTGCGTCACGTTGTACGAGTCCTGGTCCGTCGCGGGCGCCTGGTCGAGCACGGCGAGGCCCTCGGGCAGCGCCTCCTGGAGGGCCGCGTAGACGTCGTCGGACGACGTCGCCGTGGTCTCCGGCTCGAAGAACTGGAGCAGGTTCCCGGTGTACTCCGGGAACAGCTGGATCTCGCCGGCCTCGAGCGCGGGCATGTACGCGTCGCGCTGGCCGATGCTGAAGTTCCGCTCGACGTCGAACCCCTCGGCCTCGAGCGCCTGGGCGTAGATCTCGGCGATGATCTCGTTCGAGTAGTAGGCCTGCGAGCCGACGACGATGGTCTCGGACGCGCCGTCGCCGCCGGCGTCGGACGTCGTGGTGTCGTCGAGCGGGTCGGAGCCGCCGCCGCAGGCGCCGAGCGCGAGGACGGCGGTCGCCGCCCCGGCGAGGACGGTGGCGGTGCGTCGTGTCGTGCGCATTGGTGTCCCTTTCTGGGTGCCCCCGCGTGGGGGCTGGATCTGGGCTGGGGCTTGGGGGTGGTTCGGGGTCAGGACGGGCTCGGGGCGGCGGCGGTGCGGCGGCGCCGGCGCGGGGCGTCGTCGCGCGAGCGGCCGGCCCGCACGCCGCGCGGTGTGACGACGCGCTCGAGGACCGCGAAGACCGCGTCGAGCACGACGGCCAGCACGACGATGAGGAGCGCCGCGCCGAGGATCTGCGAGAAGTCGCGGATCTGGATGCCCTGGACGATGTAGAAGCCGAGGCCCCAGTTCCCGACGTACCCCGCGAGGGTCACGGTCGCGACGACCTGGAGCGTGGCGGAGCGCAGGCCGCCGATGAGCAGCGGCAGGCCGAGCGGCGCCTCCACCTTGCGCAGCACCTGCCAGGGCGTCATGCCGACGCTGCGTGCGCCGTCGACGACGCGCGGGGAGACGGCCTCCACCCCGGCGTACGCCCCGGCGAGGATGGGCGGGATCGCGAGGAGGACGAACGCCGTCGTGGACGCCGCCACCTTGTGGGTCACGCCCAGGAGCAGGACGAGGAGCAGGACGAGGCCGAACGACGGCACGGCACGCGCCGCGCCGGACAGCGCGACGGCGATCTCGCGACCGCGGCCCGTGTGCCCGATGAGCCAGCCCGCGGGGATGGCGATCAGCGCGGCGACGACCACGGCGGCGAACGTGAACGCGAGGTGGGTCCAGACGGCCTCGGGCAGGGGGAGCGAGCCCTCGAGGCGGGCCGGGGAGAAGATCCAGGCGATCGCGTCGGAGAAGAGGTTCATGCGCGCGCCCTCCGCGTCCAGGGCAGCAGCAGCCGGCCGACGAGGACGAGCAGCCCGTCGACGACGAGGGCGATCACGACGACGGCGACGACGCCCGCGAGGATCTCCTCGACGATCTGGCGCTGGTACCCGTTCGTGAACAGGTAGCCGAGGTTGTCGATGCCGATGAGGATGCCGACGGTGGCGAGCGAGATCGTCGAGACGGCGGTGACGCGCAGCCCGGCGAGCACGACCGGTCCGGCGAGCGGCAGGTCCACCTGCCAGAACCGGCGCCACGGGCCGTAGCCGACCGCGACGGCCGCCTGGCGCACGCCCGGGTCGACCGAGCCGAGCGCGTCCGCGACGAACCGGGTCATGATCGCGACGGCGTAGATCGTCAGCGCGACGACGAGGTTGACCTCGGACAGGAAGCTGATGCCGAGCAGCGGGGGCAGCAGGGCGAACAGCGCGAGCGAGGGGATCGTGTACAGCAGGCCCACGACCGTGAGGACGAGGCCGCGCGTGAGGCGGAAGCGGTAGGCGAACCATCCCGCCGGGACGGACACGACGAGGCCGAGCAGGATCGGGACGGCGCTCTGGCGCAGGTGCTCGACGGTGAGGCGGCCGATGAGGTCGAGGTTGTCGAGGACCCAGGTCATGCGCCGTCCTCGACGAGGACCCCCTGCGTGCGCCCCGCGGTGTCCACGAGGACCGTCCCGCGGTCCGTGGGCTTGGGCCGCAGCGCCCGGGTGCCGCGCTCGATGCCGATGAAGCTCGCGACGAAGTCGCTCGCGGGGTTCTCGATGATCTCGCTCGGCGACCCGATCTGCGCGACCTGCGCCGCCGTCTCGAGGATGACGACCTGGTCGCCGAGCAGGAACGCCTCGTCGACGTCGTGCGTGACGAAGACGACCGTCTTGTGCAGCTCCTGCTGCAGGCGCAGCGTCTCGGTCTGCAGCTCGGCCCGGACGATCGGGTCGACGGCGCCGAAGGGCTCGTCCATGAGCAGGATGTTCGGGTCCGCGGCGAGCGCCCGCGCGACGCCGACGCGCTGCTGCTGGCCGCCGGAGAGCTGGCTGGGATACCGCTCGGCGAGCCCGCGGTCGAGACCGACCGTGTCGAGCAGCTCGAGCGCCCGTGCCCGCGCCTCGCCCTTGGGCGTGCCCTCGAGGCGCAGCACCGTCGCGACGTTGTCGACGACCCGGTGGTGGGGCAGGAGCCCGCCGTTCTGGAGGACGTACCCGATGCTGCGGCGCAGCCGCACGGGGTCCTTGTCCAGGACGGACCGGCCGTCGATCTCGATCGTGCCCGACGTCGGGTCCACCATGCGGTTGATCATCCGCAGGAGCGTCGTCTTGCCGCTCCCGGACGAGCCGACGAGCACCGTGGTGCGGTGCGGCGGGATGACGAGGTCGAAGTCGGCGACCGCGGTCGTGCCGTCGGGGTACGTCTTGGTGACCGATCGGAACTCGATCATGGAGCGGTGCCTCCCGACACTCGGTGGTCCGGCGACCAAGCCGACCACAGTCGCGGGCCGGGCGCGAGCCGATCAGCCGGTGCGGCGCACATCGTGATGCGACCGTATGCCAGCGGGGCGGTACGCCGCATTCGCGCCGGTACGCTCCCAGCGAACACGTCGGGGGCGGCTACGCCGGAGCAGTCCTGGCGGCGCGGACCGGTTGCCGCAGGATGGTGCGCAGCTTCTCGGGCGCGGTCCGGCGCGGGTCGCTGAGGTAGATCTCGTGGTGCGTGCCGACCATGCGCAGGCCGTTGCCCGGGATGAACTCCTCGTGCATGCGGGCCAGCACGGGCGCCTCGTCGTCGAACGAGCCGACGTGCAGCGTCTGCACGCACCTGCCCTCGGACAGCGTCGCGAACCGGACGTCGGCCAGGCGCGCCGGGCGGTTCCTCGCGCCGGCCCGCTCGACGGCGGCCTCCACCATCTGCGGGCCGATCCAGTCGGGGACCATGATCATCATCGTCCAGTGCCACCGGGACTTGTCCCGCGCGGTGGTGAACGTCTCCATGTCGTCCGCCCACCACAGGCCCTCCAGCGGCATGACGACGTGGTCACGGCCGAGGTCGCGCCTGCTGGCGAACTTCAGCGCGTAGGCCACGGGGTACAGGGCGGCGAGCGCCTGCGCGTAGCCGGGCGCGGTGTTCGGGTCGCCGTGGCCGTCGACCATGAGGTACTGCAGGTCGGGCACGTCCACGACGCGGAACCGGCCCCGCCGGGCCTGGTAGGCGTCGAGGGTCCTCTTGAGGTCGACCTTCTCGGGCACGGCGCGACTGTAGCGCCGGGCGCGGGGGCCGGGAAGGGGCCGGCCCGGACGGGGAACGCACGAGGCCCGAGCCTCCGCCGAGGTCCTCCCTCGTGCGGCCGCTCGGGCCTCGTGCGTCTGGGGTGAGTAACGGGACTTGAACCCGCGACCCCCTGGACCACAACCAGGTGCTCTACCAGCTGAGCTATACCCACCAGGACCGGGTCGACACCGTCGACCCCGAGGGGAAACGGTGCACCGGCCGTCGAAAAGTGTACCCGGTCCGCCGGGTGCTTCAGGACGCGTGCGGCGTCGGGGCGTCGGCGGGGCCGGTGACGGTGGTCACGGGTGCGGTGTCGCCCACGGTGCTCTCCTCGCGCACCCCGGTGACCGACGTGGCCTTGACCTGCGCGGCGATGCGGCGTGCGGTCGCCGAGTCGGGACCCGGAGCGGGCACGAAGACGGCCTGCCGGTAGTACCGCAGCTCGTCGATGCTCTCGAGGATGTCGGCGAGCGCGCGGTGGCCGCCTTGCTTGTCGGGCGAGGCGAAGTACGCGCGGGGGAACCAGCGGCGGGAGAGCTCCTTGACGGAGGAGACGTCGACGATCCGGTAGTGCAGGTGGCCGACGAGGGCCGGCATGTCCCGGTCGAGGAACGCCTTGTCCGTGGCGACGGAGTTGCCCGCCAGCGGTGCCTTGCCGGGCTCGGGCACCCAGGCGCGCACGTAGTCGAGGACCAGCTGCTCGGCCTCGGCGAGCGTGACGCCGGCGTCCAGCTCCTCCAGCAGGCCCGAGGTCGTGTGCATGTCGCGCACGAAGTCGCCCATCTTCTCGAGGGCCTCGGCCGGTGGGCGGACGACGACGTCGACGCCCTCCCCGAGCACGTTGAGGTCGGAGTCGGTGACCACGGCGGCGACCTCGACGAGGGCGTCGGCGCCCAGGTCGAGCCCGGTCATCTCGCAGTCGATCCAGACGATGCGCTCGTTGGCGTTCACAGGGCTCACCCGGACAGCCTAGTCGTGAGCCCGGTGCGCACGCGGGACGGCGAAGGCCCCGGCTGCGCGGACCGTGCGTGGTCCGGCGGGCCGGGGCCTTCGGGGAGGGCCGTCGTCCGGGGAGGGGGTCCTCGCCGGCGAGCGGTCGGAGCGTGTCATGCGGTGCGGCGCGGCAGGCGGGCCTGCCGGGTCCGCGCCGGGACGCGGGTGGTGGTGCGGCGCAGCTGCGACCGGCGCAGGCTCTGCTCCTGCAGCTGCTCGCGACGGCTCAGGGCCGCCACGTCGAACGTGATCAAGGGGTGCATGGTGCTGCTCTCGTGACGTCGGACCGATGGGTCTGGCCGGACCCTCCGCCGCCCGGTACGGACCGGACGGACGCCACCGCGGTGTGTGACCACACAACCACGCCGCCCCGCGCGGGCGCACGGCATTTACGTGCCGCGACGTCCTCGTCGGCACCCCTTGGCACTCACCGGGTGAGAGTGCTAGAACGGGACGTGTAGCCGCCGCGGGGCGCCTGCCTCGCGGAGCACCGACCGGTCCCGGACCGTCCGGGACCGCCGACGAGGAGGTGATGAGGTGTGGCTGCGATGACCGACCCGTTCACGAGCACCCTGGACGCGATGGACCGTCTCGTGAGCCAGATGGCTCCCGGCGGCAGGGTCTCCGCCGCGTCCTCCGCGATGCCGCTCGACCTGTTCCGCGCGGGGGACCACTACGTCCTGACGATGGACCTGCCGGGGGTCGACCCGGGGACGATCGACGTCTCCGTGGACGACCGAACCCTGACGGTCCGGGCCGAGCGCAGCCCGCGCACCGACCCTGACGTGCAGTGGCTGGCGCGGGAGCGCCCCTCCGGCACGTTCGCGCGCCAGCTCACGGTCGGCCGGGGCCTCGCGCTCGACCGGATCACGGCCTCCTACGAGGACGGCGTCCTGTCGCTGACGATCCCCGTCGCCGAGGAGGCCCGGCCGCGTCGCATCGAGGTCGCGCACCGCGCGGGCGGCGGTGCGACGCAGATCGACGCGGGCCCGGACGAGGCGTCGCGCACCGTCACGGACCCGCCCGCCACGCAGGGGTGACGCCCACGCGGCGGGGCTGATCTCTCGGGCTCAGACCTCGCCGGGGAGCGCCTTGCGCACGACCAGGCGGGTCCACGCCCCGAGGTACACCCGGTCCCCGTCGTCCAGCTCGCGCCGCTGGCCGGCGGGGACCGGCTCGTCCGGCAGCGGTTCGCCCGCGGGGCTGACGTACGTGCCGTTGGACGACTGCAGGTCCTCGACCCACCAGCGCTGGCCGTCCGTGCTCAGCTGGCAGTGCCGGCGCGAGACGCCCGTGTCCGCCCCGCAGTCGACCTGGGGGTGGATGCCGCGCGACGCCGACGGGCGGCCGACGAGCACGCTGCGCTCGCGGAGCACCACGAGGCCGGGCAGACCGGCGGACGGCATGGGGTCCTCCGGCTGCTGGGCGGCGTACCAGTCGGGGTCGACCCAGATCTCGACGACCCACTGGTCCGGTCCCGGCACCGCCGGGGTGGGCAGGTGGGTCGCCGGAGCGGGGGACGGCTCCGAGGGCGTCGACGGCGCCGGGGTGGACGACGGCGTCGGCGGGTCCAGCGAGAGGGCCGAGGGCGGCTCGACCGGCTCCGGGACGGCGCCGGTCGTGAAGTCGTACCCGCAGCTCTCGCAGAACAGCGCGCCGGCCGCCGCCTCGGCGCCGCAGTGCGGGCAGGTCGTGCTCGCGGGGGCCGACGACGCGGCGGGGCCCTCCGGCGCGGGCTCGGCCGGGGCGGCGGGAGCGGGCGGTGCGGCCGGAGCCGTCAGAGGCTCGCCGCAGACGTCGCAGTAGTCCGTCGCCGTGGAGGTGTGTCCGTTGGGGCAGACGACGGGGCTCATCGACGCACCCGCGTCGTCTTCGTCGAGGCGGTGTCGAGCGCCATCTCGTCGAGCTTGTCCGTGTTGCGCTTGAGCCGCACCGTGCCCTGCTCCTCGCTGTCGACGTCGACCACCTTGCGCAGGCGCGTCGTCGCCTCGGCGTTGCCGGTCTGCTGCGCGAGCTGGACGGCGCGGCCGAGCTTGACCGTGGCCGTCGCCTCGTCGCCGGCCGCCTTCGCCGCCAGACCTTCCTGGATGGCCGCCGCGAGCTCGGTCTGGCCGGTGTAGTGCGCGACCTCGGCGTTGATGCGCGTGGTGAGCGACTCGTCGTCGGACCACCGGGCCTTGACGAGGCCCGACGCGACGACCTCGCCCTGCACCGCGAGCTGGACGCGCGCGGCGAGCTGTTCGGAGCCCACCGGCTTCGACGCGACCCGGACGGCGACGTGGTAGTCGCGCGACTCGTCGCCCCACGACCCGGTCGGGTAGGCCCCGGTGAGCGCGTTGACCTCCGACCGCCGCGCCGTGAGGTCCTCGACGGTCGGGGCGACCTGACGGACGAACAGGACCTGCGCACCCTGCGGCGCCCACACGCGCAGGTCGGCCGACGCGACGCCACGCCCCATCGACGCGCGCATGAGCGCCTCGAAGTCCGCCGCGATCTCGCTCGGGTCCGCGATGAGGTCCACCGTGCCGAGCAGCGCCGTCGCGATCTCGCGCAGCTCGTCGACCTGCCAGCGGGAGCCGACGCCGCGCGCGTCGCACTGGAAGCGGCCCGTGACGTCCCGGACGGCGGCGGAGAGGTTGGCGCGCGGCTCGGACTCGTTCTTGCCGTCCGTGAGCAGGATCGCGTGCCGCTGCGTGGCCTGCGGCACGGTCTCGAAGAGCTGGTCGGCCAGGCGCAGCCAGGTGCTCATCGCGGTGCCGCCGCCCGGCGCCATCATCGAGATCGCCCGCTTCGCCTCCGCGCGGGCGCCCGGCTCCATCTGCACCATCGCCATCCGGGCGTTCGGGTACGGGAACGCCCGGTTCGCGACGTGGCTGCCGCCGACGATCGCGAACCACGTGCCGTCGAGGATCTGGTCGACGGCGACCTGCGCCGCGTGCTTGGCGGCCTCGATGTTGCGCCCGGACATCGACCCCGACGTGTCGACCATGATGATCTCCGCCACCCCGCCGGCCGCGCCGCCCCCGGCCGTCCCGGCGCCCGAGCAGGAGACGGTGACGATCGCGTGGACGTCCGTCCCGCCGTCGGACAGGAACTCGTTCTGGTAGACCTCGGCGGAGAACTCGGCCATGGGGGCTCCTTCGGTGGTGCGGTGTGCGGGCAGGCTACCGGGTCGGCGGACCCGGTTCGAAGCGGGCGAGCGCCACGGTGATGTTGTCGCGACCGCCCTGCGCGTTGGCCCACCGGACGAGCGCCGCGCCCAGCGCGCCCGGCTCGCGCCCGGTCGTCGCCTCGGTGGTGCGCACCAGGGCGGCGAGGTCGTCCGCGGGGGAGCAGTAGTTCCACAGCCCGTCCGAGCACACGAGCACCCAGCCCGGCCCGTCGGGGAGCGTCGCGGCGGTGCGCGCGGTCGGGTCGGGGGCGTCCGGGCCGAGCCAGCGCGTGATGGCGTGGGCCTGCGGGGAGGACTCGGCCTGCGCACGCGGGACCCCCTGGGCGATCATCTCCTGCGTCCAGGAGTCGTCGACGCTGAGCTGGTGGGCGCCGCCCGCGTCGGGCAGCCAGTACGCGCGCGAGTCGCCCACCCAGCCCGTCACGACGAGCGGCCCGTCGACGACCGCGGCCACGAACGTGCAGGACGGCGGGTTGGCGCGGTCGCTCACGTCGCCCGCCGACACGCGCACGGCGTCGTCGGCCGCGCGCACCGCGTCGCCGAGCAGCGCCGACCACGCGCCCATCCGGGCGGTCGTCTCGCCGACCACGGGAGCGGCGCCCGTGGGTCCGCCCGCCGCCAGGAGGTCGCACGCCGCGCGCGCCGCGGCGAGGCTCGCGACGTCCGAGTCGGGTGCGCTCGACACCCCGTCGCACACCACGAGCGCCGCGAACGGGCCGCTCGCGGCGAGCGCCATCGCGTCCTCGTTGCGCGCGTGCCGGACCCCGCGGTCGCAGACCCCGGCGACCCACGCGACCGGGTGCTCGGCCCAGTGGTCGCGCTCGGACGCCGCCGGCTCGCCGCACTCGGTGCAGTAGCCGTCGTCGGCGACCGCGCCGCCGCAGCGCACGCACGGACGGCTGCCGGGCGCACCCGCTGCACCCGCCGTGCCCGCCGCGACCGGCGCGGACGGGAAGGTCTCCATCGGCTCGGGGTCCGGGTCGGTGCGCACGGCACCAGGACCGGGGAGGGGACCGGCGGGCGGGAACGGGGCGAGCGGCGTGCCGCACGCCTCGCAGAACCGCGCGCCGTCGTGCGTCGGCTCGCCGCACGCCGGGCACGCCAGGGGCGGCACGTGCCCGCCCGGCCCGGGAGCGGCCCCCGCCGGGTCGACCGCGCCGCTCACCGCAGCGTCCACCGTCGGACCTCGTTCGCCCGGTCCACGAGCTCGATGCGCTCGTCGCGGGCGTCGGTGTGCGCGGCGAGGTCGCGGTACGCGGCCTCGAGCGCGTCGCGCAGCGCCGGCTCCTCGGCCGGGACGCCCGCGATGGTCGTGGTCGGCTCCGGACCCGTGGTCGTCACGGTCTCGAGCGCCGAGCGCAGCACGCCGACGGCGAGACCGGCACGCTCGCGCGGGGCGATCGCCACCGACCCGACGCTCGCGAGCGCGTCGCCCAGGGCGGGCAGCCCGCGTCCCGAGCCCGCCAGCAGGTGGGCGCGCAGCACGCGCGACTCGACGTAGGACCCGCGCGTCGGCGTGACGAGGTCGAGCGCCTGCAGCGCGCCGTCCAGGTCACCGCGCGCGCGGCGCACGCGCGTCAGGCCGAACGCCGCCGGTGCCGTGTAGTTGGCGTCGGTGCGGGCGCAGATGACGTAGAGCGACTCCGCGATGTCCGGCTCGCCGCTCAGCTCGCACGCGGTCGCGAGGGCGAGCTTCGGGGCGAGCTCGCCGGGCACCTGGCCGTAGACGGCGTTGAACGACGCGCGGGCGGTGACGGCGTCGCCGCGCGCCAGCTCCGCGAGGCCGCTCGTCCAGGCGGCGCGCCACTCCCACGGGTCCTCCGCGAGCATCTGCGCGATGGCGTCGCGCACGACGTCGTCGCGGCCGGCCTCGATCGCCGCGCGCGCCCGGGCGAGCCGCACCTCGACGGTGTCCTGCGGCGCGTCGGCGAGGGCGGCGAGCCGCGCGTCGGGCTCGGCGACGTTCACGCCGGCGAGCCAGCTCGCCATGGGGTCGTGCTCGTCGGTGCGCAGCCCGGGCAGCTCGTCCCACGCGAGCGGGCGCTCCGCGACGTCCGACACGGGGGTCTCGAACAGCACGGACGCCGCCGAGTGCAGCGCAGCGCTGCCCGGCCCGCGGTCGGTCGCGACGACCTCGCGCAGCACGCCGAGGATCTGGGCGCGCATCTCGTCCACGGTCGCGAACCGGTCGGACGGGTCGAGCGCGCAGGCCTTGGCGAGCAGGCGGTAGAACGAGTCGTAGGCCTGGAACACGGGCGTGTCCGCGACCGGGGGCAGCGACGCGACGTAGGTCGTCGTGTTGCCCCGGAAGTCGAGCACGAGCGTCGCGAGCGTGCGCCCGATCGTGTAGATGTCCGAGGCCACCGACGGGCCGACCTCGGCCACCTCGGGCGCCTGGTAGCCGATCGTGCCGAAGATCGCCGACGTCAGGTCGTCCACGCGCCGCACGCCGCCGAGGTCGATGAGCTTGACGCCGTCGCCCTGCTGGATGATGTTGTCCGGCTTGAAGTCGCAGAACAGCAGGTTCTGGTCGTGCAGGTAGGCGAACGCGGGCAGGATCTCCAGCACGTACGCGAGCGCCTGGTCGACCGGCAGCGGGCTGATCGCGCCGCCGTTGTCCTCGCGGCGGTCCTTGAGGATCTCCTTGAGGGACTTGCCGCCCACGTACTCCATGACGGTGTAGCCCGCGCCGTCGTGCATCGCGAAGTTGTAGATCTCCACGATCAGGGGGTGCTCGACCTCGGCGAGGAACTGGCGCTCGGAGATCGCCGCGGCGTAGGCGTCGGGGTCCCCGGAGTTCAGCAGGCCCTTCAGCACGACCCAGCGGCCGGAGACGTTCTGGTCGCGCGCGAGGTAGATCCACCCGAGACCGCCGTGCGCGAGGCAGCCGACGACCTCGTACTGGCCGCCGACCAGGTCGCCGGGGGACAGCTGCGGCGTGAAGTCGAAGCGGTTGCCGCAGTGGGGGCAGAACCCGGACGTGCGGCCGGGGCGGCCGTCGCGCCCGCGGCCGACCTTCTCGCCGCACGCGGGGCAGTAGCGCTTGTGCTCCGGCACCTCGGGGACGGCCATGACGGCCTGGAGCGGGTCGGCGACAGGGGCGGACGGCACGGTCGTCAGCCCGGCGCCGAGCCGGTGGCCGCGCAGGCGCGTCGACGACGTGCCGACGCGGCGCGTCGCGCGGGAGCCGGTCGCGGCGGTGCGCGCCGAGCCGAGGGCGGCCGAGGCGAGCCGGCTCGAGCTGGTGCGGCCGGTGCGGGTCGAGCGCTCGGCGTCCGGGTCGGCGCCGGAGGAGACGACGCCGGTGCGGCCCTCGACGAAGCCGGTGCCGAGCACGGCGGACGGGGACGCGGCGGTGGCGCCGGTCGCGGTCCCGGTCGCGACGGCCGGTCCCGAGCCACCGGCGGGCGCACCGCAGACGTTGCAGTAGCCGTCCTCGATGGTGCCCGGGCAGCCGGGCTCCGAGCACGGGACGGTCGCGGTGGTCGTCACGACGACGCTCCTTCCGGGGTGGGCAGGTCGCGGGTGAGGAACTGGTACTGCTCGACGAGGAAGCGCGCCAGGGTGATGTCGCAGGGCGTCGCCTCGACCGCCTCGCGCGCCTCGAGGAGGCCGGAGCGGACGGTCGGCGAGGAGGACCGGCCGTTGGTGCGCGCGCGCTCCGCGAGCCGGTCGAGGCTGTACCGCAGCTCGGCCCGCTCGCGCAGCGGCGCGGTGTAGGCCGACTCGACCGCCTTCACGGCGCGCTCGACGGCGTCGAGACGAGCGGCGTAGGCGTCGAGCTCGAAGCGCGAGTCGGGCACCGGCCCGAGCCGCGACACGTCCGGGACCGCGAGGCGGGGCGGGTGGGCCACCTCCCGGCGGCAGCGGGCCACGAGCTCGCGCAGGGCGGGCTCGCGCGCCTCGAGCGCGTCGCGGCGCTCGGTCGTGCGGGTGCGGTCGCGGGACAGCTCGCGGCGCTGGGCGGACGCCACGATGAGGTCGCGCTCGGCGCGCGCGACCTCCGCCTCGAGCTCGGCGAGCGGACCGGACACGTCGGCGCCGCGCTCCGCCTGGGCGACGAGCCGCTCCAGCCGCTCGCGCAGCGCCGCCACCCGGCCGCGGGCGTCGGGGTCGGACCCGGCGAGGTCCTCGCAGCGCACGAGCTCCGCCCGCACGCCCCGCAGGCGGGCCACCTGGTCCGCGGTGTGGGGGTCGAACGACAGCCGCGTGCGCAGCTGGACGACGAGCGCGTCGCACAGCTTGACCGCCTCGACGAGCGAGACGAGCGCCGCGCCCGACCCGGAGTCGAGCCGGCCCCACACGAGCACGGACATCTTCTCGCGCGCCACCGCGTCGACACGCCCGGAGTCCCACGTGACGCGCAGCTCGTCGGCACGCCCGCGGATCGCCTGCCACAGGGAGAGGGCGAGCACGAGGTCGGCCGTGTACGCGTCCGGCGTCGCCGCGGCCTGCGCGGCGGCGTCGAGGCGGTCCAGCTCCGTGCGGCGCTCGTCGAGCCACGTCTCGAGCGCGCCGAGGTACGCCAGGAGCTCCGCGGCAGGGATCGCCTCGCCGAGCCGCCCGGGTGCCTCGGGGGCGACGGCGCGGGTCACGGCGTGCGGCCGTACACCGCGGCCGGCGGCGCCGGGGCGGGGCCGAGCACACCGAGCCACCGGTCGTAGCTCGCCGCCCACGTGCCGTCGGCCTTGACGCGCTCGAGCACGGCGTTGACGAAGCGCACCAGGTCGGTGTCCTCCGCGGGGACCCCGATGCCGTACGGCTCGTCGCTGATCGCCTCGCCGACGACCTTGGCGTAGGGGTCCTGGGCGGCGAAGCCCGCGAGGACCGTGTCGTCGCCGGTGATCGCGTCGACCCGGCCCTGCTGGAAGAGCACGAGGCACTGGGTGTGCGTCGTCGCGGGCACCGGCTCGATGCCGGAGAACTCCTCCAGGCGCGTGAGCGTCGTCGTGCCCTCCGGCGCGCACACGCGCTGCCCCTCGAGGTCGGCGATGCCCGACGCCGTCGAGTCGCGGTTCACCAGCACCTTCTGACCGGCGTGGTAGTACTCGGCCGAGAACGCGATCTCCTCCCACCGCTCGCAGTTCATCGTGAACGCGCGCGCCACGAGGTCGACGCCGTCGTCCTGGAGCACCTCGATGCGCTGGCCCGAGGTGATCACGCGGAACGTGAGCCGGTCCGGGTCGCCGAAGATCGCGCGCGAGACCTCCCGGAGCATGTCGATGTCGAACCCCTCGATCTGGCCCGAGAGCGGGTTGCGCGCCCCCATGAGGAGGGTGTCCGCCGAGACGCCGACGACGAGCGAGCCGCGCTCGCGGATCTCGGCCATGGTGCTGCCGGCGGGCAGCGCGTCGGGCGACGGCAGCGGGCCGTCGGGCGCGTAGGAGGCGAGGGGGTCCGCGCACTGCACCGGCTCGGCGGGGGAGGGGGCGGCCGTCGTGGCCTCGGGCTCGGCCTCGGGCGTCAGGCGCAGGTCGTCGGCGCCGGACGGGCCGGAGCACGCGGTGAGCAGCAGCGCGGTCGCGGTCAGCGCCGCGACGAGGGCCGAGCGGGCAGCGGTCGTCGTCCTCACCGGTACTCCTCCAGTCGTGCCGTGACGCCGCGCCACGACAGCAGGGCCGCGGCCGCACCGGCCGCGAGCAGCAGCCAGCCCGCGACGGCGGACCGCGTGCCGGCCGACGCCAGGTCGTCGCGCGTCGCGGCGGCGTTCGTCTCGATGTCGTCGCGCGCGGATGCCGAGAACTCCTCGAACGCGGCGTTCGGGCTCCCCTCGTCGATGCTCGTCGCGAGCGCGACGGCGCCCTCCCAGTCGCCCTCGTCGTCGAGCGCGCGGATCTCGGCGTGCCGGGCGACCCACGCGTCGAGGGCCTGCGCGCTCGACCCGTCGAGGACGCCGTCCGCCGCCGCGTCGTCCAGGCGCTGCGCGGCGTCGTCCGTCGCGGCGACGAACTCCTCCTCGTACGCCTGGCCCGACCCGCGCTTGATGAGCGTGAAGGCCTCCATCGACTTCGCGTCGTTCGCGAGCGCGTACGCCTGCGACGCGGCGAGCGTCGCGGCGTACGAGCCGGTCCGCACGTCGTGCGCGCGGGCGCTCGCCTGGGACAGCAGGACCGTGCCGACGACGCCGACGACCACCACGACGGCCGTCGCGGCGGCGAGCCCCACGTTGAGCACGCGGTGCGTGCGCCGCGCGAGCCAGACCTGGCTCAGCACCAGCGCCGCGAGGGCGAGCAGCCCGCCGGCAAGGACCCACAGCGCGTTGCGCACGCCCGAGAAGTCCGCCGCGACCCGGTCGGCGTCGTCGAGCACGACCTCGTCGAGCGTGGGGAGCATCTCCTCGCGCAGGATGGTCGACGCCTGGTCCAGGTAGGCGGAGCCGACGGGGAAGCCCTGCCGGTTGGCGGCGCGCGCCTGCTCGACGAGCCCCGTGTACGTCGTGAGGTCGGCCGCGACCTCGCCGAGGAGCTCGGCGTCGGCCTCGTTGTTGCCGGACAGGGTCGCGAGGTCGCTCGCCGCCCCGTCGACCAGCTCGTCGTAGCGCGCGCGCTGCTCGGCGGGCTCGAGGCCGCCGACGAGGAACGCGCCGGTCGCCGTGGCGTCCGCCGCGACGAGCGCGTTGCGCACCTCCTGGACCCCCACGAGCTGCGCGGCGTCCTCGGCGGCCGCGTCGAGCGCGCGCGACTGCACGGCGCCCGCCTGGAAGCCGAGCGCGCCGAGCACGACCGAGGCGAGCACGCACAGCGCCATCACGAGGCGGAGCCGACCGGGCGTGCGGCGCAGGGCGCCCCGCGCACGGGCGACGCGGGCGACGCGGGCGCTGCCGTCGCCGGACGGCCCGGGTGCCCCGGGGGCGCCCACGGGCGCGGCCGGGGCGGGCACCACGACGCCGGGCGCGGGCGGGCCCGCCGGGCGGACCGGTGTGGTCGTCATGCGTTCTCCTCGACGGTGGGTGGTGCCGGCGGCTCGGCGGGGCCGGCGGGCTCGGCCGGGCCGGGCGTCGGCGGGGCGAGCGTGGCGAGCGACGCAGGCGCGCCCTCGGCGTCGACCACGTCGACGGGCAGGAGCAGGCGCAGCTCGTCGACGGTGGGCTCGGGGGTGTCGCGCAGTCGCCACGCGTGCCGCGCGACCGCCGCGTCGAGCACGTTGCGCGCCCAGCGCGCGTTGCCGAACCCCTCGGTGCGGGGCTGGGCGGCGGCGAGCCGCTCGAACGCGTCGAGCGCCTCCGGCGTCGGCTCGAAGTCGGCGCGCCGCGCCATGCCCGCGAAGATCTCGCGCAGCTCGCCGGCGGTGTAGTCCTCGAACGTGATCGTCGTCGAGAAGCGCGACTCGAGCCCCGGGTTGGTGGCGAGGAAGTCCGCCATCGGCCCCGGGTACCCCGCGACGACCACCACCAGCTCGTCGCGGTGGTCCTCCATGTCCTTGACGAGCGTCGTGACCGCCTCCGCGCCATACTGGTCCTCCGCGAGCCCGTACGCCTCGTCGACGAACAGCACGCCGTCGAGCGCGGTCGCCACCACCTCGGACGTCTTGACCGCCGTCTGCCCGAGGTATCCCGCGACCAGCTCGGAGCGGTCCACCTCGACGAGGTGTCCCTTCTCCAGGAGCCCCAGCGCGCGGTAGATCCCCGCGACGAGCCGCGCGACCGTCGTCTTGCCGGTGCCCGGGTTGCCGAGGAACACGAGGTGGCGCGTGAGCGTGGGCCGCGTGAGACCGGCCTCCGTCCTCAGCCTCTCGACCCGCAGCAGCTCGGTCTGGCGCCGGATCTCCGCCTTGACCCGCTCGAGACCGGTCAGGGCGTCCAGCTCGGCGAGCAGCTCCTCGAGCGAGCGCGGGGGCTCGTCGGCGTCGGCGTCCGCGGGCGCCTCGCCGTCCGCCGTGGGGACCCGTTCGCCGGTGGTGCCCGGGGTCGGTGCCGTTCCTGACGGCGACGGGTCGCCGGGCACCGCCGGTCCACCGGGGCGGTGGGTGGCGAGCGCGTCGAGGATCGCGTCGACGGACGGCACGTCCGGCTCGGGCGCACGGGGCACGCCGAGCGGGGCGAGCGCGTCGAGGTCGAACGAGCTGCCGGCCGAGGGACGCGCGGTCAGGGGCCCGGCGGTCGTGCGCGACGGCGTCGGGACGGGGCGCGCGGCGGCGGGACGGGCGACGGGACGACCCGGGGCGGGCGCGCCGCCTCCCGGGACGGCCGAGCGCTGGACCGCAGCGGCCGCCGCGGCGCTCCCGGCGACGTGCGGGCCGGGCGTGCCCAGCCGCCCTGCGGCCGACGCGACGTCGGCCAGGGCGCCACCGTACGCCGCGGCGTGGGTCGATCGGGCGGCGAGGAGACCGGAGAGCACGTCGCTCGGCGACGTGCGCCAGCGGCGTGCGCTCGACGCGGCCGTGAAGAACGCGCCGGTGGCGGCCGGGTCGTGACCGAGCGCGGCGAGCCACGCGGCCGGGGCGCCGGGGGACGACTCGGCGACGGCGGCGGCGAGGCGGGCCCCCTCGTCGCGCGCGGCGTCCTCGTCGACGCCCGCGGCGCGCGCGGCCGCCGCCAGGGCGTCGAGCGCCTGGTCGAGGTCCGCCGGCGTCGTCACGGGGCCTCCAGGCGCCCGGTGGGGTCCGTGGGCTGCGGGGTGCCCGCGCCCGCGTCCGGGGACAGCGAGACGGAGGACTCGCGGAACTTGTCGGCCAGGAACTGCCCGTGCGCCACGAGCGCGGCGGCGTCGGCGCGCGAGACCGCGTCGGAGATCTTGTCGAGCGTGACGCCCAGCAGGTCGAGCTGGTCGCACAGCAGCATCAGGGACGTCTTGCCGTGCGCGACCACGCGCCGGTCCGCGAAGTCGCGCGGCAGGCGCAGGTACGCGCCGACGGCCTCCGGCAGGTAGCTCGTCGCGGTGGCCACCACCGTGTGCGCCTGCTGCGAGCCGCCACCGAGCCGGTCGAGGCGCGGCACCATCTCCTCGACCGTGCCGGTGATGCGGTGCACGCGCGCCGTGACCGCGGGCGGCACGCGGCCGACGATCTGCTGCTCGACGCGTTCCACGGACGCCAGGATGTCCGCGCTCGTCGGCGGCGGCGGCAGCGCGACGCCGGGCTCCGGTGGGTCCTGGCGCCCGCCGAGCCGCCCGAGCACGTCGGAGAACCAGCCCATGTGGAGGTCTCGTCCCGGCTCAGAGGCGGCCGAGGTCGAGCGCGCCGTCGCCCGCCGCCTGGGACACGTCGGACCGCCGCGCGCGGTCCAGGTACTCGTTCGCCTTGGTCGTCTCGGTCTCGAGCACGCCGATCGTCTGCGCCATCGAGTCCAGCGCCTGCGTCTTGAACGTCGAGATCGAGTCGAGCGTCGCGTAGATGTTGGCGAACGCCTGCTGGAGCTGGGGGAGCCCGACGCTCGCGCTCGCGGCCTGCGACTGGATCGTCGCCGACTGGTCGGCGAGCATCTTCGACGTCGACGCGATCATGTTCGAGGTCGTCGTGTTGAGCGCCGTGATCTGGTCCAGCACGAGGCGCTGGTTCGCCAGCGCCTGCGCGACGATCACGGCGGTGCGCAGCGCGGAGACCGTCGTGGTGGTGGCGCGGTCGACGCCCTTGATGAGCTCGAGGTTGTTCTTCATGATGATGTCCATCGCGAGGTAGCCCTGGATGGACACGGCGAGCTGCGTGAGCAGGTCCTGGTGCTTCTGACGCACGTAGAACAGCACGTCCTCGCGCAGCGCCTGCGCGCGCTCGGGGTCCGTCGCCTCGAGCTCGGCGATCTTCGTCGAGAGCTCGGTGTCGAGGCGCTCGGCGATGAAGATGTACTGGTTGAGCCGCGCCATCGTGTCCCAGAGGTTCTGCTTCTCCAGGTTGAGGGCGGCGTTGTCCTTGCGGAGCTCGTCCTGGCCGTTGTACAGCGACTGGACGATGGCGTTGATCTGCGACTGCGAGCTCTCGTACCGGCGGAAGTAGTCCTGCATCTTGCCGCCGAGCGGGATGAAGCCGAGCAGCTTCTTGCCGAAGGACGCCTCGCTCGGGTCGAGCTCCTCGACCGTGCGGCGCAGCTCCAGCAGCGACCGGCTCACCCTGGAGCCGTCGGAGACGCCGCCCTCGCGCAGCTCCTTGACGGGCATCTCGAGCATGCGGTTGGAGACGTCCGCGGCCGCGCGGATGTCGGCGTCGCCCATCTTGCGCACGTCGTCGGCCTTCGCCGCGAACTCGGGGGAGCGGGTGTCGGCCGCGAGCAGCTGGTCGAGGTACGAGCCGACCTTGGCCTCGAGCCCGGGGATCGCCGCCTCGTCCACGCGCGGCGCCATCGCGGGAGCCTGCGTCGAGGCCACCGGCTTGACCGGCTCGGGCGCCGTCAGCGAGAGGGTCTCGGCGGGGGGCTGGAGCGGTGCTGCCTCGGTCATCTCGGTCCTTCGCTCGTGCGTGCCGTCGGTCGCCGTCGGTGGCGGGGCGGAGCGGCGCGAGGTCGCCCCACGGCCCGGGCGGACCGGGCGCAACCGGCACCGGGCCGGTCCGGCGAGTATATCTGCGACGGGTGGCCGAATCTTTACCCTTTCCCTGCTCGGGAGGGGTGAGAGGTCGCCGGGGCGGTGGGGCGAGCGGGAGCGGTGAGGAGGGAGGCGAGGGCGGACCTCGGTCGTCAGGACGCGACGGGCACCGAGGCGTAGTAGGCACGGATGCGCTCGCGCGTCGTCGGGTCGAGTCGTCGGCGCGGGCCGCCGGAGCTGCCGGGCTCGTGCACGGCGAGCCACGACCGCAGCACCGAGGCGGCGAGTCCGAGCTCGCGCGCGAACTCGGCGACCGTGGGCCAGCCCGGCTGCGGCTCGCGGGCGACGGCGCCGCGCTGCACGGCGTGCAGGTCGGCCCCCCACGCCATCGCCTCGGCGGGCGTCGAGAATCCGCCGATCCGCGTGGTGCGTGCGCCGGGACGCTCCAGGCACCACTCGTCGCCCCGCGGCAGGACCCGGTAGGTGCCCTCGGTGGCGGTGGCCTCGTAGCCGTCCCCGCCGGCGCTCCACTGCAAGTACATGGGCGGATTCTGCACAGATGCTCCACATGCTCCCGCGCACGACACCACGGGAGGGCACACTTTCACCCTGACGTCTACTGGACGCTCGTCCAACTGCGCACGTACCGTCGTGCCCGACGGCGCCCTCGCCCCTGCCCCCGCGGGCGAGGGCGCCGACCACGTGCCCGGGCGTGACGGCGGCTGGTGCCCCGAGCAGGACTCGAACCTGCAACCTACGGATTAGAAGGCCGTTGCTCTATCCATTGAGCTATCGAGGCGCGCAGCCATCGTAGTGGGCGCCGGAGCCACTGGGGAGGTCCGCACGGCGCGACGTCGGCGAGGGGCGGTGCCGCCGACCAGCACCGACGCCCGGGCCGGCCGCACGCCTCCACCGCGCGGTCGACCGGGCCCGGGCGCCGTCGGCGCGTACGTTTTGCGGCGTCGGTCCGAGCCGTCACTATGAACCCGTGAGAACCCCAGACGTCGCCTCGGGCGCGCGCGCCACCGGTCCGGACGCCGTGCCGGGTGCCCGCCCGGGCGCCCAGGGGGACGAGCTGGGCGTCACCGTCTTCGACGTCGCACGTGATCTGCGCCGGGACGTCGCGCGCGTCGAGCTGCCGCTCGCGGTCGCCGGGCGGGACGAGGCCGCGGCGTCGCGCGACCGCCTGCTCACGCAGCTCGAGGAGCACCTCCTGCCGCGGCTCAAGGAGCTGTCGTCGCCGGCGGTCGTCGTCGTCGCCGGCTCGACGGGTGCCGGCAAGTCGACGCTGTACAACTCGCTGCTGGGGGAGGAGGTCTCCCAGGCGGGCGTGCTGCGCCCGACGACGCGCGAGCCCGTCCTCGCGTTCAACCCGCTCGACGCGGACGTGGTCGTCGAGGGCCCGGCGACCCGCATGTCGCGCGTCCTCGAGCACGACGGCGTACCGCGCGGCACCGCGCTCCTCGACGCCCCGGACCTCGACTCGCTGCTGTCGGAGAACCGGGAGACGGCCGGCCTGCTGCTCGAGGCCGCGGACCTGTGGCTCTTCGTCACGACCGCGTCCCGCTACGGGGACGCGCTGCCGTGGAAGGCGCTCGGGCGGGCGATGGAGCGCGGCGCGAGCGTCGCGATGGTCCTCAACCGGGTGCCGCGGGAGACGCTCACCACGATCCGCGGCGACCTCCTCCAGCGCCTGCGCGACCACGGGATGGAGGGCGTGCCGCTGTTCGTCGTGCCCGACGTCGGCCCGCACGAGGGGCTGCTGGACCGTGAGGTCGTCGCCCCGGTCGCGCGCTGGCTGACGATGCTCGCCGGCCCGGACCGGTCGCGCGCCGTGATCGTGCGCACGCTCAAGGGCTCCCTCGCGGCGCTCCCGGAGTGGGTCACGGGCGTCGCGGACGCGGTCGAGCAGCAGGTCGACACCGCCGAGCGGCTGCGTGCGGCGGTGGCGCGCGCGCTGCCGCCCGTGCGCGAGCAGGTCCGCGAGACCGTCCTGCGCGGCGACGCGGCGCGCGGCGCGCTCGAGGCGCGCTGGGCCCAGGTGATCGGAACCGAGCGGGTGGACCGCGTCACGGTGCGCAAGGGCGTCGTCCGCTCGACGCGCCGTCGGGGCAGGGCGCGCGACGCGGCCCTCGGTCCGCTACGCGAGGAGGCGCTCGCCGTCGTCCGCCGCACGCTCGTGGCCGACGGCGTGCGCGCCGCCGGCGCGGTGCGCACCGCGCTCGCGGGTCCCGCGCCGCTGCCCGGGGCGGGCGACGTCCTGCCCGACGACGAGCGCGCCGCCGAGCGTCGCGAGGCCGCGGCCGCCGAGCAGGCGGACGGGTGGTCCGAGCGTGCCGCGGGCGTCGTCGCCGACCTCGGTGACGACACGGCCCCCGAGGCGTCCAGGGCCGCGGTCAAGGCGTTCGGGGGGACGGGGCTCGCGGCCCTGCTCCTCGCGGGCGCCGCCGGCGACGACGACGCCGCGCGCCTGCTCGGCACCGTCCTGCCGGGGACCGCGGACGAGCTCCTCGAGGCCCTGAAGGACGACCTGGCCGACCGTGCCGCCGCGATGGTCGACCGCGAGGCGGAGCCGGTGCTCTCCGCGCTCGACGTGCCCGCGCTGGCGGGCGACGCGGCTGCCGGTCTGCGCCTACGACTCGCCGAGCTGAGGAGGCTCATGTGACGTCCCACGACGCCCAGCTCCGCGCCCGGACGGACGACCTCGCCCGCGCGGTGGACCTCGCGGGCGACCGCCTCGACCCTGCCGTCGCGGCGCAGGTGCGCGACGCCGTCGCCGGCGTGCGCGAGCGGCTCGCGCTGGGCGTGGACCACACCGTCGTCGCGCTCGCCGGCGGCACCGGGTCCGGCAAGTCGAGCCTGTTCAACCGGGTCACGCGCCTGGACTTCGCCGACGTCGGGGTCAAGCGGCCCACGACGGCGCGCGTCACGGCGTGCTCGTGGAGCGACGCCGCCACGGCGCTGCTCGACTGGCTCGAGGTCGACCCCGAGCGGCGCATCACGCGCGACGGCGAGCTCGACGGCGACGACGAGACGGGTCTCGGTGGCCTCGTCCTGCTGGACCTGCCCGACCACGACTCGATCGAGCCGGCCCACCGGGCGGTCGTGGACCGGGTGCTGCCGCTCGTGGACCTGCTGGTGTGGGTCGTGGACCCGCAGAAGTACGCCGACGACGCCCTGCACTCGGGCTACCTGCGCAAGTCCGGCGGCCTCGAGGGGTCGATGGTCGTGGCGCTCAACCAGATCGACACCGTGCCCGAGAGCCGCCGGGCCTCGCTCGTGACCGACATGGGCCGCCTCCTGGAGGAGGACGGGCTGTCGGGCGTCTACGTGACGACGGTCTCGGCGCGCACGGGGGACGGGCTGGACGAGCTCCGCGGCCTGCTCGAGCAGGCGGTGGCCCGGCGCAGCGTCGCGGCGAGCCGCGTCGCGGGCGAGCTCGACCGCGCGGGCGCGCTGCTCCTCGAGCAGATCCCCGGCGAGGTGCCCTGGACCATGAGCACGGCGGTCGAGGACGAGGTCGACGCGCTCGCGGACGCGACCGGGCTGGCCGCGGTCGCGGGGCAGGTCGGTGCCGCGGTGCGCAACGGCTACGGGCGCCCGGAGTTCGCCCCGCCGCAGCCCGACGCCGTCGCCCTGTCCCGCGCGCGCTGGATCGAGCGTGCCGGTCGTGCGCTGCGGCCCGGGTGGCGCGACGCCCTCGACGCGGCGGTCGCCCCGGCGCCGACGATCATGCAGTCGACACGGTCGGCGCTGTCCAAGGTCCCGCTCGACACGCGCGGCCCGGCGTCCGCGCGGCCGACGCGCCGGGTGGCGTGGGCCGCTCTCGCGGTGGGGGTCGTCGCGGGCGTGCTCGCCGTGCTGGGCTCGCTCGGGGTGCTCGACCTGTCCAGGACCCTGCTCGCCGTGTGCGCGGTCCTCGCGGCCGTGGCCGTGGTCGTGGCGGTGGGGTGCTTCCTCGCCGTGCTGCAGGTGCGGCGCACGCTCGCGCGCCGGCGCGAGCAGCAGGTGCTGGCCTCGGGCCGGGGAGCGATCGGGCGCGTGGTGCAGGAGGCGATGGGACGGCCCACGCAGGAGCTGCTCGACACCCACCGGCAGGTGCGCGAGCTGGCGCAGTCCGCGCGGGACCGCACGCCCGCGGCCCCGCTGAGCGGCGCTCTCCGCTTACCCACAGCCCCGGAGCTGGACGGTCCGTCCACAGGCGAGGGGCCGACGGCGGACGGCGGCACCGCGCGCACCGCACCCTGAGGCGGTGCCGGGACGGACCCGGCGCACCGACCCTCGGGAGGCACCCATGCACGGTGACGTCACCGTCACGTTCTCCGGCTTCGTCGCGACGACGCCCACGCTGTTCACGTCCCCGTCCGGCACCGACTACACGAGCTTCCGCATCGCGCAGACGCGGCGCTACCTCGACCGCGAGCGCGGGCAGTGGGTCGACGGCCGGACGCTGTGGTTCACCGTCAAGGCGTTCAAGCACGTGGCGCGCAACGTCGCGACGTCGCTGCACAAGGGTGACCCCGTCGTGGTGACCGGTCGCCTGTCCGTCGACGAGTGGACCGGTCCGGACGGCCCGCGGTCCAGCCTCGTCGTGGAGGCGACGTCGCTCGGGCACGACCTCACGCTGGGCGAGTCCCGCTTCGCCCGCACGGTCCACCGGCGCGACGAGGGGGCGGGTGAGCCGCGCCCCGGCGACCCCGGCACGTCCGAGGCCGAGGACGCGCCCTTCGACACCGACGACGCCGCACCCGGCACCGCGGACGACGACGTGCCGGAGGAGGCCCGCCTCGCCACGGTGTGAGGTCTCGCCGCCGCACGGGTGCGGACCGGCGCGACCGCGATCACCCGTGCGGCGGCCCGACCGCGTAGGCTGAGGGGTCGACAACCCGCGAGCGACCGAAACGGTGGAACAACAGGCTGTGGCTGAGTTCATCTACTCCATGTACAAGGCGCGCAAGGCGCACGGCGACAAGGTCATCCTCGACGACGTCTCCCTGAACTTCCTGCCCGGCGCGAAGATCGGCGTCGTCGGCCCGAACGGCGCCGGGAAGTCGACGATCCTCAAGATCATGGCGGGCCTCGACACGCCGTCGAACGGCGAGGCGCGCCTCTCCCCGGGGTACAGCGTCGGCATCCTCCAGCAGGAGCCGCCGCTGAACGAGGAGAAGACCGTCCTCGGCAACGTCCAGGAGGCGGTCGGCGACATCCTGGCCAAGAAGCAGCGGTTCGACGAGATCTCCGCGCTCATGGCCGAGCCCGACGCCGACTTCGACGCCCTCCTCGCCGAGATGGGCACCCTCCAGGAGGCCATCGACGCGGCGGACGCCTGGGACCTCGACTCCCAGCTCGAGCAGGCGATGGACGCGCTGCGCTGCCCGCCGCCGGACGCGGACGTGTCCGTGCTCTCCGGTGGTGAGCGTCGCCGCGTCGCGCTGTGCAAGCTCCTGCTCGAGAAGCCCGACCTCCTGCTCCTCGACGAGCCGACCAACCACCTCGACGCCGAGTCGGTGCTGTGGCTCGAGCAGCACCTCGCGACGTACCCCGGCGCGATCCTCGCCGTCACGCACGACCGGTACTTCCTCGACCACGTCGCCGAGTGGATCTGCGAGGTGGACCGCGGTCGCCTCTACCCGTACGAGGGCAACTACTCGACGTACCTCGAGAAGAAGGGCGAGCGCCTGCAGGTCCAGGGCAAGAAGGACGCGAAGCTCGCCAAGCGCCTCAAGGACGAGCTCGAGTGGGTCCGGTCCAACGCCAAGGGCCGCCAGACCAAGTCCAAGGCACGCCTCGCCCGCTACGAGGAGATGGCGGCCGAGGCCGAGCGCACGAGGAAGCTCGACTTCGAGGAGATCCAGATCCCGCCGGGCCCGCGCCTGGGCAACGTGGTCCTCGAGGCGACCAACCTCCAGAAGGGCTTCGGCGACCGCCAGCTCATCGACGGGCTGAGCTTCACGCTGCCGCGCAACGGCATCGTCGGCGTCATCGGTCCCAACGGCGTCGGCAAGACGACGCTGTTCAAGACGATCGTCGGCCTCGAGCCGCTCGACGGCGGCGACCTCAAGGTCGGCGAGACCGTGTCGATCTCGTACGTCGACCAGTCGCGCGGCGGCATCGACCCGAAGAAGACGCTGTGGGAGGTCGTGTCCGACGGGCTCGACTTCATCAAGGTCGGCAACGTCGAGATCCCGTCGCGCGCGTACGTCGCGTCGTTCGGGTTCAAGGGACCGGACCAGCAGAAGCCCGCCGGCGTGCTGTCGGGCGGCGAGCGCAACCGCCTCAACCTCGCGCTCACGCTCAAGCAGGGCGGCAACCTCCTGCTGCTCGACGAGCCGACGAACGACCTCGACGTCGAGACGCTCGGCTCGCTGGAGAACGCACTGCTCGAGTTCCCCGGCTGCGCCGTCGTGGTGTCCCACGACCGCTGGTTCCTCGACCGCGTCGCGACGCACATCCTCGCCTACGAGGGCACCGAGGAGGACCCGGCGAACTGGTACTGGTTCGAGGGGAACTTCGCCTCGTACGAGGAGAACAAGGTCGAGCGCCTCGGCGCCGACGCGGCGCGCCCGCACCGCGTGACGTACCGCAAGCTCACGCGCGACTGATCCACGTCGACGCCGGGCGGCGTGGGATGCGTCCGCCCGGCGTCCACGACGGCGCGCGCGGTCTACCATCGGGTCGCTCGTGCCTCGCGGCCTCCCGCCAGGTCCGCCACGACCGCGCGCGCCGTCGTTCCCGCCGGGCCCGTCCTCGGCCGGCCACGACCGCGCATGACCAGGGCCGTTGGGGCAGACTGACCGGATGACGGAGCCCCTGCCGCCGCGCGACGACGCCGCTCAGCCGGCTGCCGCCGACCGCGGCGCCGCGGGGCTCGTGGAGGCGCTCGAGCTGCTGCGGGGGCGGCTCGCCGCGCTGCGGCTGCCGCTCGAGGTGCCGGGCGTCGAGACGGCGCGGCACGACCTCGCGCTCGCCGTCGACCAGCTCGACGACTACCTGCTGCCGCGGCTGCGGTCGCACGCCGCGCCGCTGCTCGTGGTCGTCGGCGGGTCGACCGGCGCGGGGAAGTCGACGCTCGTCAACTCCCTGCTCGGCGAGCACGTGTCCGCGCCCGGCGTGCTGCGGCCCACGACGCGGGCGCCCGTCCTCGTGCACCACCCGCTCGACGAGCGATGGTTCTCCACCGACCGGGTGCTGCCCGGTCTGGCGCGCGTCAGCACGCACGGCGAGACGCCGGGCACGGTCGAGCCGGCACGCTCGCTGCGGCTCGTCGCGAGCGACGCGCTCCCGCAGGGGCTCGCGCTCGTGGACGCTCCCGACGTGGACTCCGTCGAGACGGCGAACCGGGAGCTCGCGGCCCAGCTGCTCGGCGCGGCCGACCTGTGGCTCTTCGTCACGACGGCCGCGCGGTATGCCGACGCCGTGCCGTGGGACCTCCTGCACGGCGCCGCCGAGCGTCGCGCGCAGGTCGCGATGGTCCTCGACCGTGTCGACCCCGGCGCCGAGGCCGTCGCCGACGACCTGCGCCGCATGATGACCGAGAACGGGTTGGGCGACGCGTCGATGTTCGTGGTCCCCGAGGCCGACCTCGTGGAGGGGTTCCTCCCGGAGCGCGCGGTCGCGCAGGTGTCCGGGTGGTTGACCGCGCTCGGGTCCGACGGCGCCGAGCGGGACCGCGTGGCTCTCGCGACGCGCGACGGCGTCGTCGACGACCTCGTGCGGCGAGCGGTGCTCGTCGCCGGTGCCGCCGACGCGCAGGGTGCGTCGGACGCCCGGCTCCGGGACGCCGTCGCACGGGCGTACGCCGACGCCGCCGCGCAGGTGGACGCCGCGACGAGCGACGGCGTCCTCCTGCGCGGGGAGGTCCTCGCCCGCTGGCAGGACTTCGTCGGCACGAGCGAGATCTTCCGGTCCGTGGAGCAGGGCGTGGGGCGCGTGCGCGACGCGATCGCCGCGTTCTTCCGCGGCCGGCCCGCCCAGGCGCCGCAGGTGGAGCGGGCGATCGCGCACGGGCTGGAGGCGGTGGTCCTCGACGCCGCGGACGCCGGTGCCGAGCGTGCGCACGGCACCTGGCGCGCCGACCCCGCGGGGAACGCGCTGCTCGGCGGGCTCGAGCTCGCACGGTCCTCGCCGGGCGTGCGTGCCGAGGTCGCGGCCCAGATCCGCGCGTGGCAGGGCGACGTCCTCGAGCTCGTGCGCGAGCAGGGCGCGGGCAAGCGCGGTGCGGCGCGCGCGCTCTCCTTCGGCATCAACGGGCTCGGGGTGAGCCTCATGGTCGTCGTGTTCGCGTCCACCGGCGGCATCACCGGTGCGGAGATCGGGATCGCGGGCGGCACGGCGGTCGTGGCGCAGAAGCTCCTCGAGGCCGTCTTCGGCGACGACGCGGTCCGGCGCCTGACCCGCACGGTGCGGGACCGTCTGACGGCGCGCGTGGGCGACGTCCTCGACGCGGAGGCGAGGCGGTTCACCGCGCAGCTCGACGCGCTGGGCACCGGTGACGCGGCGTCCGCGGCGCAGGGCGTGCGCGACGCCACCCGCGTCGTGGAGACCGCGTCGCGCGCCGAGCGGTCCGCCCGTCCCGCCGCGAGCGGCGACGTCGTGGGCCGGCACGCGGCGCGACCGCTGCGGGGGGCGGCGTACGTCGAGGAGACGGCGGGCGCGGAGGGGCGGCCGGGCGAGCCCGGAGACGGTGGCGCGAGCGGTGCGGCGCCCGGGTTCTGGCGACGGCTGCTCGGTCGGGGGGCGCGCACGTGAGCATCGACCTCCTGGACCGGACCGCCGCGCTCGAGTCCGCCGTCCTCGCAGGGGACGGACGCGTCGACGCCGACGTCCTCGCCGAGGCCCGCGACGTCGTGCGACGCGCCCGCGAGCGGGCCGGGCTCTCCGCGGAGCACACGGTGGTCGCGCTCGCCGGCGCGACCGGGTCCGGGAAGTCCTCGGTCCTCAACGCGCTCGCCGGGTCCGAGCTCGCGACGGCGGGAGTGCGTCGCCCGACCACCTCGCACGCGCTCGCCGCGGTGTGGGGACCGGGCGGGGCCGGGCCGGCGGGGCCGCTGCTCGACTGGCTCGAGGTGCACCGCCGGCACGAGATGGGCACGCCGCTCGCCTCGGGGGACGTCGGTGACGACGAACCCCGCCCGGGCGCGTTGCGGAGCCTGCTGCGCGGGACGGGCCGGCGCAGCCAGGACCTGACGGACGGTCTCGTGCTGCTCGACCTGCCGGACCACGACTCGGTCGTCACCGAGCACCGGGTGCGCGCCGAGCGCCTCGTGGAGCGCGCGGACCTCCTGGTGTGGGTCGTCGACCCGCAGAAGTACGCCGACGCCGCCCTCCACGAGCGCTACCTGCGCCCGCTCGCCGGGTACGCCGGCGTGGTCGTGGTCGTGCTGAACCAGGTCGACCGGCTGTCGCCCCAGGACGCCGAGGCGTGCCTGGCGGACCTGCGCCGCCTCACCGCGCAGGACGGCCTGGGCGACGCGCGCGTCCTCGCGGTCTCGGCGCGCACCGGCCAGGGCATGGACACGCTGCGCGACCTCCTCGCCGACGCCGCCGCGCGCCGCCGCGCGGCGAACGACCGGCACGCGGCGGACGAGCGGGCCGTGGCCCGCCGTGTCGCCGCGGAGTGCGGGGACCCGCCGCCGGTCCGGGCGGCGCAGCACGCGCGCGACGGCCTGCTCGACGCGCTCGAGGCCGCCGCCGGCGTGCCGACGGTGGTCGCCGCGGTGCGCGGCTCGGCGGTGCGGGACGCACGGGCGGCGACGGGCTGGCCCGTGACGCGGTGGCTCGGCCGGTTCCGCGCAGACCCGCTGCGCAGGATCGGTCTGCGGTCGGGCCCGGCGCCGGGGGCTCGTGCCGCACGGACGCCGGTGCGCGACGCGGACGCCGCACCGGCCCGCGAGGACCTTGCACGCACGTCCCTGCCGGCCGTACCGGCGACGGTGCGCGCAGGGGCGCGGACCGCGGTGCGCGACTACGTCGACGCGGCGACGCGCGGGGTCCCGGACGCCTGGGCTCTCGCCGCGCGCCGGCGGGCGGGGGAGGGCGCCGCCGACCTCGCGGACGCGCTCGACCAGGCCGTGGCAGGAACCGAGCTCGAGGCGTCGCGCCGTCCCGTGTGGTGGCGCGTCGTCGGGGCGGTGCAGTGGCTCGTGCTCGGAGCGCTCGTGGCCGGGCTCGTGTGGCTCGGCGTGCTGTGGGTCTTCGCGTACCTGCGGCTCCCGGAGCCGCCGACCCCGGTGCTCACGCTCGGCGCGCCCGGCTCCGCGGAGCTCCCGTGGCCCACCCTCCTCGTCCTCGGCGGCGCGCTCGTCGGGGTGCTCCTGGCGCTCGCGTCACGGGGCGCCGCGGCGGTCGGGGCCCGCCGCCGCGCGGCACGCGCCCGGCGGCGCCTGCGCCAGGCCGTCGGCGAGGTCGCCGACCGCCTGGTCCGGCTGCCCGTCGGCGAGGAGCTCGCGGCGCTCGCCCGGTGCCGGGCGGCCGCGCTCGTCGCCGCCTCCCCCTGACGCGCGGGCAGAATGGTCGCGCACGGACCCCCGTGGCGCACACCCGTGAGGAAGGACCCCCATGACCCGCCTGCACGTCCCCGTCGCCCTGCGGTGGTCGGACCTCGACGCGTACGCGCACGTCAACAACGTCGAGATGTTCCGGTTGCTCGAGGACGCGCGGATCACCGCGTTCTGGACGCACCCGGAGGCGGGGGAGTCCGCGTGGCCGACGGCCGTGCTCGAGACCGGCCCGCACGCGACGAGCCACACGCTCGTGGCGCGCCAGGAGATCGAGTACCTGCGCCCGCTGTCGTTCACGCGCACCCCGGTGCGGGTCGAGCTGTGGGTGGGCCGGCTCGGCGGGGCGAGCCTCGAGGTGTGCTACGAGGTGCACGACGGCGCGCCCGGTGGCTTCGACCGGACCGGACCGACGTCGGGCGGGGCGGCGTACGCGAAGGCGGCGACGACGATCGTCGTCGTCGACGCGGCCACCGGCCGCCCGCGTCGGATCAGCGACGCGGAGCGCGCGGCGTGGGAGCCGTTCGCCGAGGAGCCGCTGACGTTCCGTCGTCGCGGGTGACTCCGCCGTCGGCTCGCGCCGCCGCCTCGGCCGCCTCGGCGACGTTGCGCTGCATGCCGCCGAACACGACGCCGTGGAACGGCTTGACCGACCACCAGTAGAGCTGGCCGGCGAGCCCGTGCGGGTAGAAGAGCGCGCGCTGGGCGAAGTAGGTGCGGTCGGGGCCGCTCGCCTCCTCGGGCGTGGGCCCCGGTGCCGAGGGGTCGGTGGCGTCCTCGAGGGCCGCCGCAGCCTCGTCGACGCGCAGCTCGAGCCAGGCGAGCCCGGGCAGCCGCATCTCGGCGCGCAGCAGCAGGCGGCTGCCGGGCTCGATGTCCTCCACGCGCCAGAAGTCGAGCTCGTCGTCGACGCGCAGGCGGTGCTCGTCGCGGCGCCCCCGCCGCAGGCCGGGCCCGCCGACGAGGCGGTCGAGCAGCCCGCGGGCGCGCCACGCGAGCGACCACGAGTACCAGCCGCCCTGCCCGCCGATCTCCTCGATCACGCGCCACAGCACGTCCCGGGGCGCGTCGACGACGGTGCGCCGCTCGTCGACGTACAGGGAGCCGCCCGCCCAGTCCGGGTCGGTCGGCAGCGGGTCCGACGGCGCCCCCGGCACCGACGCCGACGACCACCGCGTGGTCACCTCGCCGTCGTGGACGCGCTGGAGCGCGAGCTCGACGGCGCGGTCGAACCCGACGAGGCCCTCCGGCGGGTCCGGGACGTACTGCTCGATGTCGTCCTCCTGGCACACGACCTCGTGCTGGAGGGACTCGACGAGGGGACGCGCGATGCCGCTGGGCACGGGCGTGACCAGGCCGACCCAGTGCGACGACAGCCGGGGCGTGAGCACGGGCACGCTGACGATGTGCCGGCGCGGGAGCCCGGCGACGCGCGCGTAGCGCTGCATCATGTCGCGGTAGGTGAGCACCTCCGGCCCGCCGATGTCGAAGGCGCGCGAGACGTCGTGCGGCAGGGTCGCGGCCCCGACGAGGTAGCGCAGGACGTCGCGGACGGCGATGGGCTGGATGCGGTTGTCGACCCATCTCGGGGTCGTCATCGCCGGGAGGCGCTCGGTGAGGTAGCGCATCATCTCGAAGCTCGCGGAGCCGGAGCCGAGGATCACCGCCGCCTGGAGCACGGTCGTGGGCACGCCCGACGCCAGGAGGATGTCCCCGACCTCCTTGCGGGAGGCGAGGTGCGGGGAGAGCTCGCCCTCGGGCACGTCGGGGTACATGCCGCCGAGGTAGACGATGCGACCGACGCCCGCCTCGCGCGCCGCGCGCGCGAACGTCAGCGCCGTGCGGCGGTCGCGCGCCTCGAACGTCGGGCCCGTGCCGAGCGAGTGGATGAGGTAGTACGCCACGTCGCACCCCTCGAGCGCGGCGCGGATGTCGTCGAGGTCGCTCGCGTCCGCCTCGACCGCCTCCACCCGGTCGGCCCACTCCCGCCCGGCGAGCCGCGCGGGGTTGCGCGCCAGCGCCCGCACGTCGTGCCCGGCGGCGAGCAGCTCGGGCACGAGCCGGCCCCCGACGTAACCCGTGACCCCTGTGACCGCGATCTTCATCCCAGCAGCTCCAGCACCTCGTTCTCGGCACGCGTCTGCGACGTCGTGCCCCCGATGGTCTCCCCGCGCTCCCACAGGTCGAACAGGCGCGGGTCGATGTACGACGAGCGCGCCACCGCGGGCGTGTTGCCCAGCTCCTCGGCGACGTCCTTGACGATGCCGGTCACGACGCGCTTGCGGGCACGCTCCGAGCGGGGTGGCGCGCCGGCGTCGGCGAGCGCGCGGGCCGCGAGCACCGTGGCGTGCCAGGTGCGGAAGTCCTTGGGCGTGGCGTCCGGCCCGAGCCGTTCCTTGATGTCGGCCTGCACGTCCGCGCTCGTCACGTCGCGCCACACGGTCGCCGCACCGCCGCCCGGCGCCGCCTCGCGCCACGCGAGCAGCTCGGCACCGCCCCGCCGGCGCTTGAGCGTCGTGACGAGCTCGGCGACCACCGGGTCGTCGACCACGACGTCACGCACCTGCCCCGACTTCGCGGGGTAGTGGAAGTGCACGCTCCCGTCGCGCCGCACGCGCGCGTGCTCTTTGCGGATGGTCGCGAGGCCGTAGCTGTTGTTCCGCTTCGCGTAGATCTCGCCGCCCGCGCGGAAGTACGCGAGGTCGAGCAGGCGGAAGGCGAGCGCGAGCACCTTCTCGCGCGGCATGCCGGGCAGCTCGAGGTCCCGGGCGACGCCGCGCCGCGCGGCGGGCAGCCGCCGCCCCACCTCGAGCACGTGGTCGTGCTTGCGCCGCGCCCGCCGGACCTGCCACTGCTCGTGGTAGAGGTACTGGCCACGCCCGGCGGCGTCGCGGCCGAACGCCTGGATGTGCCCGTTGGGGTACCGGCAGATCCACACGTCCTGCCACGCGGGCGGGATCGCGAGGTGCGTGCAGCGCTCGATCTCGTCCTCGTCGGCCAGGGGCAGCCCTTCGACGTCCAGGAAGACCCACCCGTCGCCCTTCGGGCGACGCGAGTAGCCCGGGGTGGTCACGGAGACGCGGCGCAGTCGCACGTGGTCAGTCTGGGGCGCGGCGGCCGACGCCGCAGCCCGGGGCGGTCGGCCCCGGGCCGCCGGCCTCACATCGCGGGGAGGCGGACCATGCCCTCCTGCGCGATCGACGCGACGAGCGTCCCGTCCTGCGCGTACACGCGGGCCGCGCCCAGGCCGCGACCGCCCTGCGCGCTCGAGGCGGACTGCACGTACAGCAGCCACTCGTCGACGCGCGCGTCGCGGTGCCACCACATCGCGTGGTCGAGGCTCGCGATCGAGATGTCGGGCGTGACCCAGCTCGCGCCGGCCTGGCGCAGCACGGGCTCGAGCATGACCTGGTCGCACGCGTACGCCATGAGCGCGCGGTGGAGCAGCTGGTCGTCGCCGACGTCGCCGCGGGCCCGCATCCACACCATCTGGCGGTCCGCCGGCTCGTGGTCCGGGCCGAGGTAGAGCGATCCGCCGACGTGGCGCAGCTCGAAGGCCGAGTGGTGGGACCAGAACCGCGCGATCGGGTGGTCGATCCCGCCGAGCACGTCGAGCGCCGACGGGACGGTCTCCGGGTCCGGCGCGTCGGGCATCGGCGACGCGTGCTCGATGCCGCCCTGGTCCTCCTGGAACGACGCGATCATCGACAGGATCGGCTTGCCGTGCTGGATCGCGTGCGCCCGGCGGGCGCTGAACGAGCGGCCGTCGCGCAGACGCTCGACGGCGAAGTCGATCGGCACGTCGAGGCCGCCGGGGCGCAGGAAGTAGCCGTGCAGGGAGTGGGGGAGACGCCCGTCCGGCACGGTGCGCCCGGCGGCGAGCAGCGCCTGCGCGAGGACCTGGCCGCCGTAGACGCGTCCCGTCGGCTGGTGGACGCTCACGGCGCGGAAGTGCTCGGGGTCGGCGGCCGACCCGTCGCCGTCGCCGACCTGCTCGAGCCGCAGCACGTCCAGCAGGTGCCCGAGGGGGTTGGGGACCTGCGTGGCGGGGGCGGCGTCCGACGTCGGGCCGGGCGACGGCGTGCCGTCGCGGGACGTGTCCGTGGTCGCGTCGGTGCCGGAGGTCACCGGCGGCTCGGAGGGCACGGGCTGCTCGGGGGTCACGGGTGCTCGTCCTTCGCTCGGGGGTGAGGGCGGTCTGCCGGCGGGGCTCAGTCCTCGAAGGTGTTGAGGAGCGAGTGCGCGGCGCGCTCCAGATAGTCCCACAGCGTCGCCTCGTGGATCGGGGCGAGGCCGAGCGTCCCGACGGCGGTGCGCATGTGGGCGAGCCAGCGGTCGCGCGCGTCGGGGTTGACCTTGAACCCGCCGTGCCGCATGCGCAGGCGCGGGTGGCCGCGCTGCTCGCTGTAGGAGGTGGGACCGCCCCAGTACTGCTCGAGGAACGCCGTGAGCCGCCAGCGGGCGGCCGCGAGGTCCTCCTCGGGGTACATGGGGCGCAGCACGGGGTCGGTCGCGACGCCCTCGTAGAACGCGTCGACGAGCCGCACGAACGTCTCGTGCCCGCCGACCTCGTCGTAGAACGAGCGGCTGGGGCGGGTCGGGGCCGGGCTCGCGGCCGGGCTCGGGCTCGCGGCCGGGGGAGCACCGTTCGTCATGCCGGCGACGGGCAGCGTCGGGCGCGGGGCGGGGTCGGTGGTCACGACCCCATCCTCGCACCGCGGGTCCGGCGGCCCGGGCCCGCCGGACGGCGTGCGGCGAGCGTCACAGCCCGAGCGCGGCGAGCTGCGGCAGGTTCTCCCGCACGACTGCCCGTGCGTCGGCGGCGCTCTCGGCGTCGAGCGCGAGCCGGGCGACGCGGCGGCAGTCGTCGAGGTCCACCTCGCGCAGGAGCGCGCCGACGTCGGCGATCGCGCGGGCGGTCATGGACAGCGACGAGGCGCCGAGCCCGACGAGCACGACGGCGAGCGCGGGGTGCGACGCGGCCTCCCCGCACACGCCGACGGGACGGCCCTGCTGCGCGCCGCCCTCGCACGTCGCCGCGACCAGGCGCAGCACGGCGGGCTGCCACGGGTCCGAGAGCTCGGCGAGGGAGCCGAGGAGGCGGTCGGCGGCCATCGTGTACTGCGTGAGGTCGTTCGTGCCGATCGACGCGAAGGCGGCGCGCGCGAGGATCGGCCCCGCGAGCAGCGCGGCGCTCGGCACCTCGACCATGACGCCCGCGACGTCGAGGCCGTGCGCGTGGCAGCGCTCGACGAACCACTCCGTCTCGCCGACGGTCGAGACCATGGGCGCCATGACCCACACCTCGGCCTCCTCCGCGGCGGCGGCCTGCGCGATCGCGGCGAGCTGGTCCTCCAGGAGCCCGGGCCACCGGGCCGCGGTGCGCAGGCCGCGCACCCCCAGCGCGGGGTTCTCCTCCTCGGGGGCCGACAGGAAGTGCAGCGGCTTGTCGGCGCCGGAGTCCAGCGTGCGCACGACGACCTTGCGGCCGGGGAACTCGCGCAGGACGGTGCGGTAGGCGCTCACCTGCTCCTCGACGCTCGGCGGGTCCTGGCGGTCGAGGAAGCAGAACTCGGAGCGGAACAGGCCCACGCCCTCGGCGCCCGCGGCCGCCGCCGGCGCCGCACCGGCGGGGTCGCCGACGTTCGCCAGCAGCTGCACGCGGTGGCCGTCGCGCGTGCGGCCCGTGCCGTCGAACGTCCGCACCTCGAGCGCGCGCTCCCGCGCGGCGCGGACCGCCTCGGGAGAGGGGTCGACGACGACCGTGCCGGCCGACCCGTCGACGAGCACGAGGTCCTCGGCCGCCAGGGCCGCGCTCGCGCCCGCCGCGGCGACGACCGCGGGGATGCCCATGGCGTTCGCCACGATCGCGGTGTGCGACGTCGGCCCGGCGCCGTCGGTGACGATCGCGAGGACCCGCGTCGGGTCGAGCGCCGCGGTGGCCGAGGGCGCGAGGTCGGGCGCCACGAGCACGAACGGCTCGGCGTGCTCCGGCACGCCCGGTGCGGGCCGGCCGGTGAGCGCGGCGACGAGGCGGTCGCGCACGTCGAGCACGTCGCGGGCCCGCTCGGCGAAGTGGCCGCCGAGCTCGGCGAACTGGCGGGCGACGTCGTCGGCCGCCTCCCACACGGCGCGCTCGGGCACCAGGTGCTCCTCGAGGACGCGCCGGCGTGCGTCGGCGGCGAGGGTCGGGTCCGCCGCCATGGCGGCGGTCGCGTCGAGCACGTCCCGGGCGTCCCCCTCGGCGGTGGCGGCGGCGCGCTCGAGGTCGGCCGCGACGTCGCGCGCCGCGTCGTCGACGCGGCGCGCCTCGGCCTCGTGGTCCGCGCGCGGGGGCAGGCGCAGCCCCGGGGCGGGCTCGGCGATCGGCTCCGGCATGAGCACCACGGGCCCGGCGACGGTGCCGGGACACACGCCGATGCCCGTGATCACGCGCCGGGACTCGTCCTGGGATCCCACGTGCCTCAGCTCCTGTCCGCGTCGAGCGACGCGCCCGTGGAGCACGCGCCTGTTGCGTTCCCGTGTCGCCCCGGCGTCGATCCGGTGACAACCGTGCCCAGGAGACTAGGCTGTTCCACGGGTGAACGGCACCCCGACACCCCGGGTCGACCCGCCCGGGGTCTCCCGCACTCGCCTCAGGAGACCAGTTCGATGAGCACCCCCGCAGACACCAAGGCCCAGCAGATCCTCTCCGCGCTCGGTGGGCAGGGCAACGTCGTCGACCTGGAGCCGTGCATCACGCGCCTGCGCGTGGAGGTCACGGACCCCGAGCTCGTCGACGAGGCGCAGCTCAAGGCCACCGGTGCGTTCGGCGTCGTCCGGTCGGGCCGCGTGGTGCAGGTGATCGTCGGTCCCGAGGCCGACAACCTCGCCGCCGAGCTCGACGGCCTGCGCTGACCGGGTCCCGCCGGCTCGTCGTCGGCAGCCCGCTGGCGGGCACCGTGGTCGCGCTCGAGGACGTGCCCGACCCGGTGTTCGCCCAGGCCATGGTCGGCCCGGGCGTCGCGGTCGAACCGTCCACCGACGAGCCGGGCGGCGACGACCCCGCCGGCGACGGGGCCGCCCGCGTCGTCGCCCCCGCGGACGGCCGGGTCGCCACGGCCTTCCCGCACGCGTTCGCCCTCGAGACGGCCACGGGCCGCACCGTGCTCGTGCACCTCGGGATCGACACCGTCCGGCTCGCCGGCGAGGGGTTCGCCGTGCACGTCGGCGCGGGCGAGGACGTGCGGGCCGGCGACGCGGTCGTCACGTGGGCGCCGCGCGACGTCGCCGCGGCCGGTCTCGCGACCGTATGCCCCGTCGTCGCCGTGCAGGCCGACCCCGGCACGGTCGAGGTGCTCGTCCGCCCGGGGGACGTGGTTCAGGCGGGGGAGCCCTTGCTCGCCTGGTCCTGAGCGACCGCCGCGCCCGCGGCCGCGCCGCGTGCGGCGTCCCTCATCGCGGCGCCCGCACCGTCGCCGGCCTGGCGGTGCCCGGCCTCCGCCGGCGAGTGGTCGAGGACGACCACCTGCTGCGCACCGGCGAGCGGGATCCGCGCGTCGGACAGCGCCTCGCGGACCGCGGCGCGCAGCGCGCGGCCCACCTCCCACTGCATCGCGGCGTGCGTCTTGACCTGGACCTTGAGCTGCAGCGCCTCGGCCGTGAGCTCCTCGATCCCGAGGACCTCGGGCGCCTCGAGGACGTGCTGGCCGAGGACCGGGTCGGCACGCACCGCCTCGCCCGCCTGGAGCAGCACGGAACGGACCTGCTCGACGTTCGCGTGGTACGCGACGCGCACCTCGACCGCCGCGCGGCTCCACTCCTGCGTGAGGTTGCCCGTGCGCAGGATCTCGCCGTTGCGCACGTACCAGAGCGTGCCGTCGATGGCGCGCACCTTCGTCACGCGCAGCGCGACCTCCTCGACGGTCCCGACGACCTCGCCGAAGTCGACGACGTCGCCGACCCCGTACTGGTCCTCGAGCAGCATGAAGGTCCCGGACAGGAAGTCCTTCACGAGGCTCTGCGCGCCGAAGCCCAGCGCGACGCCCGCGATGCCCGCGGACGCGAGGAACGGACCGATGTTCAGGCCCAGCTCGGCGAGCACCATGAGCACGACCGTGGTGCCGATGAGGATGTTCGCGGCGGAGCGCAGCACCGAGCCGATGGTCCGGGCGCGCGCGGCGCGCCGCGCGTTCGCGAGGGGGTTCGCCCGCAGGATCGCGCTGCCGACCTCGGATCGGCCCAGGCCCTTGAGCCGGCTGGTGCGCAGCGTGGGCGTGCCCTCCGCGATGTGCTCGGTGACCTTGCGGATCAGCCGCCGCACCAGGGCGAGCGCGACCGCGCCGACGACGACGACGAGGATCACGCGCAGCGGCACGCCGACGAACCACTCCAGCCACGCGTCGGGGTCGCTCGGGTCGAACGGTTCCGGGCCGGTCGGGGTCGTGTCGAAGGGAGTGGGGGTCATGCGGGCAGGCTACCCGCCGGGTCTGGGCGCGCCGTGTGCGCGGTCCTGCCCGGACGTGGACGTTCTGGCAGGATGCGGTGCGTGAGCGAACCTCCGCAGTCGGACCTGCCCGAGCCCTTGGTCCAGCTCGCGGACGCCCACGGCGTGGCGTCCGACTTCTCCGACTTCGACGGCACCAGGCGCCAGGTGCGGGCGTCCACGCTGGTCGCCGTCCTCGAGGCGCTCGGCGTGCCGGCCTCGTCCCCCGAGCGGGTGGGCGTGAGCCTGGAGCACGCGCGCGACGACGCGTGGCGCCAGATGCTCCCGCCGACGGTCGTCGTGCGCCAGGGCGAGGCGGTGCAGGTCCCGGTGCACGTCACCGACGGTGCCGACGTCGAGGTCTGGGTCGAGCTCGAGGCCGAGCCGTCCGTGCGCTCCGGCCGGCACGCACGCCGCGCCGCACGGCCCACGCGCTCGCTGGCGCAGCTCGACGTGCTCGTCGAGCCGCGCACGGTCGACGGCCGGCTGGTCGGCCGGGCGACGTTCGAGGTCCCGGCCGACCTCCCGCTCGGCTGGCACGACCTGCACGCGGCGAGCGAGGGCAGCCAGGCGCGCGCCGCCCTCGTGGTGACGCCCGGTCGGCTCGAGCTCCCCGAGGCCGTCGCCCAGCGGCCCGGCTGGGGCTTCATGGCCCAGCTGTACTCGGTGCGCTCGCGCGCGTCGTGGGGCGTGGGCGACCTCGCGGACCTCGCCGACCTCGCGTGGCTGGCCGCGCACGAGGCCGGCGCCGACTTCGTCCTCGTCAACCCGCTGCACGCGGCCGAGCCGCGCACGCCGATGACGCCGTCGCCGTACCTGCCGACGAGCCGGCGCTTCGTCAACCCGCTGTACGTGCGCGTGGAGGACATCCGCGAGACCGCCTACCTGTCGGCGGCCGACCGCTCCCTGGTCGAGTGGGCGTTCGACCCGGTCCGCTCGCTGAGCACCGACCCCGGGCCCGTGGACCGCGACGCCTCCTGGGAGGCGAAGAAGGCCGCGCTCGAGGTGGTGTTCACCGCGCCGCGCTCCACGGCGCGCCAGGCGTCCTTCGAGGCGTTCCGTGCGGAGCAGGGCCAGGGGCTCGAGGACTTCGCGACGTGGTGCGCGCTCGTCGACCACTACGGCGACCGGGACTGGCCGCCGGGCGCGCTGGACCCGTCGAGCCCCACGGTCACGGCGCTGCGCGAGGAGCTCTCGGACCGCGTCGACTTCTACTGCTGGCTCCAGTGGGTCGCCGACGAGCAGCTGCGCGTCGCCCAGCGCACCGCGCGCGAGGCGGGCATGTCGGTGGGGATCATGCACGACCTCGCCGTCGGCGTGCACCCCGAGGGGGCCGACGTCTGGGCGAACCGCGGGGTGCTCGCGACGGGCGTCTCCGTCGGCGCGCCCCCGGACATGTACAACCAGCAGGGCCAGAACTGGTCCCAGCCGCCGTGGCACCCGAAGGAGCTCGCGCGCGCGGGCTACGCGCCGTACCGCGACATGCTGCGCACCGTGCTGCGGCACGCCGGGGCGATCCGCATCGACCACATCATCGGCCTGTTCCGCCTGTGGTGGATCCCGGGCGGGGCCCGCGCGGACGCGGGGGCGTACGTCCGCTACGACCACGAGGCCCTCGTCGGCATCCTGTGCCTCGAGGCGCACCGTGCCGGCGCGGTCGTCATCGGCGAGGACCTCGGCGTCTTCGAGCCGTGGGTGCGGGACTACCTCGCCGAGCGGGGCGTGCTGGGCACGTCGGTGCTGTGGTTCGAGCGCACCGAGGACGGGGCCCCGCTGCCGCCCGAGGACTACCGCCCGCTCACGCTCGCGACGGTCACGACGCACGACCTGCCGCCCACCGCGGGCTACCTCGCGGGGGAGCACGTCGAGCTGCGCGACCGCCTCGGCGTCCTCAACGAGCCGGTCTCCGAGGTGCGGCGCAAGGCCCGCGAGGAGCGGGACGCGATGGTCGCGTTCCTCGCCGAGCGCGGACTGGTGGGCGACGACCCGTCCGAGCGCGAGCTCGTGGAGGCGCTGCACCGCGTGATCCGCCGGACGCCGGCGGCGCTGCTCGGCGTCTCGCTCGCGGACGCCGTGGGGGAGCGTCGCTCGCAGAACCAGCCCGGCACGGACACGGAGTACCCGAACTGGAAGGTGCCGCTGGGTGACGCGTCCGGCTCCGTCGTGCTGCTCGAGGACCTGTTCGACAGCGCGCGCCTGCGCTCGCTGGCGGCGGCGATGAACGAACCGCTCTGACGTCGCGCGCCGGGTTCCCCGAGGTCGGGGCCCGGTGCCCCGCGCGGGAGAGCCCCGGTCGCCGGGAGGGGGAGCCCTGGTCCTGCGGACCAGGGCTCCCGCTCGTGCGGGCGGTCAGGCCCGCGCGTCCGCCGCCTGGGCGACGAGCGCCCGCTCGACGCCCGCGAGGTTCTCGACGACGAGCCGGCGCAGCGCCGGTGCCGCGTCGGCGTTCGCGTCGAGCCAGTCGCGCGTCGCGTCGCGCAGCGCGCCGCTCGCCAGCGGCGCCGGGTACAGGCCCGTCACGAGCGCCTCGGCGATGTGGTACGACCGCTCGTCCCACAGCGGCAGCAGCGCGTCGAAGTAGGCCCCGACGACCGGCGCGAGCGTCGCCGGGTCGTTGACGTGCTGGAAGCCCTGCGTCGTGGCGCGCACGATCGCGTTCGGGGCCTCGTCGGACCCGACGAGACGGTCGAACGCCGCCCGCTTCGCCTCGGCCGACGGCACGGTCGCGCGGGCGCGCGCGGCGGACTGCTGGCCGGTCGCGGTCGAGTCGCCCGCGAGGGTCTCCTCGATCTCCGCGTCGTCCGCGAGGTCGAGCAGCACGAGGCCCTCGAGGATCTCCCAGCGCAGGTCCGTGTCGATCTCCAGCCCGTCGAACCCGGCCGAGCCGTCGACGAGCGAGCGCAGCGCGTCGCCGTGCGCCGGCGTGGACGCCAGGTGCGCGAAGAACTTGACGAGCTGGAACTGCAGGTCCGAGCCCGCCTCCGCCTCGCCTGCGAGCCGCCACAGGGCGTCGCCCACCTCGACCAGGGTCTCGGCGCGGCGCTCCGGCGCGACGTAGGTCTTCACGGCGAGCGCGAGCTGGTTGAGCGTGGTGCGGACCGTCGTCGACTCGGTCTCGCGCGCCACGTTCCCCAGCACCAGACGCACGTAGTCGCTGGCGGGGGTCTCGCCGTCGCGCGTGGCGTCCCACGCCGCTCCCCACACGAGCGAGCGTGCCAGCGGGTCGGCGATGTCGGCGAGGTGCGCGGTCGCGACCTCGAGCGACGCCGGGTCGAGCCGGATCTTCGCGTACGCGAGGTCGTCGTCGTTGAGCAGCACGAGCTGCGGGCGGTCGAGGCCGCGGAGCTCGGCCACGTCGGTGCGCTCGCCGTCGACGTCGACCTCGACCCGGTGCGTGCGCACGAGGGCGCCGTCGCGCAGGTCGTAGAACCCGATGCCGAGGCGGTGGGGGCGCAGCGTGGGGTGGTCGGCGGGTGCGGACTGCACGACCGTGAACGACACGACGCGGTCGTGCGCGTCGAGCTCGATCTCGGGGCGCAGCGTGTTGACGCCCGCCGTCTCCAGCCACTTCGCCGACCACTCGGTGAGGTCGCGACCGCTCGTGGCCTCGAGCTCCACGAGCAGGTCGCGCAGCTCCGTGTTGCCCCACGCGTGCTTGCGGAAGTACGCGGCGACGCCGGCGAGGAACTGCTCCTTGCCGACCCACGCGACGAGCTGCTTGAGCACCGACGCGCCCTTGGCGTACGTGATGCCGTCGAAGTTGACGAAGACGTCCTCGAGGTCGTTGATCGACGCGACGATGGGGTGCGTCGAGGGCAGCTGGTCCTGGCGGTACGCCCAGGACTTCTCCATCGCGGCGAACGTGGTCCAGGCCTGCGTCCACTCCGTCGCCTCCGCCGTCGCGAGCGTCGAGGCGTACTCGGCGAACGACTCGTTGAGCCACAGGTCGTTCCACCACTTCATGGTCACGAGGTCGCCGAACCACATGTGCGCGAGCTCGTGCAGGATCGTCACGACGCGGCGCTCCCGCACGGCGTCGGTGACCTTGGAGCGGAACACGTACGTCTCGGTGAACGTCACGCAGCCCGCGTTCTCCATCGCGCCCATGTTGTACTCGGGCACGAAGAGCTGGTCGTACTTGTCGAACGGGTACGGGTGCTCGAACGCCTTCTCGAAGAACGCGAAGCCCTCCCGGGTCTTGTCGAACACGTAGCCGGCGTCGAGGTGCTCGGCGAGCGACGCACGGGCGAACACGCCGAGTGGGATCGTGCGGCCGTCGGAGGACGTCAGCTCGCTGCGCTCCACGACGTACGGCCCGGCGACGAGCGCCGTGATGTACGACGACATGCGCGGGGTGGGCTCGAACGCCCAGCGGGCGACCTCGACGTCGCCCGCGCCGGTGCCGGTCGGGTCCGCGACGGTGCCGACGGCCTGCGGCTGCGGCGTCGGCTGGTTGCTGACGACCTGCCACGCGGCCGGCGCGGTGACCGTGAACGCGAACGTCGCCTTGAGGTCGGGCTGCTCGAACACCGCGAACACGCGGCGTGCGTCCGGGACCTCGAACTGCGTGTAGAGGTAGACCTCGCCGTCGACCGGGTCGACGAAGCGGTGGAGGCCCTCGCCGGTGTTCGTGTACGCGCAGTCCGCGACGACGCGCAGCTCGTTCTCGGCGGCCAGCCCCTCGAGCGCGACGCGCGAGTCGGCGAACACCTCGGCCGGGTCGAGGGAGCGCCCGTTGAGCACGACCTCGTGCACGGTCGGGGCGACGAGGTCGACGAACGTCGACGCGCCCTCGGTGGCGGTGAACCGCACCACGGTCGTCGAGGCGAACGTCGCCGCCCCCGTGGTCAGGTCGAGCGCGACGTCGTAGGACTGGACGTCGACGGTCCCCGCGCGCTCGATCGCCTCGGCGCGGGTGAGGTTCTCTCCGGGCACTGCATCTCCTCGGTCTCGGTGGGAGCCTGGTGGGCCTCGCCGATCATCCCACGCAGGGCCGGGGCCCCGGCGGGAATAACGGCCGGTGCGCGAGCGTCGGACCAGGGGACCGTCCACGACGACAAGGAGAACCGACCCGTGACTCTCGCCGCGACGCCGGACACCGCCACCGCCCCCGCCACCACCGCGACCGACGTCCCCGGCGTCGCCGACTTCTGGTTCGACCCGATGTGCCCGTGGGCGTGGATGACGAGCCGCTGGATGGGCGAGGTGGAGCAGGTCCGCGACGTCACGGTCCGCTGGCACGTGATGAGCCTCGCCGTGCTCAACGAGGACCGCGACCTGCCCGCCGACTACCGCGCGCTCATGGACCGGGCGTGGGGCCCGGTGCGCGTCGTGACCGCCGCGCGCGCCGAGCACGGCGACGACGTCGTCAAGCCGCTCTACGACGCGATCGGCACCCGGCTGCACCCCGGTGGCCGCGACGACGACGACGCCGTCCTCGCCGAGGCCCTGGCCGAGGTGGGGCTGCCCGCCGAGCTCGCCCGGTACGCGCACGAGGACACGTACGACGAGCAGCTGCGCGCGTCGCACGCCGAGGGCGTCGCGCGGGTCGGGGAGGACGTCGGGACGCCCGTCGTCGCGTTCGCCGGCACGGCGTTCTTCGGACCGGTCGTCACGCCGGCGCCGAGGGGCGAGGCCGCGGGGCGGCTGTGGGACGGCTGCGTCCTCGTCGCGTCCACGCCCGGCTTCTTCGAGCTCAAGCGCACGCGCACGCAGGGCCCCGTCTTCGACTGAGCGGCGCGCCCGCGACCGGCACGACAGCCCCCTCCCAGGCTTCGTCGAGGTTCGACCGGTGCGGGTGAGGCGTGCCATGCTTCATCGCTTGTGGGCCGCCTCGTCGACGGCCCGTGCCGCCCGGCGACGGCCGGACGCGCCCGACGAGTACGCCCCGAGGAGCGAGCATGTCCCCGAACGCACCCGTGCCACCTCCGCCGCCGCCCGGTGGCGGGCCGGTGCCCGCGGGCGCCCCGGACGGCGGCGCACCGGGCTCGGCGCCGGGGTGGGCGCCGCCCGCGCCGCCCGCGTTCGCGCCCTCGGGACGGCCGGCGGCCCAGCAGCGGCCCTCGGCCGCCAGCACGCCGGCCGACGGGCAGCCGACCGTCGTCCAGCCGGCGGTGCCGGACGGCGCGACGGTCGTGCAGCGCGTCACCCCGACGGCCGGCCTGCCGACCGCCGCGCAGCCCGTCGTGCAGCCCGCCGCGCAGCCGGCGGTGCCCGCGCCGACGCCGCCCCAGCGGGTGCGCTACGCGACCGAGCAGCCGCGACAGGCTGCGCCCTACACGGCCGCGCCCGCCCCGGCGCGGCCCGCGTACCACCCTCCCGCCGGGATGTCCGCCGGGATGCCCGCCGCGGGCGGTGCCGCCGGCGGCCCGACGGGTGCCGCGCCGCGCGCCGCCGGTCCGGCGGGTTCCGGGGGGGATCGCCGTTCGTCCGGACGGCGCCTCGGACCCGGCTGGATCGCGTTCATCGCCCTGGACGTGGTCCTCGTCGTCGCCGCGGTCGTCGTCGGGTTCTCCCTCCTCGGCGGGGGCGAGCCGCAGGGGTCCCCGGGTGCCACCGCGTCCCCGTCGGCCGGGGCGACGCAGGACGCCCCGGCCGAGGAGCCCGTACCCACCGTGACCGAGACGTTCGCGTCCGAGACCCGGAACATCACGTGCGAGATGACCGACCTCGGCGTGACGTGCTCCATCGCCGAGCTCGCGACGCAGCCCGCACCGGTCGCCGGGTGCGACGGCGCCGTCGGCTACCAGGTCGTGCTCGACGCCGACGGCGTGCGCCAGCCCTGCGTCGCGGCGGGCGACCTGCCCGGGCCGGCCCCGGACGACGTCGCCGTGCTGCCGTACGGGGAGTCGAGGACGGTCGGCGGGTTCACGTGCGACAGCGCGAACACCGGCATGACGTGCCGCGACGACGCCACCGGCAAGGGTTTCGCCGTGGCGAAGGCGGGCATCCGCTCGCTCTGACGCGGCCGGGTGGTGCGGGCGCGGCCGGGTGGTGCGGGCGCGGACGCCCGCACCACCCGTCGGTGCGTCACCAGATGCGCACGCGCTCCGCGGGCGCGAGGTACAGCGCGTCGCCCGGCTGCACGTCGTAGGCCTCGTAGAACTCGTCGACGTTGCGCACGACGCCGTTGCACCGGAACTCGTTCGGGGCGTGCGGGTCGGTCGCGATGCGCCGCACGACCTCCTCGTCGCGGCCCTTCGCCTGCCAGACCTGCGCCCAGCCGAGGAAGACGCGCTCGATGCCCGTCAGGCCGTCCACGACGGGCGCCTCGGCCAGCGGGCGGCCGAGCGCGATCCGGTAGGCCTTGAGCGCGATCGACAGACCGCCGAGGTCGCCGATGTTCTCGCCGATCGTCAGCGCGCCGTTGACGTGCGGGGCGTCCTCGGCCAGCTGCGCCGGGCGGTACGCGTCGTACTGCGCGACGAGCACCTTCGTGCGCTTCTCGAACTCCTGCCGGTCGGTGGCCGTCCACCAGTCCTCGAGCCGCCCGGAGCCGTCGTACTTCGAGCCCTGGTCGTCGAAGCCGTGACCGATCTCGTGACCGATGACGGCGCCGATGCCGCCGTAGTTCACGGCGTCGTCCGCGTCCGGGTCGAAGAAGGGCGGCTGGAGGATCGCCGCGGGGAAGACGATCTCGTTCATCCCCGGGTTGTAGTACGCGTTGACCGTCTGCGGCGTCATGAACCACTCGTCGCGGTCGAGCGGCCTGCCGATCTTCGCGAGCTCGCGGTCCTGCTCGAACGCGTGCGCGCGGCGCACGTTGCCCACGAGGTCGTCGGGCTCGACGACGAGGGCCGAGTAGTCGCGCCACCGCACGGGGTAGCCGATCTTCGGCGTGAACGCCTCGAGCTTGGCGAGCGCGCGCTGCTTCGTCTCCTCCGTCATCCAGTCGAGCGACCGGATCGACTCGTCGTACGCCGCGACGAGGTTGGCGACGAGCTGCTCCATGCGCTCCTTGTGCGCCGGCGGGAAGTGGCGCTCGACGTACACGCGCCCGACGGCCTCGCCGAGCGCACCCTCGACCACGGACACGGCGCGCTTCCACCGCTCGCGCACCTCCTGCGCCCCCGAGAGGGTGCGGCCGTAGAAGTCGAAGTTCGCCTCGACGAGCTCGTCCGTGAGGTAGGGCGCGCGGGCGGTCACCAGGTGGTAGACCATCCACAGCCTCCAGTCCTCGAGCGGCTCCGACTGCCAGAGCGCGGCGAAGCCGGTGGCGAAGCCCGGCTCGCGCACGACGACGTCGTCGAGCGAGCCCTCGGGCGCACCCAGCGCCACGGCCCACGCGCGCCAGTCGAAGCCCGGTGCCTTCTCCGCGAGACCGGCGAGCGACATCGGGTTGTACGTGAGGTCGGCGTCGCGGTCGCGCACGACGTCCCAGTGCTCGGCGGCGAGCTTCGTCTCGAGGGCGACGACGCGCTCGGCCGCCTCCTCGGGCGTGACGCCCCACGTCTCGGGCATCACGCCCGCGAGTCCCAGCATCCGGGCCACGTGCGGCGTGTACCGCTCGCGCACCGGCGCGTACTGGTCCTCGCGGTAGTACGCCTCGTCGGGCAGCCCGAGCCCGCCCTGGTGCAGGTAGGCGACGTAGCGCTCCGGGTCCTTGGCGTCGTTGTCCACCCAGAACCCGACGGCGCCCGCGCCGCCGGTGCGCTGCAGCGCACCGAGCGCACCGGTCAGCTCGGCCTGCGACGTGGCGTCGCGCACGAGGGCCAGGTCCTGCTGCAGGGGGGTCGTGCCGAGCGCCTCCACGCGGGCCGTGTCCATGAAGCTCGCGTACAGCGCGCCGACCTTGGCGGCGTCCGCACCGACGTCCGCGGCGCCGGACGCGACCGCGCGGCCGAGGTCCGTGATGATCTCGCGCACGTCGAGCTCGGCCTGGTCGTGCAGCGCGCGGAACGCCCCGTCCATCGCGCGGTCCGCGGGGATCTCGTGCGCCGCGAGCCAGCGGCCGTTCACGTGCCGGTAGAGGTCGTCCTGCGGACGCGTGGCCGGGTCGAGCGTGGACAGGTCGATGCCGGAGCGGCGGGCGCCCTCGGCCGTGGACGTCGGGGAGGTCTGAGTCATGCGTCTCAGGCTACGACCTCGCCCCCACCCCCGGCCGTCCGCCTGCGGCATGATGAGCCCATGCGCGTTCACATCGCCTCCGACCACGCCGGCTACGAGCTCAAGACCCACCTCGCCGAGCACCTGAGGGCCGCCGGCCACGACGTGGTGGACCACGGTGCCCACGAGTACGACGCGCAGGACGACTACCCCGCGTTCTGCTTCGCCGCGGGCGAAGCGGTCGTGGCCGAGCCCGGCTCGCTCGGGGTCGTCATCGGCGGTTCGGGCAACGGCGAGCAGATCGCCGCCAACAAGGTCGTCGGCGTCCGCTCCGCGCTCGCCTGGAACCTCGAGACGGCACGGCTGGGTCGTCAGCACAACGACGCGAACGTCGTCGCCGTCGGTGCGCGCCAGCACTCCGTGGACGAGGCGGTCGAGCTCGTGGACGCGTTCCTCGCCGAGCCGTTCAGCGGCGACGCGCGCCACCAGCGCCGCATCGACCAGCTCGCCGCGTACGAGCGCTCGCGCGGCACGTCCGACTGACGTGCCGGAGGGGCACACCGTCCACCGGCTCGCGCGCGCCCTCGGGGAGCTCTTCACCGGGGAGGCGCTCGCGGTGAGCAGCCCGCAGGGTCGGTTCGCCGCCGGCGCCGCGCTGCTCGACGGCCGTGTCGTCGTCGCGAGCGAGGCGTGGGGCAAGCAGCTGTTCCTCGGGTTCGCGGGGCACGGCGGGCACGGCGGGCAGCACGGGGACGGCACGGCGGGGGACGACGACGTGCGCTGGCTGCGCGTGCACCTCGGCCTCTACGGCGCCTGGACGTTCGCGGGCGACGGGAGCACCGCCGTCGTGCACGCGATCGGCGCGCCGCGCCGCCGCATCGGCGAGCGCGAGACCGTGCCTGCCGGGCCGGGGGAGCCACCGGTCGCCGCGCTGTCCGACGACGCGTGGACCCCGCCCGCCCCGCGCGGCGCCGTGCGCGTGCGGCTCCTCGGCGAGCACGCCGTCGCCGACCTCACGGGACCGACCGCGTGCGAGGTGGTCACCGGCGAGGAGAAGGCTGCGGTCGAGGCCCGGCTCGGGCCCGACCCGATCCGGGATCCCGCACCGGGCGACCCGGACCCGCGCGAGGTGTTCGTCGAGCGCGTGCGCCGGTCCCGCAGCCCGGTGGGGCTGCTGCTCATGAACCAGGACGTCGTCGCCGGCGTCGGCAACATCTACCGCGCCGAGTCGCTGTTCCGCGCGCGCCTCGACCCGCTGCGCCCGGGCCGCGACGTGCCGGCGGAGGTCCTGCGCGACCTGTGGGACGACCTGGTGGCCCTCATGCGCGACGGCACGCGCACGGGCGCGATCGTCACGACACGGCCCCAGGACCGCGGCGCGGGCGGCGCTCTCGACGTCCCGGCGGACCCGGGGCGCCGCCGGGCGCGCGTGCGGCAGAACGCCGACGGCGCGCCGGGCGGGGTCCCGGCCGACGAGGCGTTCTACGTCTACCACCGCGACGGGCTGCCGTGCCGCGTGTGCGGCACCCCCGTGCTCCACCAGGAGCTCGCGGGACGCAACCTCTACCGGTGCGGGGTGTGCCAGGTCTGACGGTGCCCCGCCGGGCCCGGCACGCGCGTCAGAAGACCCAGCTGCACACCGGCGCGACCGGCCACGCGAACGCCGCGCTCGCGGCCGCGAGCGTGCCCGGGGCGTGCTCGGCGACGAACCCGGCCGCGGCGAGCGACGCGAGCGTGACGCCGCCGAGGTACGCCGCGCCGAGCTCGCGCACGTCGAGCGTCAGGTCGGCCGGGTCGTCGGTGCGGCCGGCCCACGCCTCGCCGAACGCGGCGGCGCGCACGCGCCAGCGCCCCTCGTTGGCGGGCACGCGCGCGTCGTGCACGTGGAGGACGACGTCGACGTCCGCCGCGTACCGCCGGGCGGCGAGGGCCGCGGGGACGTCGACGACGCGCACCCACAGGTTGTCCGCGAGCCGCGGTGACGCGGAGCGCGGGTCCACGAGCAGATGGGTGAGCGCGTCGTCGGCGGGGATCATGAACGGCGTGACCTCGTGGGACAGGTCGAGGTCCGTGAGAACTCCCCAGAGCGCGCGCGCCGCGGCCGGGTCGAGCGCGACGACCTCGCCCGTCGACACCGTGCCGCGCGGACCCTGCGTCTCCCACGCGAGGCTGCGCCGGAAGCGTGCGTACCCGCGCGGCTCGCCGTCGAGCTCGACGATCGCGATGCGCAGCGCCTCGCGCCCCTTGCGGAACGCGGGGGCGTCCGCCCAGAAGGACGCGTCGAGCGCGTCCGTCTCGCGCGTGGCCCAGCCCGGCCGGTTGACGACCGTCCCGGGCCCGCGCCCGGTGGGGTCGGCGCCGGCACGCTCGTGGAGCGCCGCGACGAGGTCGCCGTGGCGCTCGCGGGACGCGCGCTCGACGCGGACGGTGTGCCGTTCGGCGCCCGGGACGTCGCGCAGCGCGGCGCCGCGGGGCACGGTCACGCGCAGGTCGTCCGCCGCGTGGCCGTACCCGAAGCGACCGTAGATCCCCGCCTCGGCGGCGAAGAGCGCCGAGACCGCCTCCCCGCGCTCGCGGCAGTCCGCGAGGTGGCGGTCGATCATCGCGCTGAGCAGCCTGCGGCGTCGGTGCGCCGGGTGCACGCCCACCCAGGTCAGTCCCGCCACGGGCGTCGTGGCGCCGGGGACGGGGAAGCGCGCGAACGGGTAGGACGCGTGCATCCCGACGAGCTCGCGCCGCACGGGGAGCGCGCCGTCGAGGGGCTCCGCGCTCTCGTCCGTGACCTCGCGCACGACGCCCCCGGTGCGCGACCAGGTCAGCGGCGACGGCAGCTCGACGAGGTCGTCGACGTCCGCGGGCATCGGGAACGCCCACGTGTCCAGCTCGAGGACGTCGCGCAGGTCGTCGGGACCGAGGTCGGTGAAGGCGTACCCCCGGGGGAGGGTCGCGGTCGTCCGGTCGTGGCTCATGCGCCGATCCTCACGGGCGGCGCCCGCCCGCGCCAGGGATTTCGCCACCTCCGTAGAGTGCTCGGCGTGGACCTGTCGCAGCCCGACGAAACCCCGGGGACGCGCGTGCAGCACCCCGGAGCGCTCTCGCCCGCCGCGGAGTACGCGGCTGCGGTGCTCGCGCTCGTGCGCCGCATCCCGGCCGCCCGCGCCATGACGTACGGCCTCGTCGCGGAGGTCGTGGCGGAGTCGCTGCACCGTGGCGGGCCGCGCCAGGTGGGCGCGGTGCTGGCCGGCTCGTCCGGGGTCGACGACGACGGCGCGCCCGTCCCGTGGTGGCGCGTCGTCAACGCGGCCGGCTCGCCGCCCGCGCACCACCTGGACGCCGCGCTCACCGAGCTGCGTGCGGAGGGCTGCCCGCTCACGCGCGACGGGCGCCGCGTCGACCTGCGCCGGGCGGTGTGGTTCCCGGAGGCCGACTGACCGCCTGCCGGGACCGCTCGGTCGCGACGGCCCGGGGGAACCGGTCGCGCGGGGTCAGGCCGGAGCGGTCGCGTCGCCGACGGGCAGGAGTGCCGCGAGCGTGCGGACGGCCGTGGCGTCGCCCTGCACGAGGATCGTCGTCACCGCGGTCGAGCGCCACGCCTCGAGGTCGCGCGCGATCTTCTCCGCCGGGCCGACGAGGGCGACGTCCTCGACCATCGCGGTCGGCACGGCCGCTGCGGCCAGGTCCTTGCGGCCGGCGAGGTAGTGCGCCTGGATCTCGTCGCACGCGTCGGCGTAGCCGAGCCGGTCCAGCGCGTCGCGGTGGAAGTTGGCGCCCTTGGCGCCCATGCCGCCGACGTAGAGCGCGAGGAACGGGCGCACGCGGTCCGCGGCGCGCTCGACGTGCTCGTCGACGACGACGGGGACGGTCGCGCTCACCTCGAACGCGGTCTCCGGGGACCGCTCGGGGGAGCGCCGCGCGAAGCCGTCCGCGAGGAGCTCGCGGAACGTGCCGTCCATGCGGGGGGAGTAGAAGAGGGGGAGCCAGCCGTCGGCGATCTCCGCGGCGAGCGCGATGTTCTTCGGCCCCTCCGCGGCGAGGTGGACGGGCAGGTCGGCGCGCAGGGGATGGACCGTCGAGCGGAGCGCCTTGCCGAGACCGGTGCCCTCGCCGTCCGGCAGGGGGAGGGGGTAGTGCGGTCCGCGGCTCGTGACCGGGGCCTCGCGCGCGAGGACCTGCCGCACGACGTCGACGTACTCGCGCGTGCGGGCCAGCGGGCGCGCGTACGGCTGGCCGTACCAGCCCTCGACGACCTGCGGACCGGACACGCCGAGGCCCAGCACGAAGCGACCCCCGGACAGGTGGTCCATCGTCAGCGCCGCCATCGCGGTGGCCGTGGGCGTGCGCGCGGACAGCTGGGCCACCGCGGTGCCGAGCCGGACGCGCGAGGTGCGCGACCCCCACCACGCGAGCGGGCTGAACGCGTCGGACCCGTAGGCCTCCGCCGTCCACACCGAGTCGACGCCCAACCGGTCGGCGGCGACCACCGCCTCCTGCACGCCCTCGGGCGGGCCCGCGGACCAGTAGCCGGTGTGGATGCCGAGACGCACGGTGACTCCTCGTCGTCGAGGGACGGGTGGACGCGGGGCACCGGGCGGACGCCGGCCCCGGAGATGTCCGAGACGCCGCGTCCTGGGTACCGCGCGGACCCACCCTAGCGGAAGCCCCTGCGCCTCGGACCACGTGCTCGACTCGGACCAGTACTCGACTCAGATCACGTACTCGATGAGGAGCGACGGGTCCTCCACCGTCGTGCGCCCCGCGGGTGCCGCGTCCGGGACCCGGACGCGTGCCGGGACGCCCACCGCGACGGCGCCCGCGGGGACGTCCTTGACGACCACCGCGTTGGCCCCGACCTGGACGTCGTCGCCGACCCACACCGGGCCGAGGATCTTCGCGCCGGCCCCGACCACCACGCGGTCGCCGAGGGTGGGGTGCCGCTTGCCCCGGCGCATCGAGCGTCCGCCGAGCGTCGAGGTGTGGAAGAGGACGACGTCGTCACCCACCTCCGCGGTCTCTCCGACGACGACGCCCATCCCGTGGTCGATGAACAGGCGCCGGCCGATGCGGGCACCCGGGTGGATCTCCACGCCCGTCAGCGCGCGCGCGAGCTGCGACACGAGCCGTGCGGGCAGGCGCAGCACCGGCTCGCGCCACATGCGGTGCGCGAGGCGGTAGGCCCAGACCGCGTGCACGCCCGGGTACGCGAGCGCGACCTCGAGGCGGCTGCGGGCGGCCGGGTCCCGCCGTCGGGCCGCCTCCAGGTCCTCCTCCAGCACGCGCAGGAAGCGGCGGACCCGGGACAGCTTCCCGGGCCCGCCGCCACGCGTCGACGGTGCGGACAACGTCAGTCCAGCAGGTCGGCGTAGAGCACCGACGACAGGTAGCGCTCGCCGAACGACGGGATGATCGTCACGATGAGCTTGCCCGCGTTCTCCGGCCGCTTCGCGAGCTCGAGCGCCGCCGCGATCGCCGCACCGGAGGAGATGCCGACGAGCAGGCCCTCCTCCTTCGCCGCGCGCCGCGCGTACTCGACCGCCGTCTCCGCGTTCACGTCGATGACCTCGTCGTAGACCGACGTGTCGAGGATCTCCGGGACGAAGTTCGCGCCGATGCCCTGGATCTTGTGCGGTCCCGGCGCGCCCCCGTTGAGGATGGCCGACTCCTCGGGCTCGACCGCGACGATCTGCACGCCGGGCTTGCGCTCCTTGAGGACCTGGCCCACGCCGGTGATGGTGCCGCCCGTGCCGATCCCGGCGACGACGATGTCGACCCCGCCGTCGGTGTCCGCCCAGATCTCCTCGGCCGTCGTGCGGCGGTGGATCTCCGGGTTGGCCTCGTTGGCGAACTGCCGGGCCAGGATCGCGCCCTCGCGCTCGGCGACGACCTCGTCGGCCTTGTTCACCGCGCCCTTCATGCCCTCCGACCCGGGGGTCAGGATCAGCTCGGCGCCGAAGGCGCGCAGCAGCGCGCGGCGCTCCTTCGACATGGTCTCCGGCATCGTCAGCACGACGTCGTAGCCGCGCGCCGCGCCGACCATCGCGAGGGCGATCCCCGTGTTGCCCGACGTCGCCTCGACGATCGTGCCGCCCGGCTTCAGCTCGCCGGACGCCTCGGCGGCGTCGACGATCGCGACGCCGATGCGGTCCTTGACCGAGTTGGCGGGGTTGTAGAACTCGAGCTTGCCGACGACGGTCGCGCCCGCGCCCTCGGTGAGCTTGTTCAGGCGGACGAGCGGGGTGCTGCCGACGAGCTTCGTGACGTCGTCGTAGATGCGTGCCATGGCTTCCTCTTCTGTCGAGGGCTCGGACGAGCCGGGAACAACGGGGTTCGGTGCGGGGGAGCGGGGGGCCGGACGAGGTCCGGGGCCAGCGTCCCGCAGCCCGGGTGCGCCCGCGCGCCCGGCGTGCCGGACGAGGGGGCGTGCGCCGGTGCGGGCGCGGCAGGGGCGGTCGTCAGCGACAGCCGGGACAGCGACGACAGGAGGTCCGCGCGAGGGCGCGGCCGAGCGGTGCGGGACGCGCGGCGCTCGCGGTCATTCCTCGCTCCTCCTGGTCGGCGGCGCCCGGTCGGCGGTCCGGTGAGGGCCGCGGCGGAGGGCGTCGTGCTGCCGAGCGTATCCGTCCCGGTCACGGGCCTGCAACGGCGTCCGTGCCGCGGACGGCGAGGGGCGCCGCGCCGACATCGGCGAGGCGCCCCTCGTGGAGGTGGAGCGGGCGACGGGAATCGAACCCGCGTAGCCAGTTTGGAAGACTGGGGCTCTACCATTGAGCTACGCCCGCGAGGGCCCGCGCCGACGCCCTCGCCCGTTCTGCCACGAGGTGTCGGCCACGTGAGGGCGATCGAGGCGCGCGCCGCGACCTGCGGCGCAACCTTAGCAAACGGCGCCGACCGCTCCCGCGCGCACCAGTACACTGACCGGTGCCCGCCCGACGTGACGGGTGGACGGGGTGTGGCGCAGGTTGGTAGCGCGTCCGCTTTGGGAGCGGAAGGTCGCAGGTTCAAATCCTGTCACCCCGACATCTCCGCCGTGAGCCGACCGGCGTTGTCCCGGTGGCGTAGGCTTGACGGGTTGCCCGTACGTCCCGCGGTGGTCCGTACCCTCGCGCGGCGCACGCAGCTCGTCCCCGTTGCCGCACCCGGCCCGCCCCGATCAGTTGGAGATCATCGAAGTGAAGAGCGCCGTCGAGACCCTGGACCCCACCAAGGTCAAGCTGACCGTCGAAGTGGGGTACGACGAGCTCCAGCCGAGCATCGACCACGCCTACAAGCACATCGCGGAGCAGGTGAACATCCCCGGCTTCCGCAAGGGCAAGGTCCCGCCCCGCATCATCGACCAGCGCGTCGGCTGGGGCGCCGTCGTCGAGCACGCCGTCAACGACGCGCTGTCCGGCTTCTACCGCCAGGCCGCCTCGGAGGAGAGCCTGCGCCCGCTCGGCCAGCCCGAGGTCGAGGTCACGGAGATCCCCGCGAAGGCCGGCGAGGGCCAGCTGGTGTTCACCGCCGAGGTCGAGGTCCGCCCGGAGATCGAGCTCCCCGAGATCGGGTCGCTGGACATCACCGTCGACGCCGCCGAGGTCAGCGACGAGGACGTCTCCGAGCGCCTCGACGCGCTCCGCGAGCGGTTCGGCACGCTGGTCGGCGTCGACCGCCCCGCCGCCGAGGGCGACTTCGTCGTCATCGACCTCAAGGCCGTCATCGACGGCGAGGAGGTCGACTCGGTCTCCGGCGTCAGCTACCAGATCGGCTCGGGCAACATGCTCGAGGGCCTCGACGAGGCGCTCACGGGCCTGTCCGCCGACGAGACGACGACGTTCTCCGCGCCGCTCGCGGGCGGCGAGCACGAGGGCAGGGCGGCGGAGGTCACCGTCACCGCGACGACCGTCAAGCAGCGCGACCTGCCCGAGGCGGACGACGAGTTCGCGCAGCTCGCGTCCGAGTTCGACACGCTGGACGAGCTGAAGGCGGACCTGCGCGAGCAGGTCGCGAGCACGAAGACGTCGAACCAGGCCGTCGCCGCGCGCGACGCCCTGCTGGAGGCGCTCTCGAGCGCCGTCGAGGTCCCGGTCCCCAGCGGTGTCGTCGAGGCCGAGGTGCACCGCCACCTGGAGTCGGAGGGGCGTCTCGAGGACGACGAGCACCGTGCCGAGGTGACCGAGGAGGCGACGACCGCCATCCGCAACCAGATCCTGCTCGACACGCTCGCGGAGCGCCTCGAGGTCAAGGTCGCGCAGGAGGAGCTGCTCGAGTACCTCGTGCAGGCCTCGCGCCAGTACGGGATGGACCCGAACCAGTTCATCCAGTCGCTCGACCAGGGCGGCCAGATCCCGGCGATGGTCGGCGAGGTCGCGCGCTCGAAGTCGCTCGCCGTCGCGCTGCGCCAGGTCGAGGTCAAGGACTCCGCCGGCAACGTCGTCGACCTCACCGAGTTCATCGGCTCGGACGAGGAGGACGCGGCCGGCGAGGAGCCCGCGGACGCACCGGCCGAGCCCGTCGAGGAGGCGCTCGTCGACGACTCCGGCGACGCCGCCGCCGACACCCCCGTCGAGGACCCGGCGGACGAGAGCACCAAGGCCTGACCGGCCCGTCACGACGGCCCGCACCCTCCGCGCGAGGGTGCGGGCCGTCGTCGTCCGCGAGGCCCGCGCGGACGTGCGTCGGCGCCGTATGCGCCGACAGCGAAAACGCGCCGCATCAGGACGAACGGCCGGGGTGGCCCGCGTTAGGGTCACTGCAGCACGGCTGGAACGCAGGTCCCCGGACCGGACCCGGCCAGAGCAGCGCAGGCGGGTGCGACCCGCGGGAGCGACGAAGGAGATGGAAGTGAACGAGCTGTACCTGCCGTCCGACGCGACCGGCCCGGTGGCACGCACCGAGGGCCCGGGCTTCGGCCTCAACGACTCCATCTACAACCGGCTCCTCAAGGAGCGCATCATCTGGCTCGGGTCGGAGGTGCGCGACGAGAACGCGAACGCCATCTGCGCGCAGATGATGCTGCTCGCCGCGGAGGACCCGGAGAAGGACATCTGGCTGTACATCAACTCGCCCGGCGGGTCGATCACGGCCGGCATGGCGATCTACGACACCATGCAGTACATCCAGCCGGACGTCGCGACCATCGCGATGGGCATGGCTGCCTCGATGGGGCAGTTCCTGCTCTCCTCGGGCACCAAGGGCAAGCGGTACGCCACGCCCCACGCCCGCGTGATGATGCACCAGCCGTCCGGCGGCATCGGCGGCACGGCGACGGACGTGCGGATCAACGCGCAGCTCATCATGCACATGAAGCGGGTGCTCTCGGAGCTGACCGCCGAGCAGACCGGCCAGTCGCTGGAGCAGATCATCAAGGACAACGACCGGGACAACTGGTTCACGGCCGAGGAGGCGAAGGAGTACGGCTTCGTCGACCACGTCGTCACGAACGCGTCGTCGGTGACCGGCGGCGGCGGCACCACGGCCTCCTGACCCGCACCCGGACCCAGACTTCACCCGAGGAGAACCCGTGAGCTTCAGCGCCGAGTCCCAGTACCTGTCCACCGCGCAGCGCCTCGCCGGCCCGGCGGCGCGCCCCGGCGGCGTCGCCCTGCCCGGCGGCGCGCCGTCGGCCCGCTACGTGCTCCCGCAGTTCGAGGAGCGCACGGCGTACGGCTTCAAGCGCCAGGACCCGTACACCAAGCTGTTCGAGGACCGCATCATCTTCCTGGGTGTCCAGGTCGACGACGCGTCCGCGGACGACGTCATGGCCCAGCTGCTCGTGCTCGAGAGCCAGGACCCGGACCGCGACGTCATCCTCTACATCAACTCGCCGGGCGGGTCGTTCACCGCGATGACCGCGCTCTACGACACGATGCAGTACATCAAGCCGCAGATCCAGACGGTCTGCCTCGGGCAGGCGGCGTCGGCGGCGGCGGTGCTGCTCGCCGCGGGGCAGCCGGGCAAGCGTCTCGCCCTGCCCAACGCGCGCGTGCTCATCCACCAGCCCGCGATGGAGGGCGGCGGCTACGCGCAGGCGTCCGACATCGAGATCCACGCGAACGAGCTGATCCGGATGCGCGAGTGGCTCGAGGACACGCTCGCGCTGCACTCGGGCAACCCGATCGAGCAGGTCCGTCAGGACATCGAGCGCGACAAGATCCTCACCGCCGAGCAGGCGAAGGAGTACGGCCTCGTCGACCAGGTCCTCGAGAGCCGCAAGGCCGTGGCGGTCAACACGCCCTGATCGCGCGTCCTCGTCGCGCCGCCGCATCCCTCGGGACGCGGCGGCGCGTCGTCCTCGGACACGGAACGGCATCGATCGCGGCGGATGTGCACCGACACCGGGGAGCCCACCTGACAACGGGGTCCCCGTGGTGTGGAATGGGACGAAGGACCTGCTGCGACGTGGACGGCGGGCCTGTGCCGGGCGGAGGGACGCCCGGTCACCCGGACAAGGAGACGCTACGTGGCTCGTATCTCGGACGGCGCTGACCTGCTGAAGTGCTCGTTCTGCGGGAAGTCGCAGAAGCAGGTCAAGAAGCTCATCGCGGGCCCCGGCGTGTACATCTGCGACGAGTGCATCGACCTCTGCAACGAGATCATCGAGGAGGAGCTCGCCGAGGCCACCGAGCTGGGGCTCGTCGAGCTGCCGAAGCCGCGGGAGATCTTCGAGTTCCTCGGGCAGTACGTCATCGGTCAGGACCCGGCGAAGCGCGCGCTCGCCGTCGCGGTCTACAACCACTACAAGCGCGTCCAGGCGGGCGAGTCGACGAAGCCGTCGAGCTCCGAGGACGGCGACCACGTCGAGCTGGCGAAGTCGAACATCTTGCTGATCGGTCCGACGGGGACGGGTAAGACGTATCTGGCGCAGACGTTGGCGCGGATGTTGAACGTGCCGTTCGCGATCGCGGACGCGACGGCGTTGACGGAGGCGGGGTACGTCGGTGAGGACGTGGAGAACATCCTGCTGAAGCTGGTGCAGGCGGCGGACTTCGACGTGAAGAAGGCCGAGCAGGGCATCATCTACATCGACGAGATCGACAAGGTGGCGCGCAAGGCGGAGAACCCCTCGATCACGCGGGACGTCTCGGGTGAGGGTGTGCAGCAGGCGTTGCTGAAGATCATCGAGGGCACCAGTGCGTCGGTGCCGCCGCAGGGTGGGCGCAAGCACCCGCACCAGGAGTTCATCCAGGTCGACACCTCGAACGTGCTGTTCATCGTGGCGGGGGCGTTCGCGGGGTTGGACGACATCGTGGCGGCGCGGGCGCGCAAGCGGGGTGTGGGGTTCGGGGCGCCGATCGACACGGGGGCGGGGGAGGACCTGTTCGCGCAGGTGCTGCCCGAGGACCTGCACCGGTACGGGTTGATCCCGGAGTTCATCGGGCGTCTGCCGGTGATCGCGTCGGTGGGGGCGTTGGACCGTGACGCGTTGGTGCGGATCCTGACGCAGCCGAAGAACGCGCTGGTGCGTCAGTACCAGCGGATGTTCGCGATCGACGGGGTGGAGCTGGAGTTCACCGAGACCGCGGTGGAGGCGGTGGCCGAGCAGGCGCTGCTGCGCGGGACCGGGGCCCGGGGGCTGCGCGCGATCATGGAGGAGGTGCTGCAGCAGGTCATGTTCGACGTGCCGTCCCGTGATGACGTGGAGAAGGTCGTGATCACCCGCGAGGTCGTGCTCGACAACGTCAACCCGACCCTGGTGCCGCGCACCACCACCACCGCCGCCCGCTCCCGCACGCCGCGCGAGAAGTCCGCCTGACCCGTCCGCGCCCAGCACGACGTCGGTGTCGTTCTGCTTGCGATCACGGCACCGAGGTCGTGGTTGACCCGAGGTCGTGGTCGACGGCGAGCAGGTGCATGGTCACCGGCGGCGGTCAGGCGTCGGTCGTGACCGGGCTGCCGTAGAGGTCGTCGATCGTGGAGGCGAAGTCCGCGACGACGGCTGCTCGCTTCACCTTGAGGGACGGCGTGAGGTAGCCGTTGTCCTCGGTGAGGTCGGTCGTCAGGACCGTGATCTTGCGGATCGACTCCGCGCGGGAGACCGCCTCGTTGGCGCGCTCGACGGCGCGGTCGAGCGCGGCGAGGACGTCGGGGTGGTCCGCGGCGGTCTCGACGTCCATCGCGGGCAGGCCGTGCGAGGACAGCCAGCCCGGGAGCATCTCGGCGTCGAGCGTGACGAGCGCGCCGATGAAGGGCCGGTGGTCGCCCACCACGACGACCTGGCTCACGAGCGGGTGCGCGCGCAGCCGGTCCTCGAGGACGGCCGGTGCGACGTTCTTGCCGCCGGCGGTCACGATGATCTCCTTTTTGCGCCCCGTGATCCGCAGGTACCCGTCCTCGTCGAACGAGCCCAGGTCGCCGGTGCGGAACCAGCCGTCCTCGAGCGCTTCGGCCGTGAGGTCGGGGCGGTTGCGGTAGCCGCGGAACACGTGGTCGCCCCGGACGAGGAGCTCGCCGTCGGCGTCGGTCCGCAGGGCGGTGCCCGGGAACGCCGGCCCTACCGTCCCGATCTTCGTCAGCCCGGGCAGGTTGACCGCGGTGGGCGCGGTCGTCTCCGTGAGCCCGTAGCCCTCGAGGATGCGCAGCCCCACGCCGCGGAAGAAGTGCCCCAGCCGCTCGCCGAGCGGGGCGCCGCCGGAGATCGAGTGCGTGAGGCGGCCGCCCATCGCGCCGCGCAGCGTGCGGTAGACGAGGCGGTCGGCGAGCGCGTGCTGGACGCGCAGGGCGAGCGACGGTCCGCGGGGCGTGTCGAGGGCACGGGAGTACGCGATGGCGACCTTCGCCGCCCAGTGGAACGGCTTGGCCTTGCCGCTCGCGCGCGCCTTCTGCTCCGCGCCGTTGTAGACCTTCTCGAACACGCGCGGCACGGCGAGCAGGAAGGTGGGCCGGAAGGAGCCGAGGTCGGCGACCAGGTTCTTCGTGTCGGCGCTGTGCGCGAGGACGGAGTCCGCCGCGACCACGACGACCTGGATGAGCCGGGCGAACACGTGCGCGAGCGGGAGGAACAGGAGGGTCCGCGCCCCGGGGGAGTCCAGGATCTCGGCGAGGCCGGCGCGCCCGTTGAGCGCGAGGTGGACGAAGTTGCGGTGCGTGAGCTCGACGCCCTTGGGGCGCCCTGTCGAGCCGGAGGTGTAGATGATCGTCGCGAGGTCGTCCGCCCGCTGCGCCGCCCGTCGCCGGTCGATCTCCTCGGCGGGGACGGCGGTGGCCGCGGCGCGCAGCGCGTCGACCGCGCCGTCGTCGATCACCAGCACGTCGGCGAGCGCGGGGAGGCGGTCCCGCACCTCGGCCAGCGTCGCGGCGTGGTCCGCGGTCTCGACGAGGGCGAGGCGCACGTCGGCGTCCGAGCAGATCCAGTGCACCTGGTCCGGCGAGGACGTCTCGTACACCGGGACGGGCACCGCGCCGACCGCCCAGAGGGCGAAGTCGAGCAGGGTCCACTCGTAGCGCGTGCGGGCCATGATCGCGACGTGGTCGCCGGCCGCGACGCCGCGGGCGACGAGCCCGCGTGCGACGGCCAGGACGTCGTCGGAGAAGTCCTGCGCCGTCATCGGGGTCCACCCGGTGCCGGAGGCGTCCCGGCGCTCGATCATCGTCGCGGAGGCGCCCCGCTCGACGCGGTCGGTGAGGAGGGTGCTGATCGTCGCCCGGGGAGAGACCTCGACGAGGCTCGGCGACGCGTGGTCCGTCATGAAGGGCTCTCCGGTGAGTGGACGGTCGGGACGGCGTGCACTTTACCCCGGACGAGCGGTACCGCGTTCCGCGCGCACCCCGGACGAGCGGTACCGCGTTCCGCGCGCACCCCGGCGGACGGTCGCGGCGCCTACGATCGGACGGTGACGACCACACCCCAGGGACCCGCGGCGACGGGCGTGCCCGGCGACCTGCCGCCCGAGATCCTCACCCTGCGCGAGAGCATCGACAACATCGACGCCGCTCTCGTGCACCTGCTCGCCGAGCGGTTCAAGTTCACGCGCCGCGTCGGGGAGCTCAAGGCGGCGGGCGGGCTGCCTCCCGCCGACCCGGCACGGGACCGGCAGCAGATCGAGCGGCTCACGGGCATCGCGTCGAGCGCCGGGCTCGACCCGGACTTCGCCGAGGCGTTCCGCGAGTTCATCGTCGGAGAGGTCATCCGGCACCATCGCTCCATCGCGGACGAGCTCCGCGCCCGCGGCGGCTCCGCGCCGGTGCTCGACACGTACGGCTGAGCGCCCGTCGTCGCCGGGACTCCCGCCGACGACCGGGCACGGTCCGCGGTGGCGAGACCGCGGGATCGGACACAGGCTAGGGGGACGTCGCGGTCGTCCGATCGACGCCGTGGCGGCACCCGCTCCCGATCCGACTGAGGTGTTCGCATGAAGATCGACTGGCTCAAGCCCCTGCTCGGCCACCCGGGCCCGTTCGCCACCGTCTACATCGACGCGACGAGGGCCAACGAGGTGGGGTACCGCGAGGTGGAGAACCGGTGGAAGGGCGTGCGCCGCGAGCTGCACCAGCAGGGCGCTCCCGACTCGGTGCTCGACGCGCTCGAGGAGGTGGCGCTGCGGCCGACGCGGGTGGCCGGACCCCACGGGCGGGTGCTGATCGCGGACGAGGACGGGGTCCTCGTCGACAGGGTCCTGCAGGAACCGCCGGCGATGACCCAGGGCCGCTGGGACCAGGTGCCCGCGCTGCTGCAGGCGGCTCGCGCGGGCGACGAGGCGGTGCGTCACGTGCGCGTCGCGGTCGACCGGACGGGCGCCGACATGGTGTGGTCCGACGCTGCCGGCTACGTGACCTCGGCGGAGACGGAGACGGTCCAGGGCGACCACGACGTCATCAACAAGGTGAGCGCCGGCGGCTGGGGGCAGCGCCGTGTCGAGACCCGCGCCGAGGACTCCTGGGAGCGCAACGCGGAGACCGTCGCGGCGGAGCTCGAGCGCCAGGTCGGCGAGCACCGTCCCGAGGTCGTGCTGCTCACGGGCGACGTGCGCTCCGTGCCGCTCGTGCGTCGCGCGCTGGGCCGGGCAGTCGAGGAGATCGTCGTCGAGGTGCCGGGTGGCGGCCGTGCCGCCGGCATCCAGGAGGCCGCGTTCGAGGAGCACGTCTCCGACGCGCTCGACAGCTTCCGGGAGCGGCGCCGTGAGAAGGTGCTCGCCGAGTTCCGGCAGGAGCAGGGACGCGAGTCCGGCGCCGTGACGTCGGTCGACGACGTCGTGACGGTCCTGTCGCGAGGCCAGGTGGAAGAGCTCATCCTCGCCGACGCGTACGCCCAGGACACGAGCCCCGACGGCCGCACGCTGTGGATCGGGCCGAGCCCCATGCACATCGCCGCCTCGCGGTCAGAGCTCGAGGCGCTCGGCGTGAGCGAGGGGCTCGAGGAGCTGCCGGCGCCCATCGCGCTCGTGCGCGCCGCGATCGGCCAGGACGCGGGCGTGACGTTCGCCCCCGACGGCAGCGTCGAGCTGATCGGAGGCGTCGGCGCGACCCTGCGCTGGTCGGACGAGGGCACGCCCAAGGAGGTGGCGGCGACCATGTCCGGCGACGACTCGCGCCTGCGCGGCGAGGTCATCTGACCCGGCACCCCCAGGTACGACGACGCCCTCCCCGCATCGCGGGGAGGGCGTCGTGCTGCACGAGGTCTCAGCCCTTGCGGCGCTGCTCCGGCTCGCCGAGCTCGGAGGAGACGACGACGATCCCGCCCTGGACCGCTGCGTCGCCCTGACCCTCGGTCGCCTCGACGAGGTCGAGCGACCCGGTGACGCGCCCGCCGTTGCGGACGTCGACGACGGCGGCCTCGACGCCGGCGAGCGACGCGGCGGGGACCGCGACGGTCGCCGCGAGGATCGGCGTGCGCATCGACACCTTCGCCTCCGACTTGATCTTGCGCAGTGCGGCGAGCGCGTGGCCGGCGGCGGCGAGCACGGCCGGGTCGGCCCCCTGGGCCGCCGAGCGCGCGACGTCGGGCGTCGGCCACGAGGCGCGGTGGATCGAGCCCTCGGACGCGCGCCACCAGGACCACACCTCCTCCGTCGCGAACGGCACGAAGGGCGCGAACAGGCGCAGGAGCGTGTCGAGCGCGATCGCGAGCGCGACGCGCGCCGAGGCTGTCTCCGCGGACACCTCGGCGGCCGCGGCGCCCGCACCGTAGGCACGGTCCTTGACGAGCTCGAGGTAGTCGTCGCAGAACGTCCAGAAGAACGTCTCGGTGAGCTCGAGCGCGCGCGTGTGGTCGTACGCCTCGAACGCGTCCGTCGCGCGGGCGACCACGTCGGCGAGGCCCGCGAGCATCGCGCGGTCCAGCGTCTCGGTGACGAGGGCCGGGTCGAGCACGATCGTGTGGCTCGCGCCCTCGCCCGCCTCGGGGTCGGCGCCGAACGACAGCGCGAACTTCGAGGCGTTGAGGATCTTGATCGCGAGACGGCGGCCGATCTTCATCTGGCCGACCTCGAACGCCGCGTCCGTGCCGAGGCGGGCGGACGCCGCCCAGTACCGCACCGCGTCCGAGCCGTGCTCCTCGAGCAGGCCCATGGGCGTGACGACGTTGCCCTTGGACTTCGACATCTTCTTGCGGTCGGGGTCGAGGATCCAGCCCGAGATCGCGGCGTTCTTCCACGGCAGCGAGCCGAACTCGAGGTGCGAGCGCACGACGGTCGAGAACAGCCACGTGCGGATGATGTCCTGGCCCTGGGGGCGCAGGTCCATGGGGAACACGCGCTCGAACAGGTCGGGGTCGACCTCCCAGCCGCCCGCGATCTGCGGCGTGAGCGACGACGTCGCCCACGTGTCCATGATGTCGGTCTCGCCGACGAACCCGCCGGGCTCGCCCCGCTGGTCCTCGGTGTAGCCGACCGGCACGTCGGAGGACGGGTCGACCGGGAGCACGTCCTCGGTCGGCACGATCGGGTGGTCGTGGTCCACCTCGCCGGTGGGCAGCACCGGGTACCAGAGCGGGATCGCCACGCCGAAGAAGCGCTGGCGCGAGACGAGCCAGTCGCCGTTGAGGCCCCCGACCCAGTTCTCGTAGCGCACGCGCATGAAGTCGGGGTGGAAGTCGAGCTCCTTGCCCCGCTCGAGCAGCTCACCGCGCAGGTCGCGGGCACCGCCGTCGGCCGTCGTCCAGTCGCGCCCGCCGTTGCGGATGTACCACTGCCGCGACGTGACGATCTCGAGCGGCTTGTCGCCCTTCTCGAAGAAGTTCGCCTTGCGCTGCGTCGCCACGGGCTCGCCCTCGAGGTCGCCGGACGCGCGCAGCGCGTCCACGACGGCGGTCCGCGCCGAGAACGTCGTCTTGCCGGCGAGCTCCTCGAACGCGGCACGACCGTGCGCGGAGACGATCCACTCCGGCGTCTCGCGGACGATGCGCCCGTCGCGCTGGATGATCGAGCGCGTCGGCAGCTGCAGCTCGCGCCACCACTGGACGTCCGTCAGGTCGCCGAACGTGCAGCACATCGCGATGCCCGCGCCCTTGTCGCGCTCGGCGGCCGGGTGGGCGAGGACGGGCAGCTCGACGTCGAACAGCGGCGAGCGCACGGTGGTGCCGAAGAGGTGCTGGTACCGCTCGTCGTCCGGGTGCGCGACGAGCGCGACGCACGCGGGGAGCAGCTCGGGCCGGGTGGTCTCGATGTGCACGACCTCGCCCGTGGCCTCCTGGCCGTCGGCGCCGACGCGGTGGAACGCGACCTTGTGGAAGTGGCCCGGGTAGTCGCGCGCCTCGAGCTCGGCCTGGGCCACCGCCGTCTGGAACGTCACGTCCCACAGTCCGGGAGCCTCGGCCTGGTAGGCCTCGCCGCGCCCGAGGTTGCGCAGGAACGCGCGCTGGGCGGCCGTGCGCGAGCGCGCGTCGATCGTCTGGTAGTGCTGCGCCCAGTCGACCGAGAGGCCGAGCCGGCGCCACAGCGCCTCGAACTGCTTCTCGTCCTCGGCCGTCAGGCGCTCGCACAGCTCGATGAAGTTGCGCCGGCTCACCGGCACCTGGTCCGAGAGCTTCGGCGCCTTGCCCGCTCCGTCCTCGATCCCCTCGTGCGGGGGCTCGAAGCCCTCCACGTAGGGCAGCGTCGGGTCGCACCGCACGCCGTAGTAGTTCTGCACGCGGCGCTCGGTGGGCAGGCCGTTGTCGTCCCAGCCCATGGGGTAGAACACCTCGAGCCCGCGCATGCGCTGGTAGCGCGCGACGACGTCGGTGTGCGTGTACGAGAAGACGTGGCCGACGTGCAGCGAGCCCGACACGGTGGGCGGCGGGGTGTCGATGGAGAACACCTGCTCGCGCGTCCGCGTGCGGTCGAACGCGTACGTGCCCTGCTCGGTCCAGCGCGCGTCGTACGTCGCCTCGAGCCCGTCCAGGCTCACGCGGTCGGGTACTCCCGCGACCACCGCGCGGACGACGTCGGCGGCCGGGGAGGGCGCGGTGGCGTTGTCGGGGGCAGCGGTCGGGGCGGCGAGGTCCGGGGTCCGGGTCGGCTCCGCGGGCCCGCCGTGCGGGAAGTCGCTCATGGTCCACCATCTTCCCAGATCGCCGGGCCGCCCGGCGACGCGGTCCCGCGGTCCGGGACGGCTCAGGCGCCGCCCCGGTGCACGGCCGGCAGAGCCGGCGTCGCGCGGCTCCTCGACGTGGACCCGGACCTGGCCGCGACGGCCGACGGCGTCGGGCACGCTGGCGCGGTGCGCGCGGAGAACTAGGCTCGACGGCATGACCTCACCCGCCTCGGACCTCACCGTCGGCTACGCCGCCATGCTCGAGCAGTTCCACCCCACGGAGGCGGTCGCGCTCTCCGCCTACGCCGAGGAGCACGGCTTCTCCGGCACCATGGCCGCGGACCACTTCCAGCCGTGGGTCCCGGCGCAGGGGCAGTCGGCGTTCGTCTGGAACGTCCTGGCCGCGCTCGGCGAGCGCACGCGCGGCGACCTCGGCCCGGGGGTCACGGCCCCGACCTTCCGCTGGCACCCGGCGATGGTCGCGCAGGCGTCGGCGACGCTCGCCGCCATGTACCCCGGCCGGCACTGGCTGGGGCTCGGCTCGGGGGAGGCGCTCAACGAGCACGTCGTGGCCGGGTACTGGCCCGAGGCCCCGGAGCGCATCAACCGCATGTTCGAGGCGATCGACGTCATCAAGAAGCTCTTCGCCGCGTCGCTGGCGGGCAAGGACGTCAAGCACTCCGGGACGTTCTACAAGATGGAGTCCACGCGGCTGTGGACCATGCCCGAGGTCCCGCCGGAGATCCTCGTGGCCACGGCGGGGCCCGTGACCGCGAAGCGCGCGGGCAAGCACGCCGACGGCCTCATCACGGTGGGCGCGCCCCTGGAGAAGATCTCCATGCTGTTCGGCAAGTTCGACGACGGCGTGCGCGAGTCCGGGCGCGACCCGCAGACGATGCCGAAGGTGCTCCAGCTGCACCTCTCCTGGGCCGGTACCGACGAGGAGGCGCTCGCGAACGCGATGACCGAGTGGCCCAACGGCGGGATGAAGTTCCCCAAGGCCGACATCCGCTCGCCGCACGACTTCGAGCAGATGGCCAAGCTCGTGCGTCCCGAGGACTTCGAGGGCCGCATGGTGATCTCGGCCGACCCCGACGAGCACCGCGCGTACATCCAGAAGTTCGTCGACCTCGGCTTCGACCGCATCTACCTCCACAACGTGGGGCGCAACCAGCGCGAGTGGATCGAGGTCTTCGGCCGCGACGTGCTGCCGAAGCTCAGCCGGTGAGCGTGCCCGGGCCCGGCTCCGCGCCGCGCACCGGAGCGGCGGCGCCCCGCCTGGCGGTGTGGGCGCCGTCGGGCCTGGGGGAGGTGCGGCCCGGCGACGACCTCGCCGCGCTCGTCGGCGACCTGCTCGCCCAGGACGCCAGCGCCTCCGGCGACCCGCTCGCCGAGGGAGACGTGGTCGTCGTGACGAGCAAGGTCGTGTCGAAGGCGGAGGGCCGCGTCGTCGCGGCGGACGACCGCGAGCAGGCGATCACCGACGAGACGGTGCGGGTCGTGGCGTCGCGACCCCGACCCGGCCTCCCGCCCCTGCGGATCGTCGAGAACCGGCTCGGGCTCGTCATGGCGGCGGCCGGCGTCGACGCGTCCAACACGCCCGAGGGCACCGTGCTGCTCCTGCCGGTCGACCCGGACGCCTCCGCGCGTGCGCTGCGCGCCGCCCTGCGCGACCGCTTCGGCCTCGACCGGCTCGGGGTCGTCGTGACCGACACGACGGGGCGGGCGTGGCGCGACGGCCTGGTGGACGTCGCGATCGGTGCCGCGGGGATCGCGACGGCCGACGACCTGCGGGGCGGCGTCGACGCGCACGGGCGGCCGTTGTCCGTCACCGTCACCGCGGTCGCGGACGAGGTCGCGTCGGCGAGCGAGCTCGTGCGGGGCAAGGCCGACGGTCGGCCCGTCGCGGTCGTGCGCGGGCTGGCCCGGCACGTGCGGTCCGACGACGGCCCCGGGGCGCGCGTCCTCGTGCGCCCGTCCGCGGACGACCTGTTCCGCGAGGGCAGCGCCGAGGCGTACGCCCGCGGCGTCGCCGACGGGTACCGGGAGGGCTTCGAGGAGGGCTTCCGCGAGGGCTCGGGCAACGAGCCCGTCACGCACTGAGGGGCGCCGGCAGAAAGGGGTCGCCCGTGCAGGCTCCGGCGGCTAGCGTGCCGGCATGCTGCCCGCCGACTGGATCGCCCACCGCCGCCCCGCCGACCGCGAGCCCGTGGGCTGGATCCGCCCCGAGGGCGAGAGCTGGGTGGCGGTGTCGCTCCTCGGCCGAGAGGTCACCGGACCGGTCGACTGGCTCGCCGCCGAGGAGGCGCTCGAGGACACGGGCCTGGCGTGGCTGGCCGACGTGTGGATGCTCGAGCGTCCCGGCGACGAGCCCGTCCGGGTGCGGATCGTCGAGGTCACGCCCGACGGCGTCGTCGTCCAGACCGACGACTTCGGGGCGGTCGACGCGCCCGTCGAGCGGTACGCGCTGCCGTGGCCGGCGCCGGACGCGCTGCGCCCGCGCCGCGCCGACGACCCCGACGGCCGGGTGTGGCACGGGCGGTGAACGCAGGGAGCGTCAGCCCCCGTCGGTCGTGCCCTCGTAGAGCCCGACGTGGTTGCCGTCCGGGTCCGTGAAGATGGCCCACCACGACGTGGGGCTGATCTCGGAGCGCTCCATGACGACGGTGCCGCCGGCCTCGCGCACCTTGTCGAGCGTCTCGTCGATGGAGTCGACCTCGACGTAGCTGCGGGGCTGCGTGAAGTCCTCGGAGCGCGGAGCCAGCCCTCCGCCGCTGATCTTGTTCGGGGCCTGCCACATCGGGTAGCCCTCGTAGCCGGGCACCTCGGCGATCTGCCAGCCGAAGAGCCCTTCGTAGAACGTCGCGGCCCGGCCGGTGTCGCTGACCGGGATGTCGATGTGCGTGATGTCGCCGTGCGCCACGGTTCCTCCAGGGACGAGCCGGTGGCGGGCGGGTCCGCCCGCCACTGGTCAGCGTAGAGCCGGCGCCCAGGGCGCACCAGGGCCCGGGGCGCGGGCGCTCAGGGCGCGAGCGGCGAGTGCCCGGCCTGTACGCGCTCCGCGTCGGGCACCGGGCCGGGCGGCGTGCCGTCACCGAAGGGGCGCCCACCGAGGGCCTCGCGTCCGTGGGGGCTCAGCCAGCCCTCGAGATCCGGCCCTGCGGGCACGATCCCGGACGGGTTGATGTCCGTGTGCACCCGGTAGTAGTGCTGCTTGATCTGCACGAAGTCGACGGTGTCGCCGAAGCCGGGCGTCTGGAACACGTCGCGCGCGTACGCCCACAGCGCCGGCATCTCGGTAAGCTTCTCCCGGTTGCACTTGAAGTGCCCGTGGTACACCGCGTCGAACCGCACGAGGGTCGTGAAGAGCCGCACGTCCGCCTCGGTGATCGTGTCGCCGACGAGGTACCGCCGGTCCGTGAGCCGCTCCTCGAGCCGGTCGAGCGCGCGCCACAGGCGGTCGTAGGCGCGCTCGTAGGCCTGCTGCGACCCGGCGAAGCCGCACCGGTAGACGCCGTTGTTCACCTCGGTGTAGACGTCCTGCATCACCGCGTCCAGCTCGTCACGGTGGGCGTCCGGCAGCAGGTCCGGGGCGCCGTCGCGGTGGAACGCGCCCCACTCGGTCGACAGGTCGAGCGTGATCTGCGCGAAGTCGTTCGTCACGACGGCGCCCGTCGTCACGTCGACGAGGGCCGGGACGGTGATGCCGCGCGGGTACTGCGGGTCGCGCGCGAAGTACGCCTCCTGCAGCCGCTCGATCCCCAGCACGGGGTCCCGGCCGTCAGGGTCGAGGTCGAAGGTCCACGAGCGCTCGTCGTGCACGGGCCCCGCGAGGCCCATCGACAGCACGTCCTCCAGGCCGAGCAGGCGGCGCACGATGATCGCCCGGTTCGCCCACGGGCACGCGCGCGCCGCGACGAGCCGGTACCGGTCCGGCTCGACGGGGAACCCGTCCCGCCCGTCGGCGGTGACCCGCGTCTCGATGTAGCGGGTGTCGCGCGTGTACTCCTTGCCCGGGACGGAGTACGTCCCTGCGCGGGAGTGCTCCTCGTGCTCGGCCGTCTGGTCGGTGGTCCGGTCGGTCGTGCCGGTCGTCGAGTCCTGCATCCTCAGCCCTTCGCCGCGCGTGCCGCGGCCTTCGCCGCCTTCTTCGTCGCCCGCACCTCGTCGAGCGAGCCCTGGTCGGTCACGTCCGCGATCGAGCGTCGCGACCCCTCCTCGCCGTACGCGCCGGCCGCCTCGCGCCAGCCGGTGGGCTGCATGCCGTACTGCTTGCCGAGCAGCGCGAGGAAGATGCGGGCCTTCTGCTCCCCGAAGCCGGGCAGCGCCTTGAGCCGGCGCAGCACGAGTGCGCCGTCGGGCGCGTCGCCCGACGGCGCGGGGTCGGTCCACAGGCGCGTCACGTCGCCGTCGTAGTCGTCGACGACGGCGCGCGCCACCGCCTGCACGCGGCCCGCCATCGAGCCGGGGTAGCGGTGGATCGACGGCGGCGTGGAGGCCATGGCCGAGAACTCCTCGGGGTCGGCCTCGGCGATCCGGCGCACGTCCAGCCCGCCCATGCGGCCGGCGATCTTCGCGGGACCCGCGAACGCCGTCTCCATCTGCACCTGCTGGTCGAGCAGCATCCCGACGAGCAGGGCGAACGGGTCGCTGGACAGCAGCTGGTCGGCCTCCGGGTCGCCGGTGAGCCACAGGTCGCGTGCCATGCCGCCATCATCGCAGGCACGTCCCCGGCGAGCCTCACGGAGGCCCGGGCGCGCCGGGCTCAGCGCACCATACGGATCTCGGCGAGGCCGCCGAACCGCGGGTCCGACGCCTCGCGCGTGCCGTCGGCCGCGAACCCGTGCCGGTGGTAGAAGGCCACGGCGCGGGCGTTGCGCTCCGCGACCCAGAGCTCCGCGGACGTCCCGGGCGGGACGGCGGCCTCGAGCAGCGCGGCTCCCGCGCCGGTCCCGTGCCAGGCCGCGAGCACGTAGAGCGAGTAGAGCTCGAGGTCGCGCACGGGCGGGTGCGCGACGTGCGCGCCGACGTGCGGGCGTCCCGACATCGCGAAGCCGACGACCGCGCCGTGCGCCTCGGCGACCACGATGCTCCCGCCCCGGGGCGGGCGGGTCAGCCGTCGGTGCCACCAGGCGGCGCCGGCCTCGGGCTCGGCGGCCTCCCACGACGCCGGTGGCAGGAGGTCGGTGTAGGTCTCGGTCCAGCAGCGGTGCTCCACCGCGCCCAGCGCCGTGGCGTCGTCGGGCCGTGCCGGGCGCAGCCGCAGCGGCGACGTCGTGCGCGCAGCCTCCGGCGCGCCCCCCTCGTGCAGCGTCACGTCAGCTCCTGCGCAGCCGGCCGGTGCGGAACTCGTCCACGCCGAGGAGCCGCAGCGCGACGCGCACGGGCGCGGGGACGAGGCGTGCGCCGTCCTCGCCCGTGACCCGCCGTACGTCGTCGACGACGTACTCCTCGCCGCGCCGCTCCAGGACGAACGAGCCCGCGGCGTCGACGTTGCGGACCCAGTCGACGTCCGGCCCGTACGTCAGGGCCAGGACGACGCGCACGCGGCCCCCGTCGCGGTACGCGAACGCGAAGACGGGCGTGCGGCGGTCCAGTCCGCTGCGCCGTCCGACGTGCCGCACGACGGCCATCGGTCCGACGCCGGTGGCGACGCGCAGCATGAGCGGGTTGAGCACGTGCTTGTTGGACCGGGCGACCCAGCGGGGGAGCGGCATCCGTCCATCGTCGCCCATGAACCCGTCGGCGCAAGGCGTCCGACCGCGCGTCGGCCAGGAGCATGTCCCGGGGCGGCGACCTAGGGTGGGCGCGTGGCCACCCGCCTGCTCCTGCTCGCCGACACCCACGTGCCCGCCCGGGCCCGTGCGCTGCCGGACCAGGTGTGGCGCGCGGTCGACGCCGCGGACGTCGTCGTCCACGCGGGCGACTGGGTGACCGTGGACCTGCTCGACGCGCTCGAGGCCCGCGCGGCGCGGCTCGTCGGCGTGGCGGGCAACAACGACGGGCCGGACCTGCACGCCCGGCTGCCGGAGGTGTCGCGCGCGACGATCGAGGGACTGCGCGTCGCCGTCGTGCACGAGACCGGGGGCAAGGACGGCCGTGAGCGGCGCGCGGACGCGGCCTACCCGGACACGGACCTGCTCGTCTTCGGGCACAGCCACATCCCGTGGGACACGCTCACCCCCGGCGGGCTGCGGCTGCTCAACCCCGGCTCGCCGACGGACCGCCGCCGCCAGCCGGTGTGCACGTACCTGACCGCGACGGTCGACGACGGCACGCTGCGGGACGTGGAGCTCGTGCCCGTCGACCGCTGATCCCGGGGGTCGCCCGCCGGCGGTGGCGGGAGGACGGCGTCAGGCGGCGCGGGCGCGCTCCCGGTGCTCCGCCGGGCTCATGCCCCGCACCCGCTTGAACGCGGCGCTCAGCGCGAACGGCGTGCCGTACCCGACGGCGCGTGCGACCGACGCGAGGGTCGCGCCGTCCTGGAGCAGCAGGTCCGCCGCGAGGTCGAGGCGCCACCCGGTGAGGTAGGTCATGGGAGGCTCTCCGACGAGCTCGGTGAACCGTCGCGAGAACGCCGCGCGCGAGAGACCGACCTCCCGGGCGAGCGCGTCGACCGTCCACGCGCGGGCCGGGTCGTGGTGGACGAGGCGCAGGGCCGCCCCCACGACGGGGTCGGCGTCGGCGCGGTACCAGCCCGGGGCGCCCGGCCGGGACAGCCACGTGCGCAGGCACGCGATGAGCAGCAGGTCGAGCAGCCGGTCGAGCACCGCCTCCTGCCCCGGGAGGTCGTGCACCACCTCGCGCGCGAGCATCGCGACGAGCGCGCCGTCGACGTCGCCGCGACGCAGCACGACGCGCTGGGGGAGCACCCGCAGGATGCGGCGCCCGACCTCGCCGTCGAGCGGGTACGTCCCGGTGACGATCACCGTCTCGCCGTCGGGGTCGTTGCCCCACGAGCGCACGCCGAGCACGGTCATGGGCGACGGTCCGCCGTCGACGGCCCGGCACATGTCCGACGCGGGGCCGACGACGACCTGCGGCGCGGTCGCCGGCGAGTCGGCGACCACGTAGTGCTCGGGACCGCGGAACAGCACGACGTCGCCCTCGCCGACGTGCACCCCCTGCTCGCCGCCGCCGGGGCCGACCCACGCCGACCCGCGCAGCACCGGCACGATCGTCAGCGGCGCCTCGTCCTCGATCCGCATGGCCCACGGCGCCCGAAGGTGGCTGCGCAGGAGGAACGCGCCCCGCGCGCGCGGGCCGTCGAGCAGTCCGGCGACGACGTCCATGACGCGAGCGTAGACCGCGCGTCGGCGACTCGGAAGACGATCGCGCATGCGCGCGAGCCGTTCGACGATGGAGCGTCTCGACGCGGGTCGCTTGACTGGAACCCGTCCGGATCCACCCCGCAGCCCAGGAGACGACCATGACGACGACACCGGCCCCCACCACGACGCCCGCGCAGGCCACCATCCCGAACCCCGCCACGACGTCCCGCTCGGTGCCCGCCGACGGCCCGGGCGCGTACGTGGTCCTCGGCGCCACGGGGAAGTCCGGCCGCCGCGTGGCCGACCGCCTCGACGCGCTCGGCCTGCCCGTGCGCCGCACCTCGCGCGGCGCCGGCCCAGGGACCACCCGGTTCGACTGGGAGGACCAGGCGACGTGGGCCCCCGCGCTCGCCGGCGCCGAGGCGGTCTACGTCGCGTACGCGCCCGACCTCGCCGTCCCCGGAGCGCCGGAGACCGTCACGCGTCTCGCCGAGGTCGCCCGCGCCGCCGGCGTCCGCCGCCTCGTCCTGCTCTCCGGCCGGGGAGAGACGGAGGCGCAGCGCGCCGAGGCGATGGTCGCGCGGGCGTTCCCCGCCCGCACCGTCGTACGGTGCGCGTTCTTCGCCCAGAACTTCAGCGAGAGCTTCCTGCTCAACGCCGTCCACGACGGCGTGGTCGCCCTCCCCGTGGACCAGGTCGCCGAGCCGTTCGTCGACCTGGAGGACGTCGCCGACGTCGCCGTCGCCGCCCTGACCGACGACGCGCACGCAGGCCAGGTGCACGAGCTCACCGGACCGCGCCTCATGACCTTCGCCGACGCCGTCGCGGAGATCGCCGCAGCGAGCGGGCGCCCGGTCGCGTACGTGCCGATCAGCAACGGCGAGTTCACCGCCGCCCTCCGGGCCGAGGGCGTGCCCGACGACGCCGTCGCGCTCCTCGACTACCTGTTCACCGAGGTGCTCGACGGGCGTGGTGCGCACGTCACGGACGACGTGCGACGCGTGCTCGGGCGGGCGCCGCGCGACGTCGGGGAGTTCGCGCGGCGCGAGGCCGCCGCCTGGTCGGTCACGACCGTCGCTCCCGGTACGGCAGGTCGGTCGTGAGCGGGTACGACGTCCTCGTCGTCGCGGCCGCGGTCGCGACCGGCCTCGCGGGCGGCGTGCTGTACGCGTTCTCGGCGTTCGTCATGGCCGGGCTGCGCCGGCTCGAGCCCGCCGCCGGCGCGACGGCGATGCGGTCGATCAACGTGACCGCCGTCCGGCCGCCGCTCATGCTGCTCCTCGCGGCGTCCGTGCTCCTGCCCGCGGGCGCGGCGGTCGTCGGCCTCGTCGGCGATGAGCCCGGTGCCGCGTGGGCCGTCGCGGGCGCGGTCGTCGCGCTCGTCGGGATCCTCGGGATCACCGGCGTGGGGAACGTGCCCCTGAACGACCGGCTCGAGGCCGCCGCCGACCCGGGGACCGAGTGGGCCACCTTCGTCCCGCGGTGGCTCGCGTGGAACCACGTGCGCACCGCCGCCGGTGCGCTCGCCGCGACGCTGCTCGTCGTCGCCGTGGCGTGACGCCGGGCCGGTCGTGCCGCGGTCCGGGCCGGGCGCGGAATGGGCGCGGCGGGCCGACCGTTGTGACGGGCATGACCAGTGACGAGCACGCGACGAGCCAGCCGACCGACGACGGCACGATCCGCCGGGTCCTCCAGGACACCGGGACGTGGGCCGTCGTGGGCCTGTCGAACAACACCGCGCGGGCCGCCTACGGCGTCGCACGCGTGCTGCAGCAGCACGGCAAGCGCGTCGTGCCCGTCCACCCGTCGGCCGAGACGGTGCACGGCGAGCAGGGCTACGCCTCGCTCGCGGACATCCCGTTCCCGGTCGACGTCGTCGACGTCTTCGTCCGCTCCGAGCTCGCGGGGGACGTCGCGGACCAGGCGGTCGCGATCGGCGCGAGGGCGGTGTGGTTCCAGCTCGACGTGATCGACGAGGACGCGGCGCGGCGCGTGCGCGACGCGGGGCTCGACATGGTCATGGACCGCTGCCCGGCGATCGAGCTGCCGCGGCTCGGGAGCGCGGCATGAGCGCCGTCCTCGACCCCGGTACCGAGCTCGGCCGCCGCGCCGCCGCCCGGCTCGCCGACGAGAAGGTCCTGTGGCTCGTCACCGTCGACCCGGAGGGCACGCCGCAGCCGACGCCGGTCTGGTTCCTGTGGGGCGCCGGCGGCGACGTCGTGCTCCAGAGCCAGCCGCGCACCGCCAAGCTGCGCAACGTGCGGGCCAACCCGCGCGCTGCGCTGCACCTCAACAGCACCCCCTCCGGCGGGGACGTCGTCGTGCTCACCGGCACGGCGGCCGTCGACGACGCCGGCCTCACGCCGGCCGAGCGCGCCGCGTACGACGAGAAGTACGCCGACGACATCCGCGACCTCGGGACGACGCCGGACGCGTTCCACGCCGACTACTCGGTGACCGTGCGGGTGCAGCTCGAGCGGCTGCGCGGCTTCTGAGCGGGACCGGTCCTGAGTGGTACCGACCAGGACAGGCCCGGACCGACCGGACTGCCGCGCGACGGCCGCTCAGCCGCGCGGCGTGAACGTGAGGACGGGGCGCCCGGTGCGCGGGTGCGCGAGCACGTCGGTGCGCACGCCGTAGACCGGGTCGAGCACGTCGGGGACGAGCACGTCGTGCACGTCGCCCGCGGCGACGACGCGCCCGCCGGACAGCAGCACCACGTGGTCGCACGTCTGTGCCGCGAGGGTGAGGTCGTGCAGGGCCGCGAGCACCGTCACGCCGGCGCCGGCGAGGCGGCGCAGCACCTGCATCGCGTCGAGCTGGGCGGCGATGTCGAGGTGGTTCGTGGGTTCGTCGAGCATCAGCAGCTCGGGCTCCTGGGCGAGCGCGCGGGCCATGTGCACGCGCTGGCGCTCGCCGCCCGACAGCGTCGCGACCTCGCGGTCAGCGAACGCCTCCATCCCGACGGTGCACAGCGCGTCGTGCGCGATCGCGCGGTCCGCGGCCGAGTCGCCCGCGAGCAGCGAGCGGTGCGGGATGCGGCCGAGGAGGACGGCGTCGAGCACCGTGAGCGGCAGGTCGGTCGTGACGTCCTGCTCGACGAGCGCGAGGACGCGTGCGCGGCGGCGGCGCGGCAGCCCGAGCAGGTCCTCTCCCGCGAACCGGACCCGAGCGGGCACCGGGCCCCCGTCCGGTGCCTGGACGCCGGCGAGGACGCGCAGGAGGGTCGACTTGCCGGACCCGTTCGGTCCGAGCAGCCCGCTCACCGCGCCACGAGGCGCCGTGACGTCGACGCCGTCGAGGACGAGCCGCCCCTCGACGGACCACGAGACGCGCGCGGCGTCGAGCCCGTCTCCGGGGCGCGTGTCGGGCGCGACCCCGACGCGCGCCGGGTCCCGGTCGGTGCGCAGGTCCGTCATGCCGTCCTCCTCCCGCGCCACAGCAGCAGCGCGAACACCGGGGCGCCCACGGCGGCGGTGACGATGCCGACGGGCAGCTCGCGTGGCGCGAACACCGTGCGGGCGAGCGTGTCGGCCCAGACCAGGAACGTCGCCCCGAACAGCGCCGAGAGAGGCAGCAGCAGCCGGTGCCGCGCGCCCGTGAGCAGCCGGACCGCGTGCGGGAGGATCAGGCCGACGAACCCGATCGACCCGGACTGGGACACGAGCGCACCGGTGAGCAGCGCGACGCCGACGAGCAGCAGCCAGCGCACGCGCGCGACCGGGATGCCGAGAGCGGCCGCGGCGGTGTCGCCGAACGTGAACGCGTCGAGGACGGACCCCGTCGAGGCGAGCAGGCTGCCCAGCACGAGGGTCGCGAGGCCCGCGACGGCGACGGACGTCCACGTCGCGCCGGCGACCGAGCCCATGAGCCACGAGAGGATCTCGCGGTAGGAGTCGCCGGTCGCGGACCAGAAGATGACGAAGCTCGTCGCGGCGGCGGCGAGCTGGCTCACCGCGAGGCCGGCGAGGACGGTGCGCGTGGGCGTGATGGTCCCGACCGCGCCCGCGAGGGCGAGGGCCGCCACGAGCGCCGCGACCGCGCCGCCGAACGCGGCGACGGGCAGCAGCACCGTCCACCCGACGACGAGCACGAGCACCGCGCCGAGCGACGCGCCCGACGACAGCCCGAGCAGGTACGGGTCGGCGAGCGGGTTGCGCGTGAGCGACTGCATGACGACGCCGCACACCGCGAGCCCCGCACCGACGGCCGCGGCGGTGAGCACGCGCGGCAGCCGCAGCTGCCACACCATGCCGTCCTGGAGCGCCCCGAGGGGCTCGAGCCCGAGCAGCCCGCCGAGCCCGAGGTGCGTCGCGACCGACCGCCCCACGTCGCCGACGGACAGGTCCGCGGGCCCGAGCGTCACGGCCACGAGGACCGTGACGAGCAGCGCGACGAGGCCCACCGGCAGCCACCAGGCCGCGCCGCGCCGCGGGCGCGCACTTGCCGCCGCGGTCGCGGTGGCGTCGTCACGCGTGGTCGGGGCGGTCACCGGTCGAGCGCCTCCAGCTGCGCCGCGAGGTCCACGACGGCGTCGACGGTGCGCACGCCCGCCTCGGTCGCCGGGAACGGGACGGTCAGGTACCGGCCCTCGCGCACCGCGGTCATCTCGGCCGTCGCCGGGTTCGACTCCAGGCGCTCGATCTTCGACGCGGCGGTGTTCCACGCGGCGTCGACGAGCACGAGGACGTCGGGGTCGGCCGCGATCGCCTCCTCCCACGCGTACGACGTCCACGTGTCCTCGACGTCGCCCGCGACGTTCTCCAGCCCGACGGCGTCCATGATCATCTGCGGCGCGCCGGCCCCGGCGCCGACGTACGGGATGTCGTCGCCCGAGGAGTACCACAGCGCCGTCAGGTCGCGGTCGTCGGGCGTGACGCCCTCGAGCGTCGCGCGCTGCTCGGCCACGAGGTCGGCGGCGGCCTGCTGCGCGTCGAAGATCTCGCCGACCTCGGTGATCTCGGCGAACAGGTCGTCGAACGTCAGCGGGTCCGGCATGTAGCCGGGTGCCTTGCACGCGGCGGGGGAGACGTACGTCGCGACGCCGAGCTGCGCCAGCGTCCCGCGGTCGCCCGCGCCCTCGGCGGTGAGGTTGGACTCCCAGCCCGCGTAGACGAGGTCGGGCTCGAGCGCGAGCACGGCCTCGGCGCCCGGCACCTGGTCCGAGATCGGGTCGGCCACCGCGGGGACCTGCGCCGCGGCGTCGGCGAGGGACTCGGGCACCGGCCCGTCGGGGAACGCGGTCGCGACGATCCGGTCGCCGAGCCCGAGGGCGAGCAGCATCTCCGTGGTGCTCGACTTGATCGTCACGACGCGCTCGGGCGCGGCGTCGAACGTCACCTCGAACCCGCAGTCGTCGAGCGTGAGCGGGTAGTCGGTCGACGTCACCGTGGTGGCACCGTCGGCCGGGGCCGACGGCGTCGGGTCGGCCGGGGTCCCCGGGCCGCCCACCACGTCGCCCGAGGAGCACGCGGCGAGCGCGAGGACGAGCACGGTCGCGGCGGCGCCGGCACGGGCGGCCGGCGACGGGCGGGCGGGACGGCGGTTCTGGGGCACGGGGTCTCTCTCCGGCGGGTCGGGGCGCGCGACGGCCGTGCCGTCCGGGGGAGCGTGCCCCGGGGCGGGCGTCGGCAACGGTGCTGTGCTGGACGCGTCATCTCGCGTCGGGCGGACCCGCGGCCCAGATCCGGGGCCGCCCCGCCGGGCCAATGCACGCGGCCCGCGGTCCGTCGTCCAGCCTAGTACGCCCACCTGCCGGGGTGCTCGGTGCCACGGGACCGTGGCACAGTGGCGCCGTGACCGACCACGCCGCGACGCCCCACGACCCGACCCGACCGGGAGCGGCGGGACCCGACCTCCCGGCCACGCTGCGCGCGGTGGTGACGGGGGCGTCGTCGGGCATCGGGGAGGCGTGCGTGCGCCGGCTGCGGGCGCTCGGGTGGGACGTCGTCGCGTTCGCTCGACGTGCGGACCGCCTCGCCGAGGTCGCCGAGCGCACGGGGGCGCACCCGGTCGTCGGCGACGTCACGTCGGACGACGACGTTGCACGCCTCGTCGCGGAGGCCGGTGCGCGCGGCCCCGTGCACGCGCTGCTCGACGTCGCCGGGCTCGCCCTCGGCGTCGACCACGTCGACGCGGCCGACCTCGACGCGTGGCGCACGATGTACGAGACGAACGTGCTCGGCACGGTGCGCGTGACGAAGGCGTTCCTTCCGCTGCTGCGCGCGTCGCGCCGCGGCGACGTCGTGCTCCTCACGTCGACCGCCGGGCACGACGGCTACCCGGGCGGCTCCGGCTACGTCGCGTCCAAGCACGCGATGGTCGGCGTGGCGCGCACGCTGCGGCTCGAGCTCGCCGGGGAGCCGGTCCGGGTCGTCGAGATCGCGCCCGGCATGGTGCGCACGCCCGAGTTCTCGCTCACGCGCTACGGCGGCGACCAGGCGAGCGCCGACGCCGTGTACGCGGGCGTGGAGCAGCCGCTCACGGCCGACGACGTGGCCGACGTCGTGACGTTCGCCGTCACGCGCCCGCACCACGTGAACATCGACTCGCTCGTCCTGCGACCGCTCGCCCAGTCGTCGACGACGTCGGTCTGGCGCGGCCCGCTCGTGCCGAAGGGCGAGGCCGTCCCGGCGCGCGACGAGCCGCGCCGGGACGGCTGACCCTCAGGCGCGCGTCGCGACGAGCAGCAGGTACTCCCACGCCATCGCCCCGTCGGCGTCGAGGGAGCGGTCGGCGAGGTCGCGCAGCGCGGCGTCGAGCGCGGCGAGGCGCTCCGGGTCGTCGGCCAGCGACCGACGGACGACGATCGTCGGCCCGTACCTGCTCGCGAAGTACGCCCGGAACGACTCGCCGTCGGCGAACCCCATGACGGGCAGCGTGCGCACCTGCGTGCGCACGTCGCGGACCCGGTCGCCGAGCAGGGCCCGCACATGCTCCTCGTCCCCCCAGAGCGGGGGCGGCTGCGCGCCGGGCGGCGGTGCCGGGGCGTAGGGCCTCATGGTGGCGAACATCTGCCCGATGAAGCCGCGGGGCGTCCAGCTCGCGAGGCCGATCGTCCCGCCCGGCCGCGTGACCCGGACCAGCTCGTCGGCGCAGTCCTGGTGGTGGGGCGCGAACATCGCGCCGATGCTCGACAGCACGACGTCGAACGACGCGTCGCCGTACGGCAGCGCCTCGGCGTCGGCCTGCTCCCACGCGAGGTCCGCGCCGCGGCCGGCGGCGACGCGCCGGCCGACGTCGAGGAGCTCGGGCGTGAGGTCGGACGCGACGACGTCCGCCCCGGCGAGCGCTGCCGCGATCGCCGCGTTGCCCGTGCCGGCGCCGACGTCGAGCACGCGCTGGCCCGCGCTGACGCCGCACGCCGCGACGAGGTCCTCGCCGAGCGGTCGCACCACCTCCGCCACGGCCGGGTAGTCGCCGGCCGCCCACATCGCGCGGTGCCTGGCCTTGAGGTCCGAGAGGGCCACGGTGTCCGTCATGGTGCTGCTCCTGGTCTCGTGCCCGCGGACGCGGGCCGTGGTGGGTCACGTGCGTCCAGGCTCGTCCGCGACGCGGACGGCATCCAGTTCCGGATCTGTACCGCGGCAGCACGCCGATCGGGCGGGCACTGGCCGCGGAGCCCCCGACGGCGGTTCACTGGAACCGAGGTGAGGAGGCCGCGATGTCGACCTACGGCCAGTTCTGCCCGGTCGCCAAGGCGATGGAGCTGCTCGACGAGCGGTGGACGCTCCTCGTGGTCCGCGAGCTCCTCTCCGGCAGCACGCACTTCAACGAGCTGCGGCGCGGCAACCCGCGCATGTCGCCCGCGCTGCTCGCCAAGCGGCTGCGCACGCTCGAGCGCGCAGGTGTCGTCCGACGCGGGGACGACGGGGGCCGACCCGCCTACCGGCTCACCGCGGCCGGCGAGGAGCTCGCGCCGGTCGTCGAGGCGCTCGGGGCGTGGGGCGTGCGCTGGGTCGGCGAGCTGGGGGAAGCGGACCTCGACCCGCACCTGCTGTTCTGGGACGTGCGCCGCACCGTCCCCGTCGACGCGTGGCCCCGTGGCCGCACGGTCGTGGAGTTCCGCCTCGACGACGTGGAACCCGCTGTCGCCCGGTGGTGGCTCGTCGTCCGTGACCGCGAGGTCGACCTGTGCGACGTCGACCCGGGCCTCGAGCCCGCCGTCGTGGTGCGATCGGGACTGCGCGACCTCACGCGGATCTGGCGCGGGGACGCGTCCTGGGCGCAGGCCCTGCGCAGCGGGGCCGTCCGGATCGACGGGCCGCCCACGGCCCGGCGCAGCGTGCCGCGCTGGATCGGTCAGGGCAGCTTCGCGACCGTGCCCCGCCCGGTCGGCTGACGTGCGAGGCTGAGATCGTGCCTGACCCCACCGACCGTCCCGCTCCCGACGGTGCCGCTCCCGACGACCCCGCTCCCGACCCCGCGCCCGCGCCGCGCCGCGCGAGGACGCTCGCGGCGCTCGCGGGCGTCGTCGCTGCCGCCGTCGGCTTCGCGGTCGCCGAGCTCGCCGCGGCCGTCGTGGCGCCCGGCGCGAGCCCGCTGTTCGCCGCGGGAGCCGGCGTCGTCGACGTCGTCCCGGCGCCGCTCAAGGACTGGGCGATCGACACCTTCGGCACGGCCGACAAGGCGGTGCTGCTCGCCTCGATGGGCGTCGTGCTCGCGGCCGGCGCCGCGCTGAGCGGCTGGCTCGAGCTGCGTCGTCCCCCGGCGGGCACCGTCCTGCTCGCCGCCGTCGGCGCGGTCGGTGCCGTCGTGGCCGCGGCACGCCCCGGGGCCGACGTCGCGTGGGCGCTGCCGAGCCTCGTGGGTGTCGCCGTGGCGGTGCTGCTGCTGCGGGCGCAGATCCGCACGCTGCGACCGACGGGCGGGCCCGGGCGCGTCGACGACCGGCCCGCGCCGGCCCGTGGGACGGGAGGCGTGGACCGTCGGCGCTTCCTGCTCGTCAGCGGTCTCGCGGTCGGCGGCGGCGTGGTGGCGCTCGCGGCCTCGCGCGCCGTGGTGGCGGGCACGCGCGTCGTCACCGCCGCGCGGGACGCGCTGCGGCTGCCGGCGCCGGCGGTCCCCGCGCCGCCCGTGCCGCCCGGTGCCGACCTCGAGATCCCGGGTCTCGTCCCGTACGTCACCCCGAACGACGACTTCTACCGCATCGACACGGCGCTGCGCGTGCCGCAGGTGGACCCGGACTCGTGGACGCTGCGCGTGACGGGGCTCGTCGAGGAGCCGTTCGAGATCACGTTCGACGAGCTGCTCGCCCTGCCGCTCGTGGAGCACCACGTGACGCTCACGTGCGTGTCGAACGAGGTGGGCGGGGACCTCGTCGGGAACGCGCGCTGGCTCGGGTACCCGGTGCGCGAGCTGCTCACCCGCGCGGGGGTGCGCGAGGGCGCGGACATGGTGCTGTCCACGAGCGCGGACGGCTGGACCGCCAGCACGCCGCTCGACGTCCTCACCGACCCCGACCGCGCGTGCCTGCTGGCCGTGGGGATGAACGGCGAGCCGCTCCCGCCCGCGCACGGGTTCCCGGCGCGCCTCGTCGTCCCCGGCCTCTACGGGTACGTGTCGGCGACCAAGTGGGTCACCGAGCTGAAGGTCACCACGTTCGCCGACGACGTCGCGTACTGGTCGACGCGCGGCTGGTCCGAGCGCGGGCCGATCAAGCTCGCGTCCCGCATCGACACGCCGCGCGCCGGCGCCGCGCTGGACGCCGGCCGCGTCACGGTCGCGGGCGTCGCGTGGGCGCAGCACACGGGCATCGCGGCGGTCGAGGTGCGCGTGGACGACGGACCGTGGGAGGCCGCGACGCTCGCCGAGACGGTGGGGCCGGACACGTGGCGGCAGTGGTCGTTCGCGTGGGACGCGACGGCAGGGGACCACCGGCTCACGGTCCGGGCGACCGACGCCGACGGCACGGTGCAGACCGCGGACGTCGCCCCGCCCGTCCCCGACGGCGCGAGCGGCCGGCACGACGTCGAGGTGTCCGTCCGCTGACCCGCCGTCCCGGTGCGCCCGCTGGGCCGACGTGCTGGCGGATCGGCGCGGAGCCTGGCACCATGTCGGCGTGACCTCGACCGCGCCCACGAGCAGCCCGCTCGTCCTCGCGCGCCCGCAGGTCCCCTCCTCGTCGTCCTGTTGTTGACGGCTCGCGGCGCCACGCGCAGCCGACCAGGCGTCCGCGAGCAGGACTCCGCCCCTCCCTCCTGAGGTACCGACCCATCGAGGGCACCGGGGCGTGACGGTCGCCGACCTCCCGCACCCCCCACCGGTCCGCCGACGGACCGATGACTCGGGCGCGCGACGCCGGTCTGCACCCCCGACGCCCGTCACCGGCAGGACGCGAGACAGCACCATGTACCTCCCCGGCACCACCGCCCAGCACCTCCGCACCACCCGGGCCCGCGCCGCCGCGGCGGCGCGCCCTCAGCCGGCGCCCGCACCGGCGAGCGCGACGCCGCCGCTCACCGTCGAGTGGCTCGTCGCCCGCGACATCGACGCGTTCAGCGCGCGGCGCCGGACGCGCCCGCGCACCCCGGCTACCATGGACGCACAGGCATCGACCCGGCCATCACCGGTGAGCCTCCGGAAGAACGGGACCAGCGCCGTCGCGCAGTCGTAGACGTCGGCACGGTCCTCAGTAGAACCGGACGGGGCAGGCCCGTCACAGCCTTCGACGAGCGGTCGGCGCGCACGCGCCGGCAAGCGAGGTGGTACCGCGGCGACCGCACCCGCACGGGTGGGGGAGTCGTCCTCGCAGGAGCACGACCGACCCGTACCACCGCGGCGGACCCCCGCCGTCCCGCACCCATCGGAGCCGTCGAACCATGGCCTACCCGCTGCACCGCGCCCCGAGCACCGACCCGACCGGCCACCAGCCGGGCGCGTCGTTCGGCATCCCCGCGTCGCCGGACCTGCCCGCGATCGAGCGGGACGTCCTCGCGTACTGGGACGCGGACGACACGTTCCGCGCGTCCGTCGAGCGCAACCCCGCCGGCGAGAACGGCAGCAACGAGTTCGTCTTCTACGACGGCCCGCCGTTCGCCAACGGCCTGCCGCACTACGGGCACCTGCTCACCGGGTACGCGAAGGACGTCGTCCCGCGCTACCAGACGATGCGCGGGCGCCACGTCGAGCGTCGCTTCGGCTGGGACACGCACGGCCTGCCGGCGGAGCTCGAGGCGATGGACCAGCTCGGGATCAAGACCAAGGAGGAGATCCTCGAGCTCGGCATCGAGCGGTTCAACGACGCGTGCCGCGCCTCGGTGCTCAGGTACACGAGCGAGTGGCGCGACTACGTGACGCGTCAGGCGCGCTGGGTCGACTTCGACGACGACTACAAGACCTTCGACCCCACGTTCATGGAGTCGGTGCTGTGGGCGTTCCGGTCGCTGCACGACAAGGGCCTCGTCTACGAGGGCTTCCGCGTGCTGCCGTACTGCTGGAACGACCAGACACCGCTGTCCAACCACGAGCTGCGCATGGACGACGACGTCTACCAGGTGCGCCAGGACCCGGCCGTCACCGTCGGCCTGCGCCTGGAGACGGGCGAGCTCGCGCTCGTGTGGACGACGACGCCGTGGACCCTGCCCTCGAACCTCGTCGTCATGGTCGGCCCGGACGTCGACTACGTCGTCGTCGAGTCGTCCGCGACCGGCGTCAAGGAGCGGTACGTCATCGCCGAGGCGCGCCTCGAGGCGTACGCGCGCGAGCTCACCGACGCCGTCGGCGACGACGACCCCGACGGCGCCGGCGCAGGACTGGCGGCCCAGGTGGTCGAGCGCCTCAAGGGCTCCGACCTCGTCGGCCGCTCCTACACCCCGCCGTTCTCCTACTACGCGGGGCACCCCAACGCGCACCGCGTCGTCGAGGCGGACTTCGTCACGACGACGGACGGCACCGGGCTCGTGCACGGCGCCGGCGCGTTCGGCGAGGACGACAAGGTGGTGTCCGACCGCGAGGGCATCGAGCCCGTCATGCCCGTCGGCCCCGACGGGAAGTTCACGTTCCCCGTCGTCGACTACGAGTCGCTGCAGGTGTTCGACGCGAACGCGCTGATCATCGACCATCTCAAGGGCCGCACGCGCCGCGACGCGGCGACCGCGAGCGGACAGGAGGTCCCGGACCTCGCCGTCGGTGCCGTGACCGAGGGCACGGTGATGCTGCGCCGCGAGTCGTACGCGCACTCCTACCCGCACTGCTGGCGGTGCCGGCAGCCGCTCATCTACATGGGCGTGTCCTCGTGGTTCGTCGCGGTGTCGCGCTTCAAGGACCGCATGGTCGAGCTCAACGGGCAGATCTCGTGGACGCCCGAGCACATCCAGCACGGCCAGTTCGGCAAGTGGCTGGAGAACGCGCGCGACTGGTCGATCACGCGCAACCGCTTCTGGGGCAGCCCCGTGCCCGTGTGGAAGTCGGACGACCCGCAGCACCCGCGCGTCGACGTCTACGGCTCGTTCGAGGAGATCGAGCGCGACTTCGGCACGCTGCCGCGCAACGAGAAGGGCGAGCCCGACCTGCACCGCCCGTACGTCGACCGCCTCACGCGCCCGAACCCGGACGACCCGACCGGCCGCTCGACGATGCGCCGCGTCGAGGACGTCCTCGACGTGTGGTTCGACTCCGGGTCGATGCCGTACGCGCAGGTGCACCACCCGTTCGAGAACGCCGACTGGTTCGCGCACCACAACCCGGGCGACTTCATCGTCGAGTACATCGGCCAGACGCGCGGCTGGTTCTACACGCTGCACGTCCTCGCCACGGCCCTGTTCGACCGCCCCGCGTTCCGCACGGCGGTCTCGCACGGCATCGTCCTCGGCTCGGACGGGCGCAAGATGAGCAAGTCGCTGCGCAACTACCCCGACGTCAACGAGGTGTTCGACCGCGACGGCTCGGACGCGATGCGCTGGTTCCTCATGAGCTCGCCCATCCTGCGCGGCGGCAACCTCGTCGTCACCGAGGACGGGATCCGCGACGCGGTGCGCCAGGTGCTGCTGCCGCTGTGGAGCACGTACTACTTCTTCACCCTGTACGCGAACAGCTCCAAGGCGCAGGCCCGCGGCGAGGGCGCGTCCGGCCAGGAGGGGGCGGGGTCCGACGGCGGCGGGTACGTGGCCCAGCGCGTCGCGCCCGAGCGCGTCCCGGGCCTGCCGGCGCTCGACCGCTACCTGCTCGCGCGCACGCACGACCTCGTCGTGCGCGTCACGGCGCAGCTCGACGCGTACGACATCGCCGGCGCGTGCGAGACCGTCCGGGAGCACCTCGACGTGCTCACCAACTGGTACGTGCGCACGCAGCGCGACCGCTTCTGGGCCGAGGACGCCGACGCGTTCGACACCCTGTACACCGCGCTCGAGACGCTCACGCGCGTCATGGCCCCGCTCGCGCCGCTGCTCGCGGAGGAGGTCTGGCGCGGCCTGACCGGTGGTCGCTCGGTGCACCTCGCCGACTGGCCGACGACGACGCAGGACGTCGGCGAGCGCTACGAGGGGACCGAGGGGCGCTACGCGGTCGCGGTACGGCACGTCCCCGAGGCCGGTCTGGTCGCGGACGACGCGCTCGTGGCCGCGATGGACGAGGTGCGCGCCGTCGCGTCGTCGGCGCTCGGCCTGCGCAAGGCCCACCAGCTGCGCGTGCGTCAGCCGCTCGCGCGCCTGACGGTCGTCGTCGACGACCCGCAGGCGCTCGCCCCGTACACCGACCTCCTCGCGCGCGAGCTCAACGTCAAGGCCGTCGAGCTCGAGTCGACCGCGTCCGACGCGGCCGAGCGGTTCGGCGTCACGCAGCGCCTCGCGGTCAACGCGCGCGCCGCCGGCCCGCGCCTGGGCCGCGGCGTCCAGGCGGTCATCAAGGCGTCGAAGACGGGCGCGTGGCGCGTCGACGAGGCGGGCGAGGTCGTCGTGACGACCGACGACGGCGACGTCGCGCTGCTTCCCGCCGAGTACGAGCTGACGACCGTCGTCGCGGCGCGCGAGGCCGGCGACGGCACCGACGGCCCGACGGTCGCGGCCGCGGTCCTCGCGGGTGGCGGGTTCGTCGTGGTCGATCTCTCGCTCGACGACGCCCTGCTCGCCGAGGGCTACGCGCGCGACGTCGTCCGCGACGTCCAGGACGCGCGCAAGGCCGCCGGGCTCGACGTCGCCGATCGCATCCGCCTCTCGCTCGACGTGCCCGAGCGGTGGCTCGCGGCGGTCGAGGAGCACCGCGATCTCGTCGCGCGCGAGACCCTCGCCGTCGACGTGCGGGTCAGCGGGGTGGACGGCGACGAGCGCGAGGTCCGCGTCGAGCGGGCGGGCGCGGGGGAGGTCGAGGCGTGAGCGCGAAGAACCGGAAGAAGCCTGCCGGCGCGGCGGCGCGCGAGGCCGCGCAGGACGCGGCGGCGACCGAGGAGCTGCGCGAGGTCTACGCGCACATCATGGCGCGCGCGCCCGAGCACGACATCGACCCGACGCTCGCGCGCGTGCAGCGCGTCCTCGAGCTGCTCGGCGACCCGCACCGCGCGTACCGGGTCGTGCACGTCACCGGGACGAACGGCAAGAGCTCCACGGCGCGCGTCGCCGAGCGGCTCGTGCGCGAGCACGGCCTGCGCACCGGGCTCTTCACGAGCCCGCACCTGACCAGCGTCACGGAGCGCATCCAGGTCGACGGCGAGCCCCTGAGCGCGCGGCGCTTCGTCGAGGTCTGGGAGGACGTCGCGCCCTACGTCGGCGTCGTGGACCGCGAGTCCCAGGAGGAGGGCGGGCCGCGCCTGAGCTTCTTCGAGGTGCTGACCGTCATGGCGTTCGCGGCGTTCGCCGACGCACCCGTCGACGTCGCCGTGGTCGAGGTCGGCCTCGGCGGCACGTGGGACTCGACCAACGTCGTGGACGGCGACGTCGCGGTCGTCACCCCCGTCGCGCACGACCACGAGCGCTGGCTCGGGAGCACGCTCGAGGAGATCGCGGAGAACAAGGCCGGCATCGTCAAGGAGGGCGCGACGGCGGTCCTCGCCGAGCAGGAGCCCGAGGTCCTCGAGGTCCTTATCGACCGGGCTCGCCAGGTCGGCGCGCGGGTGCTGCGCGAGGGCGTCGACCTCGACGTCGCGTCGCGCCAGGTCGCCGTGGGCGGGCAGATGCTGGACCTGCGGACCCCGGCCGCGCTGTACACCGAGGTGTTCCTGCCGCTGCACGGCGCGCACCAGGCGCACAACGCGCTGCTCGGCCTCGCGGCCGTCGAGACGCTGCTCGGCGGGCGCGCGCTCGACGGCGCGGTCGTCGAGGCGGCGTTCGCCGACGTGACCTCGCCGGGGCGCCTCGAGGTCGTGCGGTCGAGCCCGACCGTGCTCGTCGACGCCGCGCACAACGCGGCGGGCGCCGAGGCGCTCGTCGCCGCGCTCGACGAGGCGTTCGACGTCCGCCACCTGGTCGGGGTCGTCGCCATCATGGGCGACAAGGACGCCGAGGCGCTGCTCGCGGCGCTGGAGCCCGTCCTCGCGGAGGTCGTCGTCACGCGCAACAGCTCGGACCGCTCGGCCGACGTCACCGAGCTCGCCGAGCTCGCGGCCGAGGTGTTCGGCCAGGACCGCGTGCGCAGCGCCGAGTCGCTCGACGAGGCGCTGCAGGTGGCGGTGGACCTCGCCGAGGTGGCGGACCCCGTGGGCGTCGGCAGCGGCACGGGCGTGCTCGTCACGGGCTCGGTCGTGACCGTGGCGGACGTGCGCATCCTGCTCGGCCGCGGCTGAACGTCGCCCCCGGGCCGGACCCCGGGCCCCGGTCGGTGCGGGTGTGACGCATCGCACGACCGGATACCGGGACGGTGGTACCGGAGGCAGGTGAGGCTCACCTATGTTGGTTGCTGCTCGCTCAGGTGAGCCTCACCTTGCTTCCCGACCTCGGAGACCACCGTGAACCTTCCGCGCGCCCTCGGGGCGTCCCGAACCGTCCGTGCCACCGCCGCGCTCGCGGGTGTCCTCCTCGTCGCCTCCGCGTGCGCCTCCAGCGGTACGGCAGACGCCGCGGACGAGGCCACCTCGGAGGCGGCCGGCGACGACGCGCCCGCCACGGTCGTCGTCGAGCACGCGCAGGGCGAGACGGAGGTCGACGTCGACCCGCAGAAGATCTACACCTTCGACTTCGCCGCGCTGTCGGTGCTCGACGCGCTGGGCGTCGAGGTCGCGGGCGTGCCGAAGCAGAACGTGCCCGAGGCCTACGCGCAGTACGCGAGCGACGAGGACGTGCAGGACATCGGGACGCTCTTCGAGCCCGACTACGAGCTCGTCGCCGCCGAGCAGCCGGACCTCATCATCGTCGCGGGGCGTTCGTCCGAGGCGTACCCCCAGCTGAGCGAGATCGCGCCCACCATCGACCTGTCGAACGACTGGGAGACCTTCCACGACTCGGTCGTCGCCAACGCGCAGGCCCTCGCGCCGGTGTTCGACGCGCAGGACGAGGTCGACGCGCTCGTCGCCGACCTGGACGCCGCGGTGGCGGGCGTCCAGGAGCAGGCGGAGAGCGCCGGGACGGCCCTCGTCGTCCTGACCTCCGGCGGCGAGGTCACGGCCTACGGACCCGGGTCCCGCTTCGGCTTCCTGCACGACTCGCTGGGCCTCACGCCGGCCGTCGAGGACGTCGAGGCCGCGACCCACGGCGAGGCCGTCTCCTTCGAGTTCCTCCTGGAGACGGACCCCGACTGGCTGTTCGTGGTCGACCGCGACGCCGCGACGGGCGAGGGCACGCAGAACGCCGAGCAGGTCCTCGACAACGAGGTGGTGCACCGCACGAGCGCGTGGCAGGAGGACCAGGTCGTCTACCTCGACCCGACCACCTGGTACATCATCAACGGCGGCGTGCCCACGCTGACCGCGATGGCCGAGGAGGTCGGCGCGGCGCTCGAGGGCACCGCGTGACGACCGGGCGCCGCTCGTGACCGTCGAGCCCACGGTGCGCCCCGTGCGCACCCCCGACCCGGTCGCCGCCCCGACCGCCGGCACGGCCTCCGCCGCGTCGGCGGTCGGAGCCGGCGACCGGGCCGGTCGCGTGCGGCGCACGGCGGTCCTCGGTGCGTCCGTCGTCGCGCTGCTCGTCGCGGCGGTCGCGTCCTCCTTCGTCGGCGTCAGCGACGTGACGCCCGCGTCCCTGTGGGCGGACGACGGCCACGCGCGCGACCTGCTCCTGCTCTCGCGCCTGCCCCGCACGGCGTCCGTCCTCCTCGCGGGCGCCGCGATGGCGGTGACCGGCGTCGTCATGCAGATGCTCGTGCGCAACCGGTTCGTCGAGCCGTCCACCGTGGGCACGACCGAGTCCGCGGGGCTCGGCCTGCTCCTCGTGACCGTCGCGGCCCCCGGGCTGCCCGTCCCCGGCAAGCTCCTCGTCGCGACCGTCTGCGCGCTCGCCGGCACCGCGCTCTTCCTCCTCGTGCTGCGCGCCGTGCCCGTCCGCTCGATCGTCACGGTGCCGCTCGTGGGGATCATGCTCTCGGGCGTGATCGCCGCCGTGTCCACGTTCCTCGCGTACCGCTACGACCTGCTCCAGACGCTCTCGGCGTGGATGACCGGGGACTTCTCCGGCGTCGTCGCCGGGCGCTACGAGCTCCTGTGGGCCGTCGCCGCGCTCGTCGTCGTGGTGTACGTCGCCGCGGACCGGTTCACGGTCGCCGGCATGGGCCGCGACGTCGCTACGTCGCTGGGCCTGCGCTACGGCGTCGTCCTGTCCGTCGGTCTCGCCGTGGTCGCCACGTCGAGCGCCGTCGTCGTGGTCGTCGTCGGGGCGCTGCCTTTCCTCGGGCTCGTCGCGCCGAACGTCGTGAGCCTGCTCACCGGCGACAACCTGCGCCGCTCGCTGCCGTGGGTCGCGCTCCTCGGGGCGGGCCTCGTGCTGGTGTGCGACGTCCTGGGGCGCGTGCTGCGCTACCCGTACGAGATCCCCATCGGCGTCGTCATGGGCGTGCTGGGCGCGGCAGCGTTCCTGTGGCTCCTCCTGCGGAGGTCCGCACGTGTCGGCTGACCTGCTCGCCCTCGTGCGCACGCCCCGGCCCGCCGTCGGGCGCCGCGAGGCGGCCGTCCTCGTGACGCTCGCGGTCCTCGCGCTCGTCGCCGCCGGCACCTACCTCGTCGTCGGCGTGCAGGGCGGCTGGGAGTTCGTGCTGCCGTTCCGCGGCCGACGCCTCGCGGGCCTCGTCGTGGTCGGCGTGGCGATCGCCGCGTCCACCGTCGTGTTCCAGACGCTCACCGACAACCGCATCCTCACGCCGTCCATCATGGGGTTCGACTCGCTGTACCAGCTCGTGCAGACGGTCGCGGTGTTCGCACTGGGCAGCCTCGCGCTCGCTGCGGTCCCGCCGACGGCGCAGTTCGGCGTGGTGCTGGTCGTCATGGTCGTGCTCTCGACGGCGCTCTTCCGCTGGCTGTTCGGGGGAGCGCGGCACAGCCTGCACCTGCTCGTGCTCGTCGGCGTCGTCATCGGCACGATGTTCCGCAGCGTGTCGGCGCTGCTGCAGCGCATGCTCGACCCGAACGAGTTCACCGTCCTGCAGTCCCGCCTGTTCGCGAGCTTCAGCACGCTCGACGAACGCCTGCTCGCCGTCACGGCGGTGCTCGTCGCGGCGGGCGTCGCCGTGCTGCTGCGCGGCCACCGCGAGCTCGACGTGCTGGCGCTCGGGCGGCCGACCGCCGTCGCGCTCGGCGTCGACCACCGGCGGGTCGTGCTGCGCACGCTCGTCGTCGTGGCGGTGCTCGTGTCCGCGGCGACGGCGCTCGTCGGCCCGGTGACGTTCTTCGGTCTCCTCGTGGCGAACCTCGCCTACGTGCTGACCGGGTCGCACCGCCACGCCGTCAACCTGCCCGCGGCGGGCCTGCTCGCCGTGGTCGTCCTCGTCGGTGGGCAGACGGTGCTCGAGCACGTCCTCGGGCAGGCCGCCGTGCTCAGCGTCGTCGTCGAGTTCCTGGGAGGGATCGTGTTCATCGCCATGCTCGTCACCGCAGGGAGGCGCCGGTGATCCGGCTCGAAGTGCTCACCAAGCGGTACGGGACGGCCGTCGTCGTCGACGGCGTCGACCTGGAGCTGCCCGCCGGCGGCGTCGTGTCGGTCATCGGCCCCAACGGCGCGGGCAAGTCGACGCTCCTGTCGGTCGTCGCGCGGCTGCTCCCGGCGGAGCAGGGGCGCGTCACGGTCGACGGCGACGACGTGCGCACGACGCCCGGGCCGGTGCTCGCCCGGCGTCTGGGCATCCTCCGCCAGGACAACCACCTCACCGTCCGGCTCACCGTGCGCGACCTCGTGACGTTCGGCCGCTACCCGCACTCGCAGGGGCGCACCACGTCCGAGGACGAGCGGCACGTCGCCGCCGCCCTCGCGTACCTCGACCTCGACGGCCTCGCCGAGCGGTACCTCGACGAGCTCTCGGGCGGCCAGCGGCAGCGCGCCTTCGTCGCGATGGTGCTGGCCCAGGACACGCGGTACGTGCTCCTCGACGAACCGTTGAACAACCTCGACCTGCGCCACGCGCGCGGCATGATGCGCCTCGTGCGCGACGCCGCCGACGACCTCGGCAAGACCGTGGTCGCCGTGCTGCACGACGTGAACTTCGCGTCCTGCTGGTCCGACCGCATCGTCGCGATGCGGGACGGGCGCGTCGTCGCGCAGGGGACGCCCGAGGAGGTCGTGCGGCCCGAGGTGCTGCGCGACGTCTACGGCACGGACGTCGACGTGCGCGTCGTCGACGGCAACCGCGTGGTCCTCTACTACGTGTGAGCGCCGGGTACCAGGTGCGAGCGCCGGGCGCCGCCGTGCACCCGCGGCCCCGGCGGTGTTTCATGGTGCCTGCGGACCGCGTCTCCCGCCGTCTCGACCGTCCAGGAGAGGCGGGAGCCGCCGGACTCGACGGAGGGAACGACGGTGAAGAAGCTGCTCAACGACCCCCAGGACGCGGTGGCGGAGTCCCTCGAGGGCTTCGGACAGGCGCACGCGGACCTCGTCGAGGTCCATCTCGACCCGCCCTACGTCACGCGCGCCGGGGGCGCGGTGGAGGGCAAGGTCGGGCTCGTCTCCGGCGGAGGATCGGGGCACGAGCCCCTCCACGGCGGGTTCGTCGGCCTCGGCATGCTCGACGCGGCCGTGCCGGGCGCGGTGTTCACCTCGCCGACGCCCGACCAGATCGCCCCCGCGCTGCAGGCCGCCGACTCGGGCGCGGGCGTGCTCGCGATCGTCAAGAACTACACGGGCGACGTGCTGAACTTCGAGACCGCCGTCGAGCTGGTCGAGGCGGAGGGTGTGCGCGCCGCCAGCGTCCTGGTCAACGACGACGTCGCGGTCGAGGACTCGCTGTACACCGCAGGGCGGCGCGGCGTCGCCGGGACCGTCTGCGTCGAGAAGATCGCGGGCGCCGCCGCGGAGCGCGGGGACGACCTCGACGCCGTCGCGGAGGCCGCCCGGGGCGTCGTCGCGAACGTCCGCTCGATGGGCGTCGCGCTGAGCGCGTGCACGGTGCCGCACGTCGGCAGGCCGAGCTTCGACCTGGGCGACGACGAGCTCGAGATCGGCATCGGCATCCACGGCGAGCCGGGGCGCCACCGGGTCCCGGTCGCCCCGGCCGACGCCGTGACCCGGATGCTCCTCGACCCGGTGGCGGACGACCTCGGCCTCGACTCCGGCGAGGACGTGTTGCTGTTCGTTAACGGTATGGGGGGCACGCCGTTGTCGGAGCTGTACGTCGTCTATCGTCGAGCGCGGAGGCTGCTCGAGGAGCGGGGCGTGCGGGTCACGCGGTCGCTCGTCGGCAACTACGTCACGTCGCTCGAGATGCAGGGCGCGTCCGTCACGGTGCTGCGCCTGGACGACGAGCGGACCACGCTGTGGGACGCCCCGGTCCGTACGCCTGCGCTGCACTGGTGACGGTCGACGGGTCGTCCCGTGCACGGGCGGCCTCCGGGGCCGGCCGTTCCGCCGACCCGCGGGCAAGGAGAGGTGGGGCATGACGCTGGACGTGGCGTGGGCGGACCGCTGGGCGCGGCTGACCGCCGAGCGGATCGCCGAGGCGAAGGACGAGCTGACGGAGCTGGACCGGCAGATCGGGGACGGCGACCACGGCGCGAACCTCGACCGGGGGTTCCGGGCGGTGGTCGCGAAGCTCGACGCGACCGAGCCGCCGCCGCAGATCGGCGACGTCCTCAAGCTCGTGGCCACGACGCTCATGTCGTCGGTCGGGGGCGCGTCCGGGCCGCTCTACGGCACGGCCTACCTGCGGGCCGCGAAGGTCACCGGTCTCGCGGAGCTCGACGCGCAGGGCGTGGTCGCCCTCCTCGAGGGCGCCCTGGAGGGCATCACCGCGCGCGGCAAGGCCGCCGTGGGGGAGAAGACGATGGTGGACGCCTGGCAGCCCGCCGTCGAGGCGGCCGAGGCCGCGGCGCACGACGGCGCGTCCACCGAGCAGGTGCTGGCCGAGGCCGCCCGGGCGGCCCGCGCGGGCGCGGCGTCGACGGTCCCGCTCGTGGCGAGCAAGGGCCGCGCGAGCTATCTCGGCGAGCGCAGCGCCGGCCACCAGGACCCGGGGGCGACGTCCACCGCCATCCTCCTCGAGGCGGCGCGCGACGCGGCGGCGGGGGCCGCGGCGTGACGGGCGCGCCCCTCGCCGACGCGGAGACCGTGCCGGCGCGCACCCGCATCGCGCTCGTGCTCGTCTCGCACTCGCAGCGGCTCGCGCAGGGCACGGTGGAGCTCGCGGCGCAGATGGCCCCGGGGGTGCTGCTGCTGGCCGCGGGCGGCACGGACGACGGCGGCCTCGGGACGAGCTACGACCGGGTCTCCGGGGCGGTCTCCGAGGCGCTGCGCGCGGCCGGCGGCGTCGTCGTGCTCGCGGACCTGGGCTCGGCCCTGATGACGGTGGAGTCGGTCCTGGACGTCGAGGACGACCTCGACGGCCGGGTCGCGCTCGCCGACGCCCCGTTCGTCGAGGGCGCGGTCGCGGCCGCGGTCACGGCGCACGGCGGCGGCGACCTGGACGCGGTCCTCGCGTCGGCCGAGCACGCAGGCCGCACGTTCGCCTCGTCCTCCGCCGCCGCGGACGCGACGGCAGGGACGTCCCCGGCGGACGGCGCCCAGGAGGGCAGCGGCGGCGCGACCGTGGCGCTGCGCAACCCGCTGGGGCTGCACGCCCGGCCCGCAGCGGTGCTCGCGCGCATGATCGCCGGCTTCGACGCGAGCGTGCGGATCGACGGCGTCAACGGCGCGAGCGTCCTCGAGCTGATGAAGCTCGGTGCGACGCAGGGCCAGGAGCTCACCGTCACCGCGGAGGGACCGCAGGCGCGCGAGGCGCTCGACGCCGTCGTCGCGGCGGTCGAGGGTGGCTTCGGAGAGGTCTGACGCAGCGCGCGTGTGAGGCACGCCACGAGTATTTGCAGTTGATGCAAGTTTGCGGTGGGTGCAGAATTGAGCCATGAGTTCCCCGACCCCTGCCGCCCTGTCCCCGGAGCACGCGCCCGCCGGTGACCCTGCGGCCGCCGGGGCGGCCCGCCCCGAAGGGCTGCGCGAGCGCAAGAAGCGCCGGCGACGGGACGACATGGTGGACGCCGCCCAGCGGCTCGTCCTCGAGCGCGGGCTCGACGCGGTCACCGTCGAGGACGTGTGCGACGCGGTCGGCGTCTCGCCGCGCACGTTCTTCAACTACTTCCCGTCCAAGGACGACGCCGTGCTCGGCCTCGAGCCGTTCGCCGTCGGTCCGGAGGTGGCCGCCGAGTTCGTGCGCGGCGGTCCCACCGGCGTCCTGCTCGACGACCTCGCCCGGCTCGTGGGCGACCTGCTCGAGCGCCAGGCCGTCTCGCCCGAGCGCATGCACAGCGCGCTCGACCTCGTCCAGCGCGAGCCCCGGCTGCTCGTGCGCCACGCCGCGTGGATCGAGGAGCACCGTGCCGGCATGGTCGAGCTCTTCACCGCCCGCCGTGACGCCCGGTGGTTCGCGGCCGACCCGGACCTGCTCGCCCTCGTCGTCATGAGCCTCGTGCGGGCGAGCGCCCTCGCGTGGCAGCGCGACGACGGTCGGGGGAGCCCCGCCGACCACCTGCAGGGCGCGGTCGAGCAGCTGCGCTCGATCCTCGACCCTGCGCCCGGCGGCTGAGCCGGCCGCCCACCACCCCCGTACCTCACCCCACCTCACCTCACCTGACCTCACCCCCCGCCACGGCGCCGGGGCGCCCCGGCGCGCCCCCGGCCGCCCTCGACCGAAGTGGAACCCTCCCATGGCCAGTCCGCAGACCGCCCCGCCCGGGGCGCCGACCGACGGCGGCGCACCGCTCGTCGTGCTCACGCCCCGCACCGTGTGGGTCATCTTCGGCGCCCTCATGGCGTCGATGTTCCTGTCCTCGCTCGACCAGTCGATCGTCGGGACCGCGATGCCGACGATCGTCGGCGAGCTCCACGGCGTCGAGCACCAGGGCTGGGTGATCACCGCCTACATCCTGGCGATCGCGATCGTCATGCCTCTCTACGGCAAGTTCGGCGACCTGTGGGGGCGGCGCTGGCCGTTCCTCGTCGCGATCGGGCTGTTCACCGTCGCGTCCGCGGGTGCCGGGTTCGCCCAGTCGTTCGGCGAGCTCGTCGCGTGGCGCGGCGTCCAGGGCCTCGGTGGCGGTGGGCTCATCATCCTGTCCCAGGCGATCATCGCGGACATCGTGCCCGCGAAGGAGCGTGGCAGGTACATGGGTCCGATGGGCGCGCTGTTCGGCATCGCGGCGGTCGTCGGTCCGCTGCTGGGCGGCTGGTTCACCGAGGGTCCCGGCTGGCGCTGGGCCTTCTGGGTCAACGTCCCGATCGGCGTCGCGGCGTTCGTCGTCGCGTGGGTCGCGCTCAAGCTCCCGACGCGCCGCTCGGGCCGCAGGATCGACGTCGCGGGCATCTTCTTCATGGTCGTGGCGACGTCGGGCATCGTCCTCGTCACGAGCTGGGAGTCGCTCACGTCGTCGAACGGCTATGACTGGTCCGACCCGTGGCTCCTCGGTCTCGTGACCGCCGTCGTCGTCTCCGTGGCCGCTTTCGTCGTCGTCGAGAACCGCGCGGAGGAGCCCCTGCTCCCGCTGCACCTGTTCAAGAACCCGACGTTCACCATCGCGACGCTCATCGGGCTCGTCCTGGGCATGGGCATGTTCTCCGCCCTCGCGTTCCTCCCGACGTTCCTGCAGATGTCCACCGGCTCGGGCGTGACCGAGTCCGGGTTCCTCATGCTGCCGATGATGGTCGGCGTCATGCTCACGGCGATCGGCTCCGGCATCGCGATCACGAGGACCGGCCGCTACCGGGTGTTCCCGATCGCCGGTCTCGCGATCACCGCGCTCGGCATGATGTGGCTCACGCGGATCACGGGCGACATGTCGATGTGGCTGTTCGGCGCGATGATCCTCGTCATGGGGGCCGGCATGGGCCTCGTCATGCAGACGATCGTGCTCGCGGTCCAGAACTCCGTCGACCCGCACGAGATCGGCACCGCGACGAGCGCCAACAACTTCTTCCGCGAGATCGGCGCCGCCGTCGGCACGGCCCTCTTCTCGACGATCTTCACCTCGCGCCTCGCGGACAACCTCGAGGGCGTGCTCGCCGGGGTGCCGACGGGTGCCGCGCCGGAGGGAGCGGAGGGCTCGTCCCTCACGCCCGAGCTGGTCCGGTCGCTCCCCGAGCCGGTGCACACGGGTGTGGTGGACGCCTTCACCGACGCCCTCGCCCCCGCGTTCTGGTACCTCGTCCCGCTCGTGCTCGTCGGCTTCGTCCTCGCGCTGTTCCTCAAGGAGGTCCGCCTGTCCGACGTCGCGGGGATGGTCGCGCGCGGCGAGGCCGTGGCCGACCCGGGCCGGGCCGCTGCGGCCGCGGCGAGCGAGGAGGAGCCGGTCGTGGCGCTCGTCGGCAGCGAGCCCGCGGCCGGGGACGCCGGGCCGTCCGGGGGACCGGGACGGCCCTCGGCCGACCGTCCGGGCGACGGCACGCCGGTATCCTGACCGGGTGAGCTCCACCCCGTCGTCGCCGGCCCCCGCCCCGCAGCCGTCACGCCACGGCCGCGCGGCGGGGCCGGTGCGTCCGTCCCCGGGCGACCGCATCAGGCCCAAGAAGTCCGCGCGGGAGCAGTTCGCGTCGACGACGCTCCTGCTCGAGGCCTTCCTCGTCGTCTTCGCGACCCTGGTGGCCTACGGCCTGCGCGACGTCCCCTACTCTCGCGGCCCCCTCGAGCTCCCCACGCCCACGACCATCTGGGTCGTCGGCGGAGCGCTCTTCCTCGTGCTCGTCGTCCTGTCGCGCACGGTCGGCACGCCGGGCGGGTACGTCGGCGGGTCGGTCGTGCAGGTCCCCGTCCTCGGCTTCGGCCTCGTGGTGCCGATGATGTTCGTCGTCGGCGGCATCTTCGTGGCCCTGTGGGTCGTGTCGCTGCGGCTCGGCGGACGCATCGACCGCGAGCGTGCGGCGTACGACGCCGAGCACCCCGAGACCGCGCCCAACGCAGGCTGACGTGCGCCGACGCGCGTTCGGAGCACGGACGCGCCGCCCGGTAGGCTCGCGGCCATGACCGACGTCGCACCCGCAGTCACCGAAACGATCGAGCGCACCCTCGTCCTCGTCAAGCCCGACGGCGTCCGCCGCGGGCTGTCGGGAGAGATCCTGCGCCGCATCGAGACCAAGGGCTACACGCTCGCCGCCGTGCGCCTCGTGGACGCCACGCCGGAGCTCCTCGCCGCGCACTACGCGGAGCACGAGGGCAAGCCGTTCTACCAGCCGCTCGTCGACTTCATGCTCTCGGGCAAGATCCTCGCCGTCGTCGCGGAGGGCCAGGGCGTGATCCCCGGGTTCCGCTCGCTCGCGGGCGCGACGAACCCGACCGAGGCGGCTCCCGGGACCATCCGTGGGGACCTGGGGCGCGACTGGGGCCTGAAGGTCCAGCAGAACCTGGTGCACGGGTCGGACTCTCCCGAGTCCGCGGCGCGCGAGATCGCGCTCTGGTTCCCCGAGCTCGGCTGAGCGTCCCGCTCCCGGCTCCCGGCCCGCAGATGCGCGGCTCCGGGGGAGGGCAGCACTAGGCTCGGGGCGTGCACCTCAAGACGCTGACGCTCCGGGGCTTCAAGTCGTTCGCCTCGGCGACGACGCTGAGCTTCGAGCCCGGCGTCACGTGCGTCGTCGGGCCGAACGGCTCGGGCAAGTCCAACGTCGTCGACGCGCTCGCCTGGGTCATGGGGGAGCAGGGTGCCAAGACGCTGCGCGGCGGCAAGATGGAGGACGTCATCTTCGCCGGCACGTCCGGGCGCCCGCCGCTCGGCCGCGCCGAGGTGTCGCTGACGATCGACAACGCCGACGGCGCGCTGCCGATCGACTACTCCGAGGTGACGATCTCGCGCACGTTGTTCCGCAGCGGCGGGTCGGAGTACGCGATCAACGGGTCGCCGTGCCGCCTGCTCGACATCCAGGACCTGCTGTCCGACTCGGGGCTCGGCCGCGAGATGCACGTCATCGTCGGCCAGGGGCAGCTCGACGCGGTCCTGCGCGCGACGCCGGAGGACCGGCGCGGGTTCGTCGAGGAGGCCGCCGGCGTCCTCAAGCACCGCAAGCGCAAGGAGAAGGCGCTCCGCAAGCTCGACGCGATGCAGGCGAACCTCACGCGCCTGGCCGACCTCACCACGGAGGTGCGCCGCCAGCTCGGCCCCCTCGGTCGCCAGGCCGAGATCGCGCGCAAGGCGGCGACCATCCAGGCGGACCTGCGCGACGCGCGGGCGCGCCTGCTCGCCGACGACCTCGCCCAGCTCACCGCCGCCCTCGAGCAGGAGATCGCCGACGAGGCCGCGCTGCGCGCGCAGCAGGCGCAGGTCGAGCGGGACCTCGCCGTCGCGCGCGAGCGGCTGGGCGGGCACGAGCGCGAGGCCGCCTCGGCCGCTCCCGCCGTCGGGGCCGCGGCGGACGTCTGGTACCGGTTGTCGTCGCTGCGCGAACGGCTGCGCGGCGCGCAGACCCTCGCCGAGGAACGGCTGCGGCTGCTCGGTCGCCCGGAGCCCGCGCAGCGGGGCCAGGACCCCGACGAGCTCGAGCGGCAGGCGGAGCGCGTGCGCACGACCGAGGCCGAGCTCGAGGCCGAGGTGGCGCGTGCACGCGACGCCCTGGCGACGGCCGTCTCGGACCGCGAGGACGCCGAGACCGCCGCCGGCGAGGCGGAGCGCGCCGTCGCCACCCTGCTGCGCGGGGTCGCGGACCGCCGCGAAGGGCTCGCGCGCCTCGCGGGCCAGGTCGCCGCCCAGCGCACCCGGGTGGAGTCGGCCGAGGCCGAGATCGGGCGGCTGCGTGCGTCTCTCGCCGAGGCCGAGCGGCGCGGCACCGAGGCCACCACGGAGTTCGCGGTGCTCGAGACGCAGGTGGTCGGCGTCGAGGAGGGCGAGGAGGGCCTCGACGCCGAGCACGAGGAGGCCGCCGACGCCGTCGAGCGCACGTCGGCCGAGGTCGCCGCGCTCCAGGAGCAGGCGAGCACGGCCGACCAGGACCGCGCGTCGTGGGGCGCGCGCATCGAGGCGCTCGAGCTGAGCCTCGACCGCAAGGACGGTGCGGGCGCGCTCCTCGCGGCGGACCAGGTCGGCGTGGTGGGCTCCCTCGCGGCGCTGCTCGGCATCGAGCCCGGGTACGAGGACGCGATCGCCGCGGCGCTCGGGCCGGCGGCGGACGCGGTCGCCGTCGAGTCGGTCGACGCCGCGGTCGACGCGCTGCGCTACCTGCGCACCGAGGACGCGGGTCGGGCGGGCATGGTCGTCGCCGAGCGGCGTGCCGTTCCTCCGGGCGCGGGAGCGGCGAGGGTCGGGGTCGCGACGACGGACGCGGGCACGCCGGGCGGCGACCCCGACGAGCCGTCGGCCCGGACGCTGCCGCAGGACGCCCGGTGGGCCGTCGACGTCGTGACCGCCGGCGGAGGGCTCGGACGCTCCGTGCGCGCCCTGCTCGACGGCGTCGTCGTGGTCGACGACCTGGTCCAGGCGCGGTCGGTGCTCGCGTCCGCCCCCGACCTCGTCACGGTGACGCGCGGCGGCGACGTGCTCGGGGCCACGCGCGCGTGGGGCGGCTCGGCCTCGGCGCCGAGCGTCCTGCACCTGCAGTCCGCGCTCGAGGAGGCCCGGGAGGCGCACGCCGACGCGGTGGCGCGCGCCGAGCGCGCACGGTTCGGCCTCGCCGCGGCGCGCAGCGCCCGCGACGCCGCGCGCGAGCGCTACGACGAGACGCTCGAGCGGCTCAACGAGTCCGACGCGCGGCTCGCCGCGGTCGCCGAGCAGCTCGGGCACCTCGGCGCCACGGCCCGCTCGGCCGCGGCCGAGGCCGAGCGGGTGCGCACCTCGCTCACGACCGCCGCCGCGGGTCGTGACGACGCGCGGGCGGCGCTCGACGAGCTCGTGGCCCGGCTCGAGGCCGCCGAGCAGGCTCCCGAGCAGTCCGAGGAGACGGTCTCCGAGGCGAGCGCGGAGCGCGACCGGCTCGCCGCCGCGGCTGCTGCCGCGCGCGCCGCGGAGACGGAGGCACGACTCGCCCTGCGCACGAGCGAGGAGCGCTCGCGCGCGGTCGCGGGACGCGCGCAGGCACTGGCCCGCGCGGCGGCGAGCGAGCGCGAGGCCCGCGAGCGCGCCGCGCGCCGGGAGGCCGCACGCGCGCGCCAGGCGACCCGGGCGTCGGCGGTGCGCGACGGCGCCGCGCGCGCCCTGACGGCCGTCGAGCGCTCGCTCGCGCAGGCGGGTGCCGAACGGGACGCCGCCGAGGCCGCGCGCGCGGAGCGCGACGCCGCGGTCACGGCGGCTCGCGCGGAGGTCGACCGGCTCGCCGCGCGGCTGCGGGAGCTGACCGACGTCGCGCACCGGGACGAGGTCGCGCGTGCGCAGCAGCAGCTGCGGATCGAGCAGCTCCAGGCGCGCAGCGTCGACGAGCTGGGGATGGACCCCGGCGTCCTCGTCGAGGAGTTCGGCCCGCACCGGCCCGTCCCCGCGCCGGCCGGTCCCGCGCGCGGGGGCGCCGTCGAGGACGGACCCGGCGACGAGGCGCGGGCCGTCCCGTACGACCGTGCCGCGCAGGAGAAGCGGCTCCGCTCCGCCGAGCGCGACCTGTCCCGCCTCGGCAAGGTGAACCCGCTCGCCCTCGAGGAGTTCGCGGCTCTCGAGGAACGGCACAAGTTCCTCGCGGACCAGCTCGCCGACCTCAAGAAGTCGCGCGCGGACCTCCTCGAGATCGTCCGGGAGATCGACGAGCGGGTCGAGCGCGTGTTCGCGGACGCCTACCGCGACACGGCCGAGCAGTTCGAGCGCGTCTTCGCGCGCATGTTCCCGGGCGGGGAGGGTCGCCTCGTGCTGACGGACCCCGACGACCTGCTCACGACGGGCATCGAGGTCGAGGCGCGGCCCGCCGGCAAGAAGGTGAAGCGGCTCTCGCTGCTCTCGGGCGGTGAGCGCTCCCTGACCGCCGTCGCGCTGCTCGTGGCGATCTTCAAGGCGCGCCCGTCGCCGTTCTACGTGATGGACGAGGTCGAGGCCGCGCTCGACGACGTCAACCTCGGACGCCTCCTCGAGATCTTCCGCGAGCTCCAGGAGGACTCCCAGCTCATCGTCATCACGCACCAGAAGCGGACGATGGAGATCGCGGACGCGCTGTACGGGGTGACGATGCGCGGGGACGGCGTCACGACGGTCATCAGCCAGCGGCTGCGGGAGCCCTCGGAACCCGTGCCGGCCTGACGGCGCAGCGTGCGACGGGCCCGGCGGGCGGGCGGCGCAGAGGCGCCGGGATCCGCACCGTTCCGGGCCGTGTGAAGATGTCGTGGCGATCCCCGACCACGCCGACCGGCGGCTCGACGCCTCCTCACGGCTGCGGATACTGGTCCTCATGGTGTGGATGTTCGTGTGGCTCGGGATCACGCTCGGCGCGGCCGCTGTCGTGTTCCTGTTCGCGAGCGTCGTCGCGCGGTCCGAGTCACCGCCCACCGACGAGCAGGGTCTGCGCGCGTTCTGGCGCGACTTCCGCTCCGGTCTGCGTCGCGGTCGGCGCCGCGGCGAGGAAGGCGCGAGGCCCGTGGGTTCGGTCCGCCTGCCCCGGCCGGTCGAGACCAGCATGGACGAGTTCTTCGCGGCGACGGAGGTGAGCACGCCCGCGTACGTCGACGCCGAGGAGCTCAGCGAGGTCTGGCACCGTGCGCGCGAGCGCGCCGTCCGGCCGCTGCACCACCACGGCCAGCGTCCGCGTGTCCGCGTGCACGCCGCACCTGCCGTGCCGGTGCCGCCGCCCGTCCCGGCCCCGCCGCCGGTCCCCGCACCGCCGCCGGTCCCGCCGCCACCCGCCGCGACGGCCGCCCCGCGCGATGCGCACGGGCGGTTCCCCGGCACCTGACCGGCACCTGACCGGCACCTGACCGGCACCGCGGTCCCCGTGCTCGCGCACCGCGCGAGTCCCGCTCCACCGTCTGAGAGACTGCCCGCGTGAACGACCTCGCTCTCGTGTGGATCATCGTCGGCGTCCTGCTCCTCGTCGGCCTCGTCACGGCCGGCACGACCACGGTGCGACGACGGCGTCGCGGCGCGCCGGGACCGTCCGTGCCGCGCGGCACGACGGCCGGCGAGGTGGGCGGGGCGTCCCCGGACGTGCTCGTGGACGAAGGGGCTCCGCCGACGGCGGCGGAACCCGAGGCGGCGCCTGCGCCGACGCTCGAGCGGCCGGAACCCGTCGGCGGACGCCTCGTGCGCCTGCGCGACCGCCTCGCGCGCTCGGGCTCGCCGCTCGGCGCACGGCTGCTGTCCGTGCTCTCGCGCGACCACCTGTCCGAGGACGACTGGGACGAGCTCGAGGAGACGCTGCTGCTCGCGGACGTCGGTGCGGGACCGGCGGGCGAGCTCATCGAGAACCTGCGCACGCGCGTCCGCGTGCTGGGCGTGCGCGACGCCGCCAGCGTGCGTGCGCTCCTGCGCGAGGAGCTCGTCGCGCTCGTCGACCCGACCCTCGACCGGAGCCTGTCGACCACCCCGAGCGTCGGGGCGGACGGCCCCGTCCCGGCGGTCGTGCTCGTCGTCGGCGTCAACGGCACCGGCAAGACGACGACCGTCGGCAAGCTCGCGCGCGTGCTCGTCGCCGAGGACCGCAGCGTCGTGCTCGGCGCGGCGGACACGTTCCGTGCGGCGGCTGCGGACCAGCTCCAGACGTGGGGCTCGCGCGTCGGCGTGCCGACGGTCCGCGCGGACCGCGACGGCGCCGACCCGGCCGCGGTGGCGTTCGACGCGGTGCGGCGCGGCCGCGACGAGAACGTCGACGTCGTGCTCGTGGACACCGCCGGGCGGCTGCAGAACAAGGCCGGCCTCATGGACGAGCTCGGCAAGATCCGGCGCGTCATCACGAAGGAGGCGCCCCTGTCGGAGGTGCTCCTCGTCCTCGACGCCACGACCGGGCAGAACGGGCTGAACCAGGCGCGCGTCTTCGGCGAGGTGGCGGGCGTCACCGGCATCGTGCTCACGAAGCTCGACGGCACGGCGCGCGGGGGGATCGTCGTCGCCGTCCAGCGCGAGCTCGGCGTCCCCGTCAAGCTCGTCGGGCTGGGCGAGGGCCCGGACGACCTCGCCCCGTTCGACCCCGAGCAGTTCGTCGACGGCCTGCTGGGGGAGTGACGAAACCGAACGTTTACCCCGGACGGGCGCTTGTCACACGCCCGTAACACCACGACAGCCCCGGTGAAACCCGCTCCCACCAACGTTGTCCCCGACCGGCCGCCCGGCTGGCGAGGGGAGAGACTCATGGAGCTGGACACCGGAGCTACCGCGTGGATGCTGATGTCGGCATCGCTCGTGCTCCTGATGACACCAGGGCTTGCGCTGTTCTACGGGGGCATGGTTCGCGGCAAGTCCGTACTGAACATGATGATGATGTCGTTCGGCGCCATGGCCGTCGTCGGCGTCGTCTACGTGCTGTGGGGCTGGTCGATGTCCTACGGGTCGGACGTCGGGGGGATCATCGGCAACCCGTTCGAGCAGTTCGGCCTGTCGGGGGCGATCTACGACGACGCGGGTGAGTTCCTCGTCGACGACTACGGCGTGCCCGGGATCGTCGGCGTCGCGTTCCAGTCCACGTTCGCCATCATCACCACGGCGCTCATCTCCGGTGCGATCGCGGACCGCGTGAAGTTCGGCACCTGGATGGTGTACTCGGGCATCTGGGTCACGCTCTGCTACTTCCCGATGGCCCACATGGTGTGGGGCGGCGGCCTGCTGTCCGGTGACGGCCCGTTCGCGTCCATCGCCGCGCCGATCGACTTCGCGGGCGGCACGGTCGTCCACATCAACGCCGGTGCGGCGGCGCTCGTGCTCGCCCTCGTCGTCGGCAAGCGCAAGGGCTTCGGCACGGAGCCGATGCGCCCGCACAACCTCCCGTTCGTGATGCTCGGGGCGGCCCTGCTGTGGTTCGGCTGGTTCGGCTTCAACGCCGGCTCCGCCTTCACGGCCGACGGTTTCGCAGGCCTGGCGTGGGTGAACACGACCTCGGCGACCGCGGCCGCCGTCATCGGCTGGCTCGTCACCGAGAAGATCCGCGACGGCCACGCGACGTCGCTCGGCGCAGCCTCGGGCGTCGTCGCCGGCCTCGTCGCGATCACGCCGGCGGCGGGCGCGCTCGACCCGGTCGGCTCCCTGGCCCTCGGCGTCGTCGCGGGCGTGCTGTCCGCGCTCGCGGTCGGCCTGAAGTACCGGCTCGGCTTCGACGACTCGCTCGACGTCGTCGGCGTGCACCTCGTCGCCGGGCTCTGGGGCACCGTCGGCATCGGCTTCCTCGCCACGGAGACCGGCCTCTTCTACGGTGGGGGCGTCAACCAGCTCCTCGTCCAGGTCATCATCGCCGTCGTCGCCGTCGCCTTCTCCCTCGTCGTCACCGCGGTCATCGCCCTCGCCCTCAAGGCCACCATGGGCTGGCGGGTCAGCGAGGACGCCGAGGTCGGCGGCATCGACCTCGCGGTGCACGGCGAGACCGGGTACGAGACCATCCAGCAGGGCTCCGTCATCAAGGAGGTGCGGGCATGAAGCTCGTCACGGGAATCATCCAGCCGCACCGTCTCGACGACGTGAAGTCGGCGCTCGAGGCCGTGGGCGTGCGAGGCATGACGGTCAGCGAGGCCAGCGGGTACGGCCGCCAGAAGGGCCACACCGAGGTCTACCGCGGCGCCGAGTACACGGTCGACCTGGTGCCGAAGGTGCGCATCGAGGTGCTCGTGGACGACGCCGACTCGGTGGCGGTCACCGACGCGGTCGTCAAGGCGGCGCAGACCGGCAAGATCGGCGACGGCAAGGTCTGGACCGTCCCGGTCGAGGACGTCGCCCGGGTGCGCACGGGCGAGCACGGCCCCGGCGCCCTCTGAGGAGGCTGACGCACGCATGACGGACCACGCCTCGTCCCCGGTGGGCAGCGGGGGCGGGCCGGCGGACCGGACGGAGGTCCCGCACCCCGAGGGGGTGCGGGACCTCCGTGCTCGGACGCTGGAGCTCGCCCGATCCATGAGCGGCCGCGGCCGCAGCGGCGTCGCGCGACGCTCGGCGGTCGTCGACCTCGTGAGCACGAGCCTCGAAGGGCTCTGGAAGGAGGCGACCGCCGACGTCGCCCCGGACGGCATCGCGCTCGCCGCGGTGGGCAGCCTCGGCCGCGGCGACATGGGCCCGGTGAGCGACCTCGACCTCGTGCTCGTGCACGACGGGCGCAGCCACGCGGCCGACGAGGTCTCCCGTGTCGCCGAGCGCCTCTGGTACCCCCTGTGGGACGCGGGCGTCGACCTCGACCACGCCGTGCGCTCGCTCGCGCAGTGCCGCCAGGTCGCGTCCCGGGACGTGCCCGCGGCGGTCGGCTGGCTCGACGTCCGGGCCGTGGCGGGGGACGCGGTGGTCGTGCACCGCGCGTCGTCGGCGGTGCTCACCGACTGGAGGTCGGCGTCGCGCCGCCGGCTGCCCGAGCTGCTCGCCTCGACCCGCGAGCGCGCCGAGCGCTCCGGGGAGCTCGCCTACCTCGTCGAGCCCGACCTCAAGGAGGCGCGCGGCGGGATCCGCGACGCCGTCGTCCTGTCGGCGCTCGCCGCGACGTGGCTGACCGACCGGCCTCACGGTTCGGTCGACCGCGCGTACGCCCACCTGCTCGACGTGCGCGACACCCTCCAGGTCGTGACGGGCCGGCACAGCAGCAGGCTGCTGCTGGCGGACCTCGACGAGGTGGCCGAGCTCTCCGGGTTCGACGACCCGGACGAGCTCCTCGCGAGCCTGGCGGAGGCGGGGCGCGAGGTCTCCTACGCCCTCGACACGACCGTGCGGCGTGCGCGCCAGGCCCTGCAGCGGCCGTCGGTGTCGCGCCGCCCCGTGCTCGTGCGCGGCCGGCGTGCCGCACCGCGGCTGCGCTCGGTGGGGGACGGGCTGGTCGAGCACGACGGCGAGCTGGTGCTCGCGGTGGACGCGCACCCGGAGTCGGACCCGCTCCTGTCGTTGCGCGCGGCCGCCACCGCGGCACGCACCGGCCTCACCCTCTCGCCCGTCTCGGTGACGAGCCTCGCGCAGTGCCCGCCGCTGCCGGAGCCGTGGCCGAGGCCGGCGCGCGCGGCGTTCCTGTCCCTGCTCGCATCGGGCCAGGCGCAGGTCGCGGTCTGGGAGGCGCTCGACCTCGCGGGCGTCGTCACGACGTGGATCCCGGAGTGGGCCGGGGTGCGCAACCGGCCGCAGCGCGCGGCCGTCCACCGGCACACCGTCGACCGGCACCTCGTGGAGGTCGTGGCCCGGGCGGCGCGCGACCGCAAGGACGTCGCCCGCGGCGACGTCCTCCTCCTCGCCGCCGTGCTGCACGACATCGGCAAGAGGGCCGGTGCGCCGGACCACTCGGTCGAGGGTGCGCGCCTGGTGCCGCCGATCCTGCGGCGCATGGGGTTCGACGACGACGTGGTGGCCGACGTCGCGCGGCTCGTGCGGCACCACCTGACGCTGTCGCGGCTCGCCGTCGGCGAGGATCCCGACGACCCGTCGACCGTGGCGGAGCTGGCCGACGCCGTCGACCACCGCCTCGACCTGCTCGAGGCGCTGCGCGTGCTCACCGAGGCCGACGCGTCGTCGCTGCGCCCCGGCGCGTGGACGGCGTGGCGCGCGCGGCTCGTGGACGACCTGGTCGGGGCGACGGCGAGCGCGCTGCGAGCCGGGCGCGGGGAGGCCGGATCCGCCGGGTAGGCTAGACGCTCGCGGACGCGCGGACGTGCGGCCCCTCCCGGCATCGAGGGGGACGCTGCGCCGATGGTGCGCTGCTCCCCACGAGACGACCGGCGACTGATGAGGATGACGCGGTGTTCAACACGCTGTCGGACCGACTGACCTCGACCTTCAAGAACCTGCGGGCGAAGGGTCGGCTGTCGGAGGCGGACATCGACGCGACGATCCGCGAGATCCGTCGCGCGCTGCTCGACGCCGACGTCGCGGTGCCGGTCGTGCGCGAGTTCACCGGGACGGTGCGCGAACGCGCCCTGTCGGCCGAGGTCTCGGGTGCGCTCAACCCGGCGCAGCAGGTCGTGAAGATCGTCAACGAGGAGCTCGTCGGCATCCTCGGCGGCGAGAGCCGCGGGCTGCGGTTCGCGAAGAACCCGCCGACCGTCATCATGCTCGCCGGCCTCCAGGGTGCGGGCAAGACGACCCTCGCCGGCAAGCTGGCGCTCCACCTGCGCGAGCAGGGCCACACGCCCCTCCTCGTCGCGGCGGACCTGCAGCGCCCGAACGCCGTCACCCAGCTGTCGGTGGTCGGCGAGCGCGCGGCCGTCCCGGTGTTCGCCCCGCACCCGGGCAACCAGAGCGGCGTCGAGGTCGACGACGTCATCGGCGACCCGGTCGCGGTCGCACGCGACGGACTCGAGGCGGCGCGCCAGCGTCAGCACGACGTCGTGATCGTCGACACCGCGGGACGCCTGGGGCTCGACTCGGTGCTCATGCAGCAGGCGGCGGACATCCGCGACGCGGTGAGCCCGGACGAGATCCTGTTCGTCATCGACGCGATGATCGGTCAGGACGCCGTCGCGACGGCCAAGGCCTTCGAGGAGGGCGTCGACTTCACCGGCGTCGTGCTCACGAAGCTCGACGGCGACGCCCGCGGTGGTGCGGCGCTGTCCGTCACCGGCGTCACGGGGCGCCCGATCCTCTTCGCGTCGACGGGCGAGAAGCTCACCGACTTCGAGGCGTTCCACCCCGACCGCATGGCGTCGCGCATCCTCGACATGGGCGACGTGCTCACCCTCATCGAGCAGGCCGAGAAGGCGTTCGACGCCGAGCAGGCCGCGAAGATGGCCGAGAAGCTCGAGTCGGGTCAGGACTTCACGCTCGCGGACTTCCTGGTGCAGATGCAGCAGATGAAGAACATGGGCTCGATGAAGAAGATGCTCGGGATGCTGCCGGGCATGGGCCAGATGCGCGAGGCGCTCGAGAACTTCGACGAGCGTGAGGTCGACCGCATCGAGGCCATCATCCGGTCGATGACCCCGGCCGAGCGCGAGAACCCGAAGATCATCAACGGATCCCGGCGGGCGCGCATCGCGCGCGGCTCCGGGCGCACGACGGCCGACGTCAACCAGCTCCTCGAGCGGTTCGCGGGCGCGCAGAAGATGATGCGCCAGATGGGCCAGGGCGGTGGCATGCCGGGCATGCCCGGCATGGGCAACCTTCCCGGGATGGGCGGGAAGAAGTCGCGCGGGCGCCAGGCCCCGCAGCGCAAGGTCAAGGGCAAGTCCGGCAACCCGGCGAAGCGGGCCGCGCAGGAGCGCGCCGCCGCCGCGCGCGCCGCCGGGGAGCTGCCCCCGTCGGCACCGAACGGCTCGTCGTTCGGCGTCGGCCGGGGCGCGGACCAGGCGCCGCAGACCCCGGACGACCTGCAGCTCCCGCCCGGGTTCGAGAAGCTCCTCGGCCGCTGACCGGCCCGCCGCACCCGCCGCACCACGAATCCGTCCCGGAGCAGCATGTCCGCGCTCGAAGGTCCCACGCTGCACGTCCGCGGCCGCGTGCTCGTCGGCGACGACCGGGAGGTCGGCGACCTGTGGGTCAAGGACGGCCGGGTCACGCTGACGCGGCCGTCCGCGCAGGGCACGAGGATGGCGGAGCTCGAGGGCTGGGTGCTGCCCGGCCTCGTGGACGTGCACTGCCACATCGGGCTCGGCGCCGACGGGGCGGTCGACGCGGCGACGGCCCAGCAGCAGGCGGTGGCCGACCGGGACAGCGGCGTGCTGCTCGTGCGCGACGCCGGGTCCCCGGCCGACACGCGCTGGGTCCAGGCCCGCACCGACCTGCCGCGGCTGGTTCGCGCCGGCCGGCACCTCGCGCGGCCCAAGCGCTACCTGCGGCACTACGGTCTCGAGCTCGACGACGTCGCGCGGCTGCCCGAGGCCGTACGGCACGAGGCGCGAGCGGGGGACGGGTGGGTCAAGCTCGTCGGCGACTGGATCGACCGCGACCTCGGGGCGGACGGCGACCTGCGTCCCCTGTGGCCGGACGACGTGCTCGCCCAGGCGGTCGCGGCCGCGCACGCCGAGGCCGCGCGCGTCACCGTGCACGCCTTCTCCGAGGAGGTCGTGCCGTCGCTGCTCGCCGCCGGGGTCGACGGCATCGAGCACGGGACCGGCATCTCTCCCGAGCTCATGGCCGAGGTCGCCGAGCGCGGCGTCGCGGTCACGCCCACGCTCCTGCAGGTCGGCCGCTTCGAGCAGATCGCGCAGCAGGCCGACGGGCGCTACCCGCGCTTCGCCGCGCGGATGCGCCACCTCCACGCGCGCCGGTACGAGCAGGCCCGCGCCCTCCACGAGGCGGGCGTGCGCATCCTCGTCGGGACGGACGCGGGCGGCACGATCGGGCACGGGCGTCTCGCGGACGAGTGCGCGGAGCTGGTCGCCGCGGGGATCCCGCCGGCGGACGTCGTCGCGGCCGCGAGCTGGCGCGGCCGCGAGCACCTCGGCTTCACCTCGCTCGTCGAGGGCGCGTCCGCCGACTTCGTCGTCTACCCGGCGGACCCGCGGCTCGACGTCGGCGTGCTGCGGGCACCGACCGCCGTCGTGCTGCGGGGTCAGGTCGTGGCGCCCCGTCCGGTCTGAGGCGGCTTGGTGGGCCCGCCGCGGGTCTGGCACAATGTCCCGGTACTCGGCATGCCCGGCCCCTCTCACCGTGCCTGTCGCGTCCTGAGCCCCCACAGCGGTCCTGGCCCCACCAGGGCGCGAGCGGGCTCGCCCACACCAGAACCAGGAGTGACCACCACAGTGGCCGTCAAGATTCGTCTGAAGCGTCTCGGCAAGATCCGTGCGCCGTACTACCGTGTCGTCGTCGCCGACTCGCGCACCAAGCGCGACGGTCGTGTGATCGAGGAGATCGGCAAGTACCACCCCACCGAGGAGCCCTCGTTCATCGAGATCACCTCGGACCGCGCGCAGTACTGGCTCGGCGTCGGCGCGCAGCCGTCCGAGCAGGTCCTCGCGCTCCTCAAGATCACCGGTGACTGGCAGAAGTTCAAGGGCCTCCCCGGTGCCGAGGGCACGCTCAAGGTCAAGGGCGAGAAGGCCGACGCCGCCGCCGCGGTCGAGGCCGCTGCTGCGGACGCCGAGAAGATCAAGGCCAAGGCCGCGGAGAAGAAGGCGGAGGCGCCCGCGGAGGCCGCCGAGTCCGACGACACCGCGTCGAGCGACGAGCAGGCCTGATGCTCGCGGACGCCCTCGAGCACCTCGTGCGCGGCATCGTCGACAACCCGGACGACGTCCGGGTCAGCTCCAGGACGATGCGCCGAGGTGACCTGCTCGAGGTGCGGGTGCACCCCGACGACCTCGGCCGAGTGATCGGCCGCGGCGGACGCACGGCGCGCGCGCTGCGCACCGTCGTCGGGGCGCTCGCGACCGACGGGCCGGTGCGGGTCGACGTCGTCGACGTCGACCGCCGCTGAGCGCGTCCACGCAGGATCCGTCCCACGGGACACGAGACCCGGCCCGCCGCCCGGCGGGCCGGGTCTTCTCGCACCCAGGGGCCTGACCGGGTGCACCAGGGCCGCGACCGCCGCGGCACCCACGACCGAACGACCGGAGGACACCGACGATGCAGCTGACCGTCGCCCGCATCGGGAAGGCGCACGGGCTGCGCGGCGAGGTCGCGCTCGACCTGCGCACCGACGACCCGGAGTCCCGCATCGCCGTCGGGTCGGCGCTGCCCACGGAGCCGGCCGACGCCGGGCCCCTCACCGTCGCGTCCGTCCGTGTGCACCAGGGCCGCTGGCTCGTCCGCTTCGAGGGCGTGGCCGACCGCACCGCCGCCGAGGCGCTGCGCGGCATCGAGATCGTCGTCGAGGTCGAGGAGTCCGACGAGGAGGACGCCTGGTACGCGCACGAGCTGGCGGGCCTGCGCGCCGAGTCCGTCGACGGCGCGGAGCTCGGCCGGGTCGAAGGGCTGCAGGAGGCACCGGCGCACGACCTGCTCGTGCTGCGCGAGCCGGACGGCACGCGCACCCTCGTCCCGTTCGTCCGCGCCATCGTGCCCGTCGTGGACGTGCCCGGCGGCCGCGTCGTCCTCGACCCGCCCGGCGGCCTCCTGGCCTCGGACACGGCGCGTCTCGACGTCGCGTCGCCCGAGGAGGAGTGACGTGCGCGTCGACGTCATCTCGATCTTCCCCGACTACCTCGCCGCGCTGGACCTGTCCCTCGTCGGCAAGGCGCGCGCCGCGGGCATCATCGACCTGCGCGTGCACGACCTGCGCACGTGGACGAGCGACCGGCACCGCACCGTGGACGACACGCCGTTCGGCGGGGGAGCGGGCATGGTCATGCGCCCCGACGTGTGGGGCCGGGCGATCGACGCCGTCACGGGCCGCGACACCGGCACGGGCCACGACGCGGAGGTCCCCGTCCACCTGGTCGTCCCGACACCGTCGGGCGCCACGTTCACCCAGCGCACGGCCGAGGCGCTGGCCGGCGAGGAGCACCTCGTCGTCGCGTGCGGCCGGTACGAGGGGATCGACGCGCGCGTCGCGGAGCACTACCGGGCCGCGGGCGTCCGGGTCAGCGAGCTGTCGATCGGCGACTACGTGCTCAACGGGGGAGAGGTGGCCGCGCTCGTGGTCGTGGAGGCGGTGGCACGCCTGCTGCCGGGTGTCGTCGGCAACCCCGAGTCCCTCGTCGAGGAGTCGCACGGGGCCGCCGGCCTGCTCGAGTACCCCGTCTACACCAAGCCGCCCGCCTGGGAGGGGCTGGAGGTGCCCGACGTGCTGCTGTCCGGCCACCACGCGCGGATCCACCGGTGGCGGCGCGACGAGGCGCTGCGTCGTACGGTGGCGCGCCGGCCGGACATGGTGGGCGCGCTCGACCCGGCGACGCTCGACGCCCACGACCTCGCCGTGCTGGCCGAGGAGGGCTGGCACCCGCACGGCGGGCGCCTCGAGCGTTCCGACGGCTGCTGACCGACCGCGCCGGCGCAGGTCGGGGGACCGCGTGCGGACGGTGTGGCAGAATGGTCCCTCGGTGTGCGCCGATTCCCGGTCTCTGCCACAGGGGACGTCCGGGAGCGTGAGGCACAGCGACGGACCGGCCAGCACGTGCCGGACGCCGCGCACCGTCCTGACGAGAACCGCCCCGGTACGAGCCGGGCACGAGCACGCGTCCGACCTGTGGCGGGCGAGGAGAGCACCATGCACACGCTGGACAGCGTCGACGCGGCATCGCTGCGCACCGACGTCCCGGACTTCCGCCCCGGTGACACGCTGAAGGTCAACGTCAAGGTCGTCGAGGGCAACCGCTCCCGCGTCCAGGCCTTCCAGGGCGTCGTCATCGCCCGCCAGGGCCACGGCGTCCGCGAGACCTTCACGGTCCGCAAGATCAGCTTCGGCGTCGGCGTCGAGCGCACGTTCCCGGTGCACTCGCCCACCATCGAGACCGTCGAGGTCGTCACCCGCGGTGACGTCCGCCGCGCGAAGCTCTACTACCTGCGCGCCCTGCGCGGCAAGAAGGCGAAGATCAAGGAGAAGCGCGAGACCGCGCCCGCTCGCTGATCGACTCGTGCGCACGGGCGGTCGTCCCCACCGGGACGGCCGCCCGTCGTCGTCCGCCGGCCGCCCGGTCCGGCAGCACCCTCCCCGCAGGCGCCGTTTCCCGGATGCGCCCCGAAGATGGCATGGTGAACGCGTGACCGACAGCGCCCCCCTCCGCGGCTCGCGCCCCGACGCCCCCTCCCCGCGCGCGTCCGCGGCAGCCGTCGACTCCGGCGCGGGGGACGACGTCCCCGGCGAGGGCGGGCCGTCGGTGCCGCCCGAGGGCACCGACGAGCCGCAGGCGCGACCGCGCAAGCCGTCCCTGCTGCGGGAGACGGCCATCATCGTCGTGAGCGCACTCGTCCTGTCGCTGCTCATCAAGACCTTCCTGGTCCAGGCGTTCTTCATCCCGAGCGCCTCGATGGAGGACACGCTCGTCGAGGGCGACCGCGTCATGGTGTCGCGGCTCGTGCCGGGCGCGTTCGACGTCCACCGGGGCGACGTCGTCGTCTTCAAGGACCCGGGCGGCTGGCTCCCGCCCGCGGCACCCCAGGACCAGAGCCCGTTCTCCGAGGCCGCGCGCACGGCGCTGACGTTCGTCGGGCTGCTCCCGCAGGACACGGGCGAGCACCTCATCAAGCGCGTGATCGGCGTCCCCGGCGACCACGTCGTGTGCTGCGACGCCGAGGGTCGGGTGAGCGTCAACGGCGAGCCGGTCGACGAGACGTACATCAAGGCCGGCTCGGTGCCGAGCCAGGACCCGTTCGACCGGACGGTGCCCGAGGACATGCTGTTCGTCATGGGCGACAACCGGCAGAACTCCCAGGACTCGCGCTACAACACCGGCAAGCCGGGTGGTGGGTACGTGCCGATGGGCAACGTCGTCGGCACGGCCTTCGTCAAGGTCTGGCCGCTGTCGCACGCCGAGCTGCTGCGCAACCCCGGCGACGTGTTCGCCGACGTGCCCGCGGACGAGCCGTGACGCTCGGTACCGTCGACGCGCCCGCGCTCGTGCCCGCCGAGGAGCCCGAGCCGGCGCCGGACGTCGGGACCTCCGCGGGGACGCGGGCCACGTCGTCGCCCACCCGCCGTGGTGCGCGCACCGCCTCCGGGCGCGCGCCCGGCCGACGACGGAAGCCCGACCTGCGTCAGGAGCGCGCGATGCTGCGCGACGGCGCGCGGCTGGTCGCGGGGATGGACGAGGTCGGCCGGGGAGCGCTCGCCGGTCCCGTCTCCGTGGGCGTCGTCGTGGTGGACCTCGCCACGAGACCGTGCCCGCCGGGTCTGACCGACTCCAAGCTGCTGACGCCTGCGGCTCGCGAGGCGCTCGTCCCGCTCGCCCGGACGTGGTCGCGGGCGTGGGCCGTGGGGCACGCGGGCCCCGCCGAGATCGACGCCCACGGCATCGTCGGCGCGCTGCGCCTCGCCGGGCGGCGGGCTCTCGCGCAGGTGCGCCGGGTCGTGGGCGACGTCGACGCGGTCCTCCTCGACGGCAAGCACGACTGGCTGAGCCGGCCGGCCGCGGTCGACCTGTTCGAGGCCTTCGACCTCGACCCCCACGGCGACGACCACCTCGTGGAGCCCCGGGTGCGCACCCTGGTCAAGGCCGACCTGCAGTGCGCGTCCGTCGCCGCGGCCAGCGTCCTGGCCAAGACCGAGCGCGACGGTCTGATGACGAGCCTCGCCCGGCAGTACCCGGCGTTCGGCTGGGACCAGAACAAGGGCTACGGCGCCGCGACGCACGTCGCCGCCCTGCGCGAGCACGGGGCCACGCCCCAGCACCGGCGCAGCTGGCGCCTTCCGGTCCGCGGCGACGACGACGCGGAGCTCGTCCTCGACGAGGCGACCCTGGCCGACGCCGGGCTCGACGACCTGGCGCTCGACGCGACGGGGGCACGCGGCGCCTGAGCGACGGTCCTCGGCCCCGATGGTCCATGATGGGAGCGTGAGCGCCGAAGACCTCGAGAACTACGAGACCGAGATGGAGCTCGCGCTCTACCGCGAGTACCGCGACGTGGTGGGTCTGTTCTCCTACGTGGTGGAGACCGAACGCCGCTTCTACCTGGCGAACCAGGTGGACCTGCAGGTGCGGTCGGCCGCCGGCGAGGTGTACTTCGAGCTGCGTCTGGCCGACGCGTGGGTGTGGGACGTCTACCGCTCTGCGCGCTTCGTGAAGTCGGTGCGGGTCGTGACGTTCAAGGACGTCAACGTCGAGGAGCTCGCCAAGGCCGAGCTCCAGCTCTGAGGGCCGCGCACCGGGCGACCTGACCGTGCACAGGCGCTGATCCCGAGCGGCCCGTCCCCAGCCGCGCGTCGCCGCGTGGCCCGGCCTCGTCGCGGAGGCGCACCGTGGGCCGCGGAGGTGAGCTCATGGGAGCGAAGGACGCCGTCGGGCGGTACGGGGAGAAGGTGGCCGCGGCCCACCTGGTCGAGGCCGGGTGGACCGTGCTCGACCGCAACTGGCGCGGGCACGGCGGCGAGCTCGACGTCGTCGCGCTCGACGGGGACGTGCTCGTCGCCGTCGAGGTCAAGACACGGCGCGGGACCGCCTACGGGCACCCGGCGCAGGCCGTCACGCCGGCGAAGCTCGCACGGCTGCGCCGGCTCACCGGCCAGTGGCTCGCGGCGCACGACGTGCGGGCACGGTCGGTGCGCATCGACGTGGTGGCGGTCGTGGTCCCGCGCGCCGGCGCCGCGCAGGTGGAGCACCTCGCCGGGGTGAGCGCCTGATGGGGCTCGGGACGACGCGCGCCGTCGCGCTGGTCGGGCTCACGGGCCACGTCGTGGAGGTCCAGGCGCACATCGCGGCGTCGGTGCCGGGCTTCGTGCTCGTCGGCCTGCCGGACACGGCGCTGAGCGAGTCGCGCGACCGCGTGCGCGCCGCCGTGGCGTCGTCCGGCCTGACGTGGCCGCAGCGCAAGATCACCGTGAACCTCTCGCCCGCGGCGCTGCCGAAGTCCGGCACGACGTTCGACCTCGCCATCGCCGTCGCGACGCTCGCCGGCGTCCTCCGCACCGCGGAGGTGGAGCGGGTCGTGCACCTCGGCGAGCTCGGTCTCGACGGCCGGCTCCAGCCGGTGCGCGGGATCCTGCCCGCGGTGGCGGCGGCGGTCGACGCCGGCTTCCCGGACGTCGTGGTGCCGGCAGCCGACGTCGCGGAGGCGCGGCTCGTGCCCGGTGCGCGGGTCGTCGGGGCCGTCGGGCTCGCGGACGTCGCGCGGCTGCACGGCGCGGAGGTCGACACGGCCGCCCTGGCGCCCGTCCCGGCGGCGCGGCCCTCGGGCGTCGCACGCCGCGACGGCGACCTCGTCGACGTGCTCGGCCAGGACGAGGCGCGCCACGCCCTCGAGGTGGCCGCGGCCGGCGGGCACCACCTCCTGCTCGTCGGGGCTCCCGGGGCGGGCAAGACCATGCTCGCGTCCCGGCTGCCCGGGATCCTGCCCGACCTCACGGAGAGCGAGGCCGTGGAGGTCACGGCCGTGCACTCCGTCGCGGGCGTCTTCGACCCGGGCGCGGGTCTCGTGCGGCGTCCCCCGTACGAGGACCCGCACCACACGGCCACCCCGGCGGCGATCGTCGGCGGCGGCAGCGGGCTGCCGCGGCCCGGTGCCGCCTCGCGCGCGCACCGGGGCGTGCTGTTCCTCGACGAGGCGCCCGAGTTCGGGGCCCGCGTCCTGCAGACGCTGCGCCAGCCGCTCGAGCACGGCGAGCTCGTCATCCACCGCGCAGGCGGCACCGCCCGCTACCCGGCGCGGTTCCAGCTCGTCCTGGCCGCGAACCCGTGCCCGTGCGGCAAGGCCGTGGGCAAGGGCCTGGACTGCACGTGCAGCCCCGTCGCGCAGCGCCGCTACTTCGGGCGCCTCTCCGGCCCGCTGCTCGACCGCGTCGACGTCCAGGTCGAGGTGCGGCCCGTGTCACGGGTCGAGCGCGCGAGCGGCGCGCGGCCCGAGTCGAGCGCGACCGTGGCCGCGCGGGTCCGCGCCGCGCGCGAGGCGGCCGCGGACCGGCTCGCCGGGACCGGGTGGCGCACCAACGCCGAGGTGCCCGGCACGTGGCTGCGCGACCGCCTCGGGCCGGACCCGGCGCTGCTGCGGGACGTCGACACCGCGCTCGACCGCGGCAGCCTCAGCCTGCGCGGTGCCGACCGGGTGCTGCGGCTCGCCTGGACGGTCGCCGACCTCGCCGGACGTCCGGCGCCCTCCCGGTCCGACATCGGGCTGGGGCTCGCGCTGCGCACGCGGGGCTACCGTGGCTGACCGCACCCCGACCCCGGGGCTCGTCTCCGCACCGGTCTTCGACGTCGCCGACGAGCGGCTCGCCCGCGCGGCCTGGAGCCGGATCGCCGAACCGGGGGACGAGGTCGCCGGCGCGCTCGTCCACGCCCTGGGCGCCGCGGGGGCGCTCGCATGGGTGTACGACGCCGCCCGGGACCCGGAGCAGGCCCGGCGCACCCTCTCCGGGCTCGTGCACCACTCCGCGCTCGCCGGCGTCGTCGCGCCGGGGGAGCCGACCGGGGGACGCGGGACAGCGTCCGTGCCCCGGCTCCTGCGGGCGGTGGGCCGGTGGACGCCGCGCCTGGACGGGCTCGACCCCCGGCGCGAGCTGTACGTGCTCGAGCGGCTCGGCGGCACGTTCCTCGTGCCGGGCGACCCGAGGTGGCCGACCCGGGTGGACGACCTGGGCGCGGCGGCACCGCTGGGCCTGTGGGTGCGCGGCGAGCCCGATCTCGCGGACGTCGGCCGTCGCTCGGTGGCGGTCGTGGGTGCCCGCGCGTGCACCGACTACGGGCGGCACGTCACGGGGGAGCTCGCGACCGGGCTCGCGGCGCGCGGCTTCACGGTCGTGTCGGGTGGTGCCTACGGGATCGACGCGATGGCCCACCGCGGCGCGCTCGTCTCCGACGGCGTCACCGTGGCCTTCCTCGCCGGCGGCGTCGACCGGCTCTACCCCGCGGGCAACGTCGACCTGCTGCGGTCCGTGGCCTCGTCGGGCGGCGCGGTGGTGTCGGAGGTCCCGCCCGGCTCGGTACCCAGCCGCGTGCGGTTCCTGCTGCGCAACCGGCTCATCGCGGCGTTCGCCGGCGCGACGGTCGTCGTCGAGGCGGCGTGGCGGTCCGGCTCGCTCAGCACGGCGACGCGGGCGGCGGAGCTGTCGCGGCCCGTCGGGGCCGTGCCCGGTCCGGTGACGTCCATGGCGTCGTCCGGCTGTCACCGCCTCCTGCGCGAGGGCGCGGCCGTGTGCGTGACGGACGCCGCCGAGGTCGCCGAGCTCGCGGGCGAGCTGGGGCACGACGCCGTGGACGCGGGACCGCCGCCCGGTCACCGGCGGGACGCACCGCAGGACGGGCTGGACGACGTCGAGACCAGGGCGTGGGACGCGCTGCCCCTGCGCGCCGGGCGTCCGGTCGAGTCGGTCGCGCGCGCGGCGGGCCTCGCCCTGCCCGAGACGCTGGCCGCGCTCGGGCGCCTCGAGCTGGCGGGCCTCGCGGACCGTGCGCCGGGAGGCTGGCGTCGACGCGTCCCTGTGCGCCCCGACGGTGCCTGACGGCCGCCCGCCCGCCGCGCCTGCGCGTCGGGACGTGCGGAGACCGGCACACTGGCCTCGTGGACGACCTGGAGCAGTCCCCGCAGGGCCGGCCGGAGAGCGGTGCACCCGCCGACGACGGCCGCGCACCCCTGCCTGTGGCGCTCGCCGCCGCGCTGGACGACTTCGCCGTCTACCTCGAGGTCGACCGGGGGACGTCGGACCACACCGTCCGTGCGTACGTGGGCGACGTCGCGGACCTGCTCCGGCACGCCGCGACCCAGGGTGCCGTGACGCTCGACGCCGTCGAGCTGTCGACGCTCCGGTCGTGGCTCACCGTCCTCTCCGAGCGCGGCCTCGCGCGCTCGACGCTCGCCCGGCGGGGCGCGTCCGCCCGCGCGTTCTTCGACTGGGCGCGCACGACCGGGCGCGTCGTGGTCGACCCGTCCGCGCGGCTCGCGAGCCCGCGCGTCCCGCGGACCCTGCCGACCGTCCTGGCCGTGGACGCGGCCGCCCGGCTCCTCGACGTCGCGCGCGACGCCGCGGACGCCGGGTCCGCTGACGGCGAGGCGCCCGCGCGCCTGCGCGAGTGGGCGGCCGCCGAGCTGCTCTACGGCGCGGGCGTGCGCGTGGGGGAGCTGTCCGGCGTCGACGTGGACGACGTCGACCTCGGCGACCGGACCGTCCGCGTGCTCGGCAAGGGCGACAAGGAGCGGGTCGTGCCGTTCGGCGTGCCCGCCGCTCGGGCGGTGCGCAGGTGGCTCGACGCCGGCCGTCCGGCGCTCGTCACGGCGCGGTCCGGCCCGGCGCTGTTCCTCGGTGACCGCGGCGGCCGCTGGGGGCCGCGCCAGGTGCGCGAGGCGGTGCACCGGCTCGCCGCAGCGGCCGGCGTGGACGACGTCGCGCCGCACGACCTGCGCCACAGCGCCGCGACCCACCTGCTCGCCGGCGGGTCCGACCTGCGCAGCGTCCAGGAGATCCTCGGCCACTCGTCCCTCGCGACGACACAGCGCTACACGCACGTCACGGCGGAGCGGCTGCGCAGCTCCTTCGAGCAGGCGTTCCCGCGCGCCTGAGCCGGTGCGGCCCGGACCCCGGTGCGGCCCGGACCCCGGTGCGGCCCGGACCCCGGTGCGGAACGCTCGCTCTCGCGCCGGGCGCTGCGTCGCCGGTTCAGCCCAGGGGCAGCAGCACGACGGGTGGACGGTCGCCGAGCAGCCCGAGCGGGTCGACGTACCGGTCGCCGCGCCGGACGCCCCAGTGCACGCACGCGTCCGCGCAGTGCCCGCCGTGGTGGGACGACGTCGTGCCTTCCGGCGCCGGCTCGACCGTCCCGACGGGCGCACCCGCCGCGACGCGCGTGCCGGGGGCCACGGTGGCCGTGACGGGCTCGAGCGAGGTGCGCAGGCCGTCGTCGTGGAGGACGACGACGACGTCCCGCCCGGCGACCGGGCCGGCGAACGTGACGACTCCGGCGGCCGGCGAGCGCACCACCTCTCCCGAGGACGCGGCGAGATCGACCCCGCGGTGCCCCGGCAGCCAGTCCTGGGCCGGTGGGTCGAACGGGGCGAGGACGCCGAGGTCGTCCGGCGCCCGGTCCAGCGGAGGGACCCACCCGGTGGCCGTGCCGCCCGGGGGCTGCGGTCGTGCGACCACAGGTCCCGCGACGACAGGTCCTGCGACCACCGGTCCCGCGACCACGGCTCCCGCGAGGCCGACGGCCGGGCCGGGCGCGCCGACGGCGACGGTGACCGCGACCGCGGCCGCCAGAGCGGTCGTCCGGACGTCTCGGACCTGCCGGTCGCCGGCGGTTGTGGGGAGCGCGGTCATGGGGCCAGCGTGCCGTGGGTCGTGGCACGTGCGGAGGTCTGCACGCCGGGCTGTGGACGTCCGTGCGGCGCGCCCGGCCCGTCGGCGACGCTGTGGTCGACCGTCCCGCGCACCGGCGAGCGCGTGCCTGCGCGCAGGCCGCGCCGTACCGCACGAGGGTCCCGCGCCCCCGCGTCCGCGGGCCGTCCGTCGCGCCCCGCCCGTCGGGTAGACTGGTCGACGCGATCGGCACGGCCACCAGCCGCCTCGGTCGTCCCTCCGGCGCTCCGGCGTCGTGGGGCGACAAGACGACGGGCCGGTCCGGTCGACTTCGCGCGCCACGCTCCCGCACCACGTCCCGGTCCTGCCGGGTCCTCGCGGGCCGCGTCCGGCGTCGGTCCCGCCCGCACCCAGTGCGAGCGGGCGTCGGCACGGGTGGCGCCAGGGGTGCGATCCACCGTGGACCGCACCGACAACCGCAGCCGCGGCCCGCCTCGCGAGGGGGGTCGCCGAGAGCGCGCGTGCACCGGGAGGATCCCGGGCCGCGCGGCGAAAGGACGTGTCATGGCCGTCGTGACCATGCGCCAGCTCCTCGAGAGCGGTGTCCACTTCGGGCACCAGACCCGCCGTTGGAACCCGAAGATGAAGCGCTTCATCTTCACGGAGCGCAACGGCATCTACATCGTCGACCTCCAGCAGTCCCTGTCGTACATCGACCGCGCCTACGACTTCGTCAAGGAGACGGTCGCCCACGGCGGCACGATCCTGTTCGTCGGCACGAAGAAGCAGGCGCAGGAGCCCGTCGCCGAGCAGGCCTCGCGCGTCGGCATGCCGTACGTGAACCACCGTTGGCTCGGTGGCATGCTCACCAACTTCACGACGGTCCACAAGCGCCTGCAGCGCCTCAAGGAGCTCGAGGAGATCGACTTCGACGACGTCGCCGGCTCGGGGCTCACCAAGAAGGAGCTCCTCGTCCTGCGTCGCGAGAAGGACAAGCTCGCCCGCACGCTCGGCGGCATCCGCGACATGGCGAAGGTCCCCTCCGCCGTGTGGATCGTCGACACGAACAAGGAGCACCTCGCGGTCGACGAGGCGCGCAAGCTCAACATCCCGATCGTCGCGATCCTCGACACCAACTGCGACCCCGACGTCGTGGACTACAAGATCCCCGGCAACGACGACGCGATCCGCTCCGTCACGCTGCTCACGCGCGTGATCGCCGACGCCGCGGCCGAGGGCCTCATGCAGCGCCACTCGGGTCGCTCGGGTGCCGAGGCCGGCACGGAGGCCGACGCCGAGCCGCTGGCCGAGTGGGAGCGCGAGCTCCTCGAGGGCGCCGAGCAGCAGCTCGAGACGCAGGAGCAGCCCGCGGAGGCCGCGCCGACGCAGGGCGCCTCCGGTGCCGAGGAGGCCGTGGCCCCCGGTGCGAACGCCGCTCCGGCGGTCGACGCCGCGGCCGAGGCGGCCGGCGAGCCGACGACCGAGCAGGCCGAGAAGGCTCAGCCGACCGAGTGACGCCGCGGGGTGCGCGGCGGGGACGACCCGCCGCGCACCCTGTGCCGCGCCCGGGCCCGGCCCGGGACTCACCACCCAGCACGTACCCGTGACGAACCACGAGTGAGGATCCTCCACCATGGCGAACTACACCGCCGCTGACATCAAGGCGCTGCGCGAGCGCACCGGCGCGGGCATGCTCGACGTCAAGAAGGCGCTCGACGAGGCCGGCGGCGACGCCGACAAGGCGCTCGAGATCATCCGCGTCAAGGGACTGAAGGGCGTCGCCAAGCGCGAGGGCCGCTCCACCTCCGAGGGCCTCGTGGCCGTCGACATCCGCGACACCGAGGGCGGGCAGGTCGCGACCCTGGTCGAGCTCAACTCCGAGACCGACTTCGTGGCGAAGAACGACACGTTCATCAACCTCGCCGACCGCGTGCTCAAGGCCGCGGCCGCCGCGGGCGCCCGTGACGCGGACGCCGCGCTCGCCGCGGACGCCGACGGCGAGACGGTCCAGGAGGTCATCGACAACACCGCCGCGACGCTCGGCGAGAAGATCGTCCTGCGCCGCGTGACCCGCGTCGCCGGCGAGCGCGTCACGGCCTACCTGCACCGCACGGCCCGCGACCTGCCGCCGTCGATCGGCGTGGTCGTCGCGACGGACGCCGCCGGCGAGCCCGTCGCGAAGGACGTCGCCCAGCACGTGGCCGCGATGTCCCCGCAGTACCTCTCGCGCGAGGACGTCCCCGCCGAGACGGTCGAGAACGAGCGCCGCATCGCCGAGGAGACCTCGCGCAACGAGGGCAAGCCCGAGGCCGCGCTGCCGAAGATCATCGAGGGCCGCCTCAACGGCTTCTTCAAGGACGTCGTCCTCGTCGACCAGCCGCTCGCGAAGGACCCGAAGAAGACGGTCGGCCAGGTCGTGTCCGAGGCCGGTGGCTCGATCATCGAGTTCGTGCGCTACCGCGTCGGCGCCTGACGCTCGTCGGCCCGGCCCTCCCGCTCCCGGCGGGACGGCCGGGCCGATCCGCACCCGGGGCGCTCCGGCGTCCCGGGTGCGGACCAGCACTCCGAGGAGCAGCCCGCGCACCCGCGCCGGGCACCGGCCGCAGCCGGGTGGACGAAGGACAGGTGGCCAGATGACGACAGCCGAGCCGACCAGCACGGGACCCGGCAGGAGCGTGTCCGCCCGGCGCGTGCTCCTCAAGCTCTCGGGGGAGACCTTCGGCGGCGGCCAGATCGGGCTCGCGCCCGACGTCGTGCAGCGTGTGGCGCAGGAGATCGCCGCGGCCGTCGCGCAGGGCGTCCAGGTGGCGATCGTCGTCGGCGGCGGGAACTTCTTCCGCGGCGCCGAGCTCTCCCAGCGTGGCCTGGACCGGGCTCGCGCGGACTACATGGGCATGCTCGGCACGGTCATGAACTGCCTCGCGCTCCAGGACTTCCTCGAGCAGGCGGGCGTGACGACGCGCGTGCAGACCGCCATCACCATGGGCCAGGTCGCCGAGCCGTACATCCCGCTGCGCGCCATCCGCCACCTCGAGAAGGGCCGTGTCGTGATCTTCGGCGCGGGCGCGGGGATGCCCTACTTCTCCACGGACACCGTCTCCGTGCAGCGCGCCCTCGAGACGCACTGCCAGGAGGTGCTCATGGGCAAGAACGGCGTGGACGGCGTCTACACGGCCGACCCGCGCAAGGACCCGGCGGCCGTGCGGCTCGACCACCTCACCTACACCGACGCCCTGGTCAACGACCTCGGTGTCATGGACGCCACCGCCATGAGCCTGTGCCGCGACAACGACGTGCGCATGCGCGTGTTCGGCATGGGCGAGCCGGGGAACGTCACCCGCGCCCTCGTCGGCGAGAATATTGGCACACTGGTCACCGCGGACTGACGAGCAGCTCGCAGGACCGACGAGACGTTAGGAGCACTGGGTGATCGACGAGACCCTCCTCGAGGCCGAGGAGAAGATGGACAAGGCGGTCGAGGTGGCCAAGGAGGACTTCGCCGCCATCCGCACCGGCCGGGCCAACCCCGCGATGTTCAACAAGATCACCGTCGACTACTACGGCGCCCCGACCCCGCTGCAGCAGCTGGCGTCCTTCCAGACGCCCGAGGCCCGCACGGTCATCGTCGCGCCGTTCGACAAGAGCGCGATGTCGGCGATCGAGAAGTCGCTGCGCGACTCCGACCTGGGCGTCAACCCGTCGAACGACGGCAACATCATCCGCGTCGTGCTCCCCGCCCTCACCGAGGAGCGCCGCCGCGACTTCGTCAAGCTCGCGAAGCAGAAGGCGGAGGACTCCCGCGTCTCGATCCGCAACGTGCGCCGTCGGGCCAAGGAGGAGCTCGACCGCATCGTGCGCGACGGCGAGGCCGGCGAGGACGAGGTCGCGCGTGCGGAGAAGGAGCTCGAGGGCCTGACGAAGCAGCACGTGGACCAGGTCGACGCCCTCCTGGCCGGCAAGGAGAGCGAGCTGCTCGAGGTCTGAGGACTCCTCGGACCCGGGCGCACCAGCGATGTCAGAACTCCACCCGTCCGCCGCCGGCGACCCCTCGGACGGCCGCACGGTCGGCCCGGAGCCCGACGGGACGCCGGCCCCGGTCCGGACCGCGCGGGCCGGGCGCAACCTGCCCGTCGCGATCGCCGTCGGTCTCGGCCTGCTCGTCGCCGTGGCCGCGAGCCTCGCCTTCCGCCCGGAGCCGTTCGTCGCGCTCGCCGTGCTCGCGGTCGGCGCGGCGGTGTGGGAGCTGGGCAAGGCGCTCCAGCGCCGCGACCTGCACGTCCCCGTGCTGCCGCTGCTCGTCGGCACGGCGGGGATCCTCGTGTCGTCGTACTACTCGGGGCCCGAGGCGTTGCTCGTCTCGTTCATGCTCACGGTCGCGGGCGTCGTCGTGTGGCGCGTCATCGACGGGTCCGGCACCCCTGCGGTGCGCGACGCGGCGGCCGGCACGTTCGCCGCGGCGTACCTGCCGTTCATGGCGGGCTTCGTCATGCTGCTCCTCGCCCAGGACGACGGGCGCGTGCGCGTCCTGCTGTTCATCCTCCTCGCGGTCGCGAACGACGTCGGGGGCTACGTCGCCGGGGTGCTCTTCGGCCGCCACCCGCTGGCACCGTCGGTCAGCCCGAAGAAGTCGTGGGAGGGCCTCGCGGGCTCGTTCGTGCTCGCGACCGCCGTCGGCGTCGTCGGCGTGGTGGTGGGGCTCGGTGCGAGCCCGCTGCTCGGGGTCGCGCTGGGGATCCTCACGCCGCTGACGGCCACCGTCGGCGACCTCGCCGAGTCCATGATCAAGCGGGACCTAGAATTGAAGGACATGGGGTCCCTGCTGCCGGGCCACGGGGGCATCCTCGACCGGCTGGACTCCATGCTCCTCACCGCGCCGTTCGTGTACGTGCTGCTCACCGTGGCAGCCTGACGGCGCGCCGCCGCCCCCCACGCTTGGACCCCTCCCCATGACCGTCCGACAGACCTCCCGACAGACCGCCCCCGGCGCCGACCGACCGGCCGAGCGCCCGGAGGCGGTGCGCTCCGTCCGCCCGTCGGCGGAGTCGAAGCCGCTGCCGCTCGTCATGTCGGCACCGCGCCGCGGCAAGCCGCCGCGGCACTTCGCCGACCTCGCGCCCGAGGAGGTGCGCGACGCCGTCGTCGGGCTCGGGGAGAAGCCCTTCCGGGCGAAGCAGCTCGCGACGCACTACTACGCGCACCTGACCCGCGACCCCGAGGCGATGACCGACCTGCCGAAGGCGTCGCGGGACGCGCTCGCGCAGGCGCTCTTCCCGCCGCTGCTGACCGAGGCGCGGCGCATGGAGGCCGACGGCGGGACCACCGTCAAGACGCTCTGGCACCTGTTCGACGGCGCCAAGGTGGAGTCGGTCCTCATGCGCTACCCGCAGCGCTCGACGCTGTGCGTGTCGAGCCAGGCGGGCTGCGGCATGGCGTGCCCGTTCTGCGCGACCGGCCAGCTGGGCCTGACCCGCAACCTGTCGGTCGCCGAGATCGTCGAGCAGGTGCGCGCGGCGGGCCGCTCGCTCGCCGACGGCGAGATTCCCGGCGGCCCGACGCGCCTGAACAACCTCGTGTTCATGGGCATGGGCGAGCCGCTGGCGAACTACAAGGCCGTCATGGGCACCGTGCGCCGCCTCGTCGCTCCCGCGCCCGACGGCCTCGGGATGTCGGCCCGCAACATCACGGTCTCGACGGTCGGTCTCGTCCCCGCGATGCGCAAGCTCGCGGACGAAGGCGTCCCGGTGACGCTCGCGCTCTCGCTGCACGCGCCGGACGACGACCTGCGCAGCGAGCTGGTGCCGATCAACACCCGCTGGAGCGTCGACGAGACCCTCGACGCCGCGAGGCACTACTTCGAGGTGACCGGACGCCGCGTGAGCATCGAGTACGCGCTCATCAAGGACATGAACGACCACGCCTGGCGCGCGGACCTGCTGGGCGAGAAGCTCAACGCGCGCGGGCACGGCTGGGTGCACGTCAACCCCATCCCGCTGAACCCGACGCCCGGGTCGATCTGGACCGCCAGCGACCCTGCCGTCGAGGCGGAGTTCGTGGCACGATTGCGCGGGCACGGGATCCCGACCACGATCCGTGACACCCGCGGCAGCGACATCGACGGCGCCTGCGGGCAGCTCGCTGCAGAGGAGGACGAGTGAGTTCGCTGTTCACGACGGTGTCGAGGACGCGCAACGGGTACGACCCGGAAGAGGTCGACGACTTCTTCGAGCACGCGCGCGACGTCTACGAGGGGCGGGCGTCGGACCGCCTGACGAGCACCGAGATCCAGTCGTCGGTGTTCGACCTCGTGCGTGGCGGGTACGACACGCACGAGGTGGACGCGGCGCTCGACCGGCTCGAGGGCGCGTTCATCGCCCGTCAGCGCGCCGAGTACGTCGCGGCGCACGGCCAGCAGGCGTGGATGAACGCGCTCGCCGAGCGCGCACGGACCCTGTACGGGCGGCTCGGCCGTCCCGACGGCGAGAAGTTCGCGCCGGCGGAGCGCGGCAAGCCCGCGTACGACACGGACGACGTGGACGACCTGTGCGACCGGCTCGTCGCGTACTTCGACCGTCAGGTGCCGATCACGGCCGCCGAGGTGCGGTCCGCGACGTTCAAGCGCGTGCGCGGACGCGACGGTTACGCGGAGGGCCCCGTCGACGCGTTCTTCTCCCGGGCGATCGAGGTGCTGCTCGGCGTCGAGTGACGTCGGTGCCGGGTACGCCCGGCGACCTGGGAGGATGGGGCACATGCACGCCCCGTCCCCGGCTCCCCGCACCCTGACGATCCTCGGCTCCACCGGCTCGATCGGCACGCAGGCGATCGACGTCGTCCGGGCTCACCCGGGGCGGTTCCGCGTCGAGGCGCTGTCCGCGGGCGGCGGCGACGTCACGCTGCTCGCCCGCCAGGCGGCGGAGCTGGACGTGCGGGCGGTCGCGGTCGCGGACGCCGCCAGGGCGGGCGACCTCCAGGCGGCGCTCGACGACGCCTGCGCCGGTCGCGGCACCGTGCCCGACGTGCTCGCCGGTCCCGACGCGGCGACGGAGCTCGCCGGGCGGGGGAGCGACGTCGTGCTCAACGGGATCACCGGCTCCGTCGGCCTCGGGCCGACCCTCGCGACGCTGCGGGCGGGTTCGACGCTCGCGCTCGCGAACAAGGAGTCCCTCGTGGCGGGCGGTGCCCTCGTCCGTGCCGCCCAGCGCCGGCCCGACCAGATCGTGCCCGTCGACTCCGAGCACTCGGCGATCGCGCAGTGCCTGCGCTCGGGTGCGCACGCCGAGGTGCGGCGGCTGGTCCTCACCGCGTCGGGCGGGCCGTTCCGCGGCTGGGCGGCCGACGAGGTGAAGGCCGCGACCGTTGACCAGGCGCTCGCGCACCCGACGTGGGCCATGGGCCCGGTCGTCACGGTGAACTCGGCGAGCCTCATGAACAAGGGCCTCGAGCTGATCGAGGCGCACCTGCTGTTCGACGTGCCGGTCGAGGACGTCACGGTCGTCGTGCACCCGCAGTCCGTCGTCCACTCGATGGTCGAGTTCGTCGACGGCTCGACGATCGCGCAGGCGTCGCCCCCGGACATGCGCCTGCCCATCGCCCTCGGCCTGAGCTGGCCCGAGCGCCTCGACGTCGTCACGCCGCCGTGCGACTGGACGCAGGCCGCGTCGTGGACCTTCGAGCCGCTCGACGACACCGCGTTCCCCGCCGTGCGCCTCGCGCGCTCCGCCGTCGCCGCGAGCGCGACGCACCCTGCGGTCTACAACGCCGCGAACGAGCAGGCCGTCGCGGCGTTCCTCAGCGGACGCGCAGGTTTCGGTGACATCGTGAGCACGGTCGAGCGCGTGCTCGCCGCGCACGAGGGAACGCACCGCGACGCCGTCACGTTGGACGACGTGTCGGCCGCCGAGGACTGGGCCCGCGCGCGGGCCGACGAGCTGCTCGCGCGGTCCTGACGCGCACCGACCGGGGCGCCTTCGCCCACCACCACCGCGACACCGACCACCGCGACACCGACCACCGCGACACCGACCACCGCGACACTGACCACCGCGACACTGTGAGGACGGAACCATGGCGACGCTGATCGGGATCCTCGTGGTCGTCCTCGGCATCATCGTCTCGATCGCGCTGCACGAGGTGGGGCACATGGTCCCCGCGAAGCGGTTCGGCGTGCGGGTGAGCCAGTACATGGTCGGCTTCGGCCCGACGCTGTGGTCGCGCCGGAAGGGCGAGACCGAGTACGGGCTCAAGGCGATCCCGCTCGGCGGCTACGTGCGGCTCGTGGGGATGTTCCCCCCGGCGCCCGCGGGCGCGCGCCCGCGCGGGAACGGCTTCTTCGCCCAGGTCGTGGCCGACGCGCGCGACGCGAGCACCGAGGAGGTGCGGCCCGGCGAGGAGCACCGCGCGTTCTACAACCTCTCGGCGCCGAAGAAGGCCGTCGTCATGCTCGGCGGCCCGTTCATGAACCTCCTCATCGCGGCCGTCCTCATGCTCGTCGTCTTCGTCGGCATCGGCCTGCCCGCGGCCACGACGACCGTCGCGAGCGTCACGCCGTGCGCGCAGGGATCCGTCACGGCGCAGGCGTCGCAGTGCTCGGCCGGCGACCCCGAGTCCCCGGCCGCGGCCGCCGGTCTCGAGCCCGGCGACACGGTCGTGTCGTTCGACGGCGCCCCGGTGACGTCCTGGGACCAGCTGTCCGGCATGATCCGCGGCGCTGCGGGCGACGAGGTCCCGGTCGTCGTCGAGCGCGACGGCCAGGACGTGACCCTGTCGGTCGCACCGGTCGAGGTGGACCGGCAGGTGGTCACCGACGACGGCACGCCGGTGGTCGACGACGCGGGGGAGCCGGTCACGGAGCCGGTCGGCTTCGTCGGCTTCACGCCGACGGTCGAGCGCCGCTCGGCGGGCCTCGGCGCGGCGGCCGAGGCGACGTGGCAGCAGGTGAGCGGCACGGCGGGCATCATCGTCACGCTGCCCGTCAAGGTCGCCGAGGTGGCCCAGGCGGCCTTCACCGACGCACCGCGCGAGCAGGACTCGGTCATGAGCGTCGTCGGCGTCGGGCGCGTGGCCGCGGAGGTCGCCGGGGCCGACAGCCCCGTGCTCGACATCGTCGTGTCGATGCTGCTGCTGCTCGCCGCGCTCAACGTCGCGCTGTTCGTGTTCAACCTCATCCCGCTCCTGCCGCTCGACGGCGGGCACGTCGTCAACGCGCTCTACGAGGGGGTCAAGCGCACGGTCGCGCGCGTGCGCGGGCGGCCGCGGCCCGGCCCGGCCGACGTCGCGCGGATGATGCCGGTCGCGTACGTGATGTTCGTCGTGCTCGTCGGCGTCGGCGCGCTGCTCATCCTCGCCGACGTCGTCGACCCGGTCCGGCTCACGTAGCGCGGCGCCCGGGCCGGTCGGCCGCGCTCGTGGAGGCGCCGCGAAGATGTCCCGGACCCGGAGGGAAGGTGACGGCCCGGACAGCCCCGACGTGCGGTGAACCCGGTCGGGCAGGGGATACTGGGGGCGTGAGCGTACCCATCAGCCTCGGAATGCCCGCCGCCCCGCCGCCGGTCCTCGCGCCGCGTCGCACGACCCGCAAGATCAAGGTCGGCAAGGTCGAGGTCGGGGGCGACGCGCCCATCAGCGTCCAGTCCATGACGACGACGCCGACGACCGACATCAACGCCACGCTCCAGCAGATCGCCGAGCTCACGGCGTCCGGCTGCGACATCGTGCGCGTCGCGGTGCCGAGCGCGGACGACGCGGAGGCGCTGCCCGCGATCGCGAAGAAGTCGCAGATCCCCGTCGTCGCCGACATCCACTTCCAGCCGAAGTACGTCTACGCCGCGATCGACGCCGGCTGCGCGGCGGTGCGCGTCAACCCTGGCAACATCCGCAAGTTCGACGACCAGGTCAAGCAGATCGCGCGCGCCGCGTCGGACGCCGGCGTCTCCCTGCGCATCGGCGTGAACGCCGGCTCGCTCGACCCGCGCCTGCTCGCCAAGTACGGCAAGGCGACGCCCGAGGCGCTCGTCGAGTCGGCCGTGTGGGAGGCGTCGCTGTTCGAGGAGCACGACTTCCACGACTTCAAGATCTCCGTCAAGCACAACGACCCCGTCGTCATGGTGCGCGCCTACGAGCTGCTCTCCCAGGCGGGCGACTGGCCGCTGCACCTCGGCGTGACCGAGGCCGGCCCCGCGTTCCAGGGGACCATCAAGTCGGCGACGGCCTTCGGCGCCCTGCTGAGCCAGGGCATCGGCGACACGATCCGCGTGTCCCTCTCGGCACCGCCCGTCGAGGAGGTCAAGGTCGGCAACCAGATCCTCCAGGCGCTCAACCTGCGCCCGCGCAAGCTCGAGATCGTCTCGTGCCCGTCGTGCGGCCGCGCGCAGGTCGACGTGTACACGCTCGCCGAGAAGGTGACCGCCGGCCTCGAGGGCATGGAGGTCCCGCTGCGCGTCGCCGTCATGGGCTGCGTCGTCAACGGCCCCGGAGAGGCGCGCGAGGCCGACCTCGGCGTGGCGTCCGGCAACGGCAAGGGCCAGATCTTCGTCAAGGGCGAGGTCGTCAAGACCGTGCCCGAGGCCCTCATCGTGGAGACGCTCATCGAGGAGGCCATGCGCATCGCCGAGACGATGACGCCGGAGAACGACGCGCAGGCCGGGTCCCCGGTCGTCACCGTCGGCTGACACCCGTGTCCCGCTGGCGTCCGTCGGTCCCGGCCCTGCGGACGCGGGCCGGCACCGACGCGCGCGAGCTGGACGACGCCGACGTGGTCGAGGCGCTCGCGGTGTGCGCGCAGGACCCGGTCGCGTCGGCGCTCGCGGCGGCACGGTTCGAGGTCGCGCTGCGGCTCGGGCTGCGCGCGGCCGGCGGGCAGGCGTGGGGCTTCCCCGCCCACGGGCCGCTCGAGGCGGTGTGCTGGGCCGGGGCGAACCTCGTGCCGGTCGTGCCGACGACCCTCGACGACGTCACCCGTCGTGCCGCGGTGGCCGGCTTCGCCGCGCTCGGGCGGCGTGCGGGGCGCCGGTCGTCGTCGGTCGTGGGGGACCGGGACGCGGTGCTCGCGCTCTGGGGGGCTCTCGCGGAGACGTGGCCCGCGCCGCGCGAGGTCCGGGCCGACCAGCCGTCGCTCGCGATCGACCGCGCGCCGGACGTCGCACCGGACCTGTCGGTGCGCCGGTCCGTCCCGGCGGAGGTCCCTGTCGTCCTGCCCGCGTGCGTGCGGATGTTCACCGAGGAGGTCGGCTACTCGCCCGTCGAGGGCGGGGGGCACGCGTACGAGGAGCGCGTGCGGTCGCTCGTGTCCGCGGGGCGCTCCTTCGTGCGCCTCGAGGGCTCGGGGACGGGAGCGCACGTGGTGTTCAAGGCCGAGCTCGGCGCGGTGACCGGGCGCGTGGCCCAGGTCCAGGGCGTGTGGGTCGATCCGCGCTACCGGGGTCGCGGGCTCTCCGCGCCGGGGATGGCCGCCGTCGTCGAGCTCGCGCGCTCCGGTGGTGCCGGCGGCGCGGGCGTGCCCGTGGTGTCGCTGTACGTCAACGACTACAACGCGCGCGCGCTCGCCACCTACCGCAGGGTCGGCTTCGAGCAGGTCGGCACCTACGCGACCGTCCTGTTCTGACGCCGTGGTCACCTGAGCAGCCGCGACAGCCGCCGGTCGGCGAGCACCTGCCCGCCGGTCTGGCACGTGGCGCAGTACTGCAGGCTGCGGTCCGCGAAGCTCACCTCGCGCACGACGTCACCGCACACCGGGCACGGCTGCCCCGTGCGCCCGTGCACGCGCATCCCGGACCGCTTGGCGTCCTTGAGCTCGGCCGCCGGCCGGCCCGACGCCGCGGCGACCGCCCCGGCCAGGACCTCGCCCACGGCGGCGTGCACCCGAGCGACCTCGTCGGGCGTGAAGGAGCGCGTGAGCTTGAACGGGCTCGTCCGCGCGGCGTGCAGGATGTCGTCGGAGTAGGCGTTGCCGATCCCGGCGATGGACGACTGGTCGCGAAGGAGCCCCTTGACCTGCTGGTTGCGCGCCGCCATGAGACCCGCGAGGACGTCGGTCGTGAAGGTGACGTCGAGCGGTTCGACGCCGAGCGTCGCCACCGCCGGCACCTCGGCGGGGTCCCGCACGACGTGCACGGCGAGCCGCTTGCGCGTGCCGGCCTCCGTGAGGTCGAACCCCGAGCCGTCGTCGAGGCGCACGCGCAGCGCGAGCGCGGCGACCTTGCCGCCGCCCCCTCCGAGACGTGGGCGCACGGGCGTCGTCGGCGACTTCTCCGACCAGCGCAGCCACCCGCCTCGCGCCAGGTGGAAGACCAGGTGCAGCTCGGCGTCGGCCGGGGCCGGTCCTGCCGCCGGCTGGCCGGGCGCACCCAGCACCAGGTCGAGCCACTTGCCGTGGCGCCGTGCGCCGGTGACCGTGCGGCCCACGAGGGCCGTCACCGGCGGGTCGAAGGTCTTGAGCGCGGCGATCTGCGCGACGTCGGCCGCGACGACGGTGCGTCCTGTGGCGCGGTCGTCGAGGAACCGGACCAGGGCCTCCACCTCGGGCAGCTCGGGCATGGGGTCATCCTCCCCGCCGGTAGGGTTGGGCGCATGTCATCCCTCTCGTCCGGGGAGTCGCGCGCGCCCCTCGCGGCCGCCCGCTCCGCCGACCTCCTGCGCCTGTCCACCCTGTTCGTCCGGACGCTGCGCGAGGACCCGGCCGACGCCGAGGTCGCCAGCCACAAGCTGCTCGTGCGCGCGGGCTACATCCGCCGCGCCGCCCCGGGCATCTACACGTGGCTCCCGCTCGGGCTGCGCGTGCTGCGCAAGATCGAGACCGTCGTCCGCGAGGAGATGGCCGCGGCGGGCGCCCAGGAGGTGCACTTCCCGGCGCTGCTGCCCAAGGAGCCCTACGAGGCGACGGGCCGCTGGACGGAGTACGGGCCGAACATCTTCCGGCTCAAGGACCGCAAGGACGGCGACTACCTCCTCGCGCCCACCCACGAGGAGATGTTCACCCTCCTCGTCAAGGACCTGTACTCCTCGTACAAGGACCTGCCGCTGACGATCTACCAGATCCAGACGAAGTACCGCGACGAGGCGCGCCCCCGCGCAGGGCTGATCCGCGGGCGCGAGTTCGTCATGAAGGACGCGTACTCGTTCGACGTCACGGACGAGGGTCTCGAGCGCTCCTACGAGGCGCAGCGCGCCGCGTACCGGCGCATCTTCGAGCGGCTCGGCCTCGAGTACGTCGTCGTCGCCGCGACGTCCGGGGCGATGGGCGGCTCGCGCTCGGAGGAGTTCCTCACCCCGACGGCGATCGGCGAGGACACGTTCGTCCGCTCGCCGGGCGGGTACGCGGCCAACGTCGAGGCCGTCGTCACGCCCGTGCCCGCGGACGTCGACTACGCCGACGCGCCCGCGGCCCACGTCGAGGACACGCCCGGGACGCCGACCATCGACTCGCTCGTCGCGTTCGCCAACGCGCACCACCCGCGCGAGGACCGCGCGTGGACCGCGGCGGACACGCTGAAGAACGTCGTGCTCGCGCTCACGCACCCGGACGGGCGGCGCGAGGTCGTCGTCGTGGGCCTGCCGGGGGACCGCGAGGTCGACCTCAAGCGCGTCGGCGCGGCGTTCGAGCCGGCCGAGGTGGAGCCGGCGACCGAGGCGGACTTCGCCGCTCGACCCGAGCTCGTCAAGGGCTACATCGGCCCGCAGGCGCTGGGCCCGAACGTCCCGCGCGAGGCGCCCCTGCCGGGCGACGAGCCGGCGGCCGGGGGAGAGCCGGTGCGGCACTCGGTGCGCTACCTGCTCGACCCGCGCGTCGTGGCCGGCACGCGCTGGATCACCGGTGCGAACGAGGACGGCCGGCACGTGTTCGACCTCGTCGCCGAGCGCGACTTCGCGGCCGACGGCACCGTGGAGGCCGCCGAGGTCCGCGCCGGGGACGAGGCGCCGGACGGGTCGGGGCCGCTCGAGCTCGCGCGCGGCATCGAGATCGGCCACATCTTCGCGCTCGGCCGCAAGTACGCGCAGGCGCTCGGGCTCACCGTGCTCGACGAGAACGGCAAGCAGGTCGTGGTGACCATGGGCTCGTACGGCATCGGCGTGACGCGCGTGCTCGCGGCGCTCGCCGAGGCCAACCACGACGACGCCGGGCTGGCCTGGCCCGCGCACGTCGCTCCCGCGCACGTGCACGTCGTCGCGACGGGCAAGGACGCCGCGGTGTTCGAGGAGGCCGAGCGGCTGGCGTCCGACCTCGTCGAGCGGGGCGTCGAGGTAGTGTACGACGACCGCCCGAAGGTGTCGCCCGGCGTGAAGTTCAAGGACGCGGAGCTGCTCGGCGTCCCGCTGCTGCTCGTCGTGGGCCGGGGTCTGGCGGACGGCGTCGTGGAGGTCCGTCCGCGTGCCGGTGAGGCCGAGCAGGTCGCGGTGGCGGACGCCGTCGACGAGGTCGTGCGCCGCGTGGAGGCGCTCCTGGGCTGAGCCTCGCCGGGGCGTGCGGTCCGCGTCCGCGGGCCGCACCCCCCGGCAGCTCTCGACGGCCCGGTTCAGGCCGCTGGCTGCTCGGGCAGTCCCGGGAAGGCCACGGGCAGGGCGCCCCAGGCGAGCGCTGCCTGCCAGGAGTCGCTGAGCAGCGCCAGGACGTCGCCGCGCGACGTCGGCGCAGCGGTCGCGACGAGCGACGCGTACGACTGCGCGAGCTCCGACTCGAGCCGCCGGGCGAGCGCCGAGGTGTCCTCGTCGGCCGGGAGCTCGTAGGCGACACGGCGCGGGTCCTGGTCCGTGCCGTCCGTCCCCGCGACGACCGCCCACGCCTCGGCGCGCGCCCGGTGCTGCACGGCCCGGGCGACGGCTGCGGCGCGGACGTCCCCGTCGGCCTGGGCGCCACGGACCTCGTAGGCGTACGCCGCGGCGTCCTCGGCCGTCACGACCGTCGCGAGGTCGGCGGCGCCGACGCCCGACGGCGCGGTCTCGACGATCGTCGTGCCGGTGGTCAGCTCGGCCGCCGCGTCCGAGCCGGTGGCGGCGGCGAGGCGTTGCGCCGAGACGTGCTCCGACGTCGCGACCGAGGCGAGCAGGCGGGCGAGCTCCGGGTCGCGGGTCGCGTCCGCCGACGCGCGCGTGCGCTGCGCGGCCCCGACCAGGGCGACGACGACGTCGTCCGTCGTCGCGTCCTCGGGCGCCACGTCCTGGGCGCCGTCGCCGTCCGCGTCGGCGCCCGGCGGCTCGTCCACCGGTGCCGTCGTGGTGACCGTCGCGGGCGGGGCGGAGGTGGCGTCCGGCGCCTCGCCCGGGCCGGGCAGGCCGGAGTCGTAGACGCCGCCCAGCGCGTCGACGTGCCGGCGCGCGAAGCCGGCGATCTCCTCGAGCAGCGTCGTGACCGCCGGGTCGGCGGTCACGGTCGCGGCCTCCTCGGCGAGGTCGGTCACCGTCCGGGCGTCCTCGACCGCGGTGCGGCGTACGACCTCGCGCGCGTCCGGGCTCGGCTCCGTCGGCGCGGGCGTCTCCAGCCGGACGCCGCAGCCGGCGAGGAGCACGGCTGCCACGACGAGCAGCGCCGTGAGCGCCGAGGCGCGGCGCGGGCGCGTCCCGGGACGCGAGGGCCCGCCCGGTGCCGGGCGCACACGGGCTGGGGGTGCGGCGTCGGCCGCGGTCGCGTGGGGTCTCATCGGGGGCGATGATGTCATGCCCGGGGCACGCGAGTCGTTACGCTGGTCCCTGGTCAGCAGTCAGCACAACAACACACCGGTCGTATCCGTGCCCGGCGTGGGAGCGGACGGGAGTCGAGTGATGTCAGGGCAGGCGGGCGGACGGCCCGGGAAGGGTTCCGGCGGCGGGGCCGCGGAGGCGCTCCGCGAGGACGTCCGGCGGGGGATCGAGCCGGTGGTGCGCGACGCGGGGCTGTACCTGGAAGACGTCTCGGTGTCGCGCGCGGGCGCGCGGTCGGTGGTCCGAGTCGTGCTGGACCTGCCCGAGGACGCGGAGGGCAGCCTCGACCTCGACACGGTCGCCGAGGTGTCCCGCCCCATCTCCACCGTGCTCGACGACGCGGACGTCCTGCCTGGGGCGTACACGCTCGAGGTCTCCACGCCGGGCACCGACCGGCCGCTGACCGAGCCCCGGCACTTCCGGCGGGCCCGTGGCAGGATCGTGCGCCTCGTCCTCACTGACGGCGGCACGGTCGAGGGACGGCTCCTCGCCGTCGACGACGCGCTGCGCCTGGAGGTCGCGGGCGCCCGCGGGCGCACCGAGGAGCGCGCCGTGCCCCTCGACGGCGTCGTGCGCGGTCACGTGCAGGTCGAGCTCCGCCGCGCCCTGGCGGCCGACCTGCCCGAGCTGGACGACGCGCCGTCGGCCGAGGGTGCGACCGGTGCGAACGACCGGACCGCGAGCGGTCCCGACGACGAGGAGGCCTGATCGATGGACATCGACATGACTGCGCTGCGGCTGCTCGAGCGCGAGAGGGACATCAGCCTCGACGTGCTCGTCGCCGCGATCGAGCAGGCGCTGCTGTCGGCGTACCACCGCACCCCGGACGCCTACTCCCGTGCCCGGGTCGAGCTGGACCGCCGCTCCGGTCACGTGACCGTGTGGGCGCGCGAGGAGCTTCCCGCGACCACCGGTGACGAGGAGGACGCACCGCGCGGTCCGGTGGAGTACGGGCCGGAGTTCGACCACACCCCGGCGGACTTCGGCCGGATCGCCACGTCGACGGCGCGCCAGGTGATCGTCCAGCGCCTGCGCGACGCGGAGGACGACCAGATCCTCGGCACCTTCCGCGGCAAGGAGGGCGAGGTGCTCGCGGGCGTCATCCAGCAGGGCCGCGACCCGCGCGTCGTCCTCGTCGACGTCGGCGGCACGGAGGCCGTGCTGCCCCCGCACGAGCAGGTGCCGACGGAGGAGTACGCGCACGGCGAGCGGCTGCGCGCGTACGTCCTCGACGTGGCCCGCGGGATGAAGGGCGCGCAGATCACGTTGAGCCGGACGCACCCGAACCTCGTGCGCAAGCTCTTCGAGCTCGAGGTGCCGGAGGTCGCCGACGGGTCCGTGGAGATCACGGCGATCGCGCGCGAGGCCGGGCATCGCACGAAGGTGGCGGTGCGCTCCACCGTGCCCGGGCTCGGCGCCAAGGGCGCGTGCATCGGGCCGATGGGCTCGCGCGTGCGCGCCGTCATGGCCGAGCTCCACGGGGAGAAGATCGACATCGTCGACCACAGCGACGACCCGGCGCGGTTCGTCGCCAACGCGCTGTCGCCCGCCCGCGTGTCCTCGGTCACGGTGGTCGACGCCGAGGCCCGCGCCGCGCGCGTCGTGGTGCCGGACTTCCAGCTCTCGCTCGCGATCGGCAAGGAGGGGCAGAACGCCCGTCTCGCCGCCAAGCTGACCGGCTGGCGCATCGACATCCGCTCCGACGAGGGCGGCCCTCAGGTGGCGACGTCCGGCGAACCGGGCACCGTCGGGGGCGCTGCTCCCGCCGGCCACGGGCCCGCCGACGGGTAGCGCGCGGGGTGGTACGGTCACGCACGGCGGGGCAGCGCGCTAGACTGTCCTCGACCGGGCCGCGAGCCCGCACGCCGATCACACCCGTGGACACCCTCCCGGACCTCTCGGGGACGGGCCCCGTCCGCACGTGCGTCGGCTGCCGGGAGCGCGACCTGAGGTCCGTCCTCCTCCGTCTGGTCGTCGACCGGTCCGGCACGAGCACCGACGAGCCCCGGCTCGTGGTCGACGCCGGGCGGTCGCTCCCAGGCCGCGGCGCCTGGCTCCACGCCACTCCGCGGTGCCTCGAGGCGGCGGAACGCCGGCGGGCCGTCCCGCGGGCCCTGCGCGTCGCAGGGCCGCTCGACCTCGCCGAAGTCCGCGCCGCGATCGAGTCCGGCCAGGAGGGACGCACCAACCGTCACGACCACGACCCCGGAACCCCGGTGGTCGCCGGCCGCACTGCACGACACGTCGACAAGGAAGCGGGTCAGAAGCCGATGGGCACCCGATGAGTCCCCTGCGATGAGCACCCAGCACTAACGACGGTCCTCCCTGTCCGGGGCGGGCCGAGACAGGAGAGTTGTGGCAAAGGTCCGCGTCTACGAGCTCGCGAAGGAGCTCGGGGTGGAAAGCAAGACCATCATGACCAAGCTGACGGAGCTCGGTGAGTTCGTCCGCTCGGCGTCCTCGACCATCGAGCCACCGGTGGTCCGCAAGCTGCGCGACGCCTTCCCCGCCGGGGGCGGCGCGTCCGCACCGGCGCCGAGGTCGGCGCCGAAGAGCGGGGGCTCGAAGCCCTCGGCCCCGAAGCCCGCACCCAAGGCGGAGCCGCGTCCGGCCGCGCCCGCGGCCGAGACCCCGGCCGCCGAGACCCCCGCGGCCGCGGCACCCGCGCCGGCACCGGAGCCCGAGGCTCCCGCCGCCGAGACTCCCGCGCCGTCGGCCCCGGCACCTGAGCCGACCGCGGAGCGTCCCGCGGCGCAGGCGCCGACCCCCGGCCCCGCGCAGAAGCCGACCGCCTCGCCGAAGCCCGGCGGCGGCACGAACGCGCCCGCGCCGCGGCCGGGCGCACGTCCCGGCGCCCCGCGTCCGGGCAACAACCCGTTCGCGTCCAGCCAGGGCATGCCCCGCCAGGGCGGCTCCCGCTCCGGCGGCCCCCGTCCCGGCGCCCCGCGTCCGGGCAACAACCCGTTCGCGTCCAGCCAGGGCATGCCCCGGCCCGGGTCGCGTCCTGAGCGTTCCGACGCGCCCGCCTCCGGCGAGCGCTCCGGCGGGCCCCGTCCCGGCGGCCCCCGCCCCGCGCCGCGCCCCGGCGGCGGCGCACGCCCGAACCCGGGCATGATGCCCGGCCGCACCTCGGTCGGTCGCCCCGGCGAGCGTCCCGCCCCGGGCGGTCGCCCCGGCGGTGGCGGTGGCGGTGGCCGCGGCGGCTTCGGCGGTCGTCCCGGTGGCGGTGCCCCCGGCGGCGGCTTCGCCGGTCGTCCCGGTGGCGGCGGTCGTGGTGGCGCCGGTCGTGGCTCCACGCAGGGTGCCTTCGGCCGCGCCGGAGGACGTCCCGTCCGTGGCCGCAAGTCGAAGCGGGCGAAGCGCCAGGAGTTCGAGCAGATGCAGGCTCCGTCGCTCGGCGGCGTGCAGGTCCCTCGCGGGAACGGCTCGACCGTCGTGCGGCTGCGTCACGGCTCCTCGCTCAACGACTTCGCCGACAAGATCGACGCGAACCCGGCGAGCCTCGTCACGGTGCTGTTCCACCTCGGTGAGATGGCGACGGCGACGCAGTCGCTCGACGAGGACACGTTCGGCACGCTCGCCTCCGAGCTCGGCTACGTCATCGAGATGGTCTCGGCCGAGGAGGAGGACCGCGAGCTGCTCGGGTCCTTCGACATCGACCTGGACGCCGAGCTCGAGGCCGAGGGCGACGAGGAGCTCATGGCCCGTCCGCCGGTCGTGACCGTCATGGGTCACGTCGACCACGGAAAGACGAAGCTGCTCGACGCGATCCGCTCCACCGACGTGGTCGCCGGCGAGGCCGGTGGGATCACGCAGCACATCGGTGCCTACCAGGTGCGTCACGAGCACGAGGGCAACGACCGCGCCATCACCTTCATCGACACCCCGGGCCACGAGGCGTTCACCGCCATGCGTGCCCGTGGTGCGCAGGTGACGGACATCGCGATCCTCGTCGTGGCCGCCGACGACGGCGTCATGCCGCAGACCATCGAGGCGCTCAACCACGCCCAGGCCGCGGACGTGCCGATCGTCGTCGCCGTCAACAAGGTGGACAAGGAGGGGGCCAACCCCGACAAGATCCGCCAGCAGCTCACCGAGTACAACCTCGTGGCGGAGGAGTACGGCGGCGACACGATGTTCGTCGAGGTCTCCGCCAAGCAGCGCATGGGCATCGACGACCTCCTCGAGGCCGTCCTGCTCACGGCCGACGCCTCGCTCGACCTGCGCGCCAACCCCGACAAGGACGCGCGCGGCGTGGCGATCGAGGCCAACCTGGACAAGGGCCGCGGCGCGGTCGCGACCGTCCTGGTCCAGTCCGGCACGCTCCGCGTCGGCGACGCGATCGTCGCCGGCACGGCCCACGGCCGCGTCCGCGCGATGTTCGACGAGCACGGCACCGCCGTGACCGAGGCGGGTCCCGCCCGACCGGTCCTGGTGCTCGGTCTCGCGTCCGTCCCGAGCGCGGGCGACACGTTCCTCGTGGCGCCCGACGAGCGCACGGCACGACAGATCGCCGAGAAGCGCGAGGCCGCCGAGCGTGCCGCCCTCCTGGCCAAGCGTCGCAAGCGCATCAGCCTCGAGGACTTCACGCAGGCGCTGCAGCAGGGCAAGGTCGAGACCCTCAACCTCGTCCTCAAGGGCGACGTGTCCGGTGCCGTCGAGGCGCTCGAGGACGCGCTGCTCAAGATCGACGTCGGCGAGGAGGTCCAGCTGCGCGTCATCCACCGTGGTGTGGGTGCCATCACGCAGAACGACGTCAACCTCGCCACCGTGGACAACGCGGTGATCATCGGCTTCAACGTGAAGTTCGGCGAGCGCGTCGAGGAGCTGGCGGACCGCGAGGGCGTCGAGGTCAAGTTCTACTCGGTCATCTACCAGGCGATCGACGACGTCGAGGCAGCGCTCAAGGGCATGCTCAAGCCGGAGTACGAGGAGGCCCAGCTGGGCGCCGCGGAGATCCGCGAGATCTTCCGCTCCTCGAAGTTCGGCAACATCGCCGGGTCGATCGTCCGGTCGGGCGAGATTCGCCGCAACGCCAAGGCGCGCGTCCTGCGCGACGGCAAGATCGTGGGGGACAACCTCACGGTCGAGTCGCTCAAGCGGTTCAAGGACGACGCCACCGAGGTCCGCGAGGGCTACGAGTGCGGTATCGGGCTCGGGTCCTTCAACGACCTGCAGATCGGCGACACGATCGAGACGTTCGAGATGCGCGAGAAGCCGCGTTCCTGACGTTCGTCGTCGCCCGGGGGCGGTCACGTCACGTGGCCGCCCCCGGGCGTACCCGGAAAGGAAGAAGTCATGGTCGACCACCCTCGGGCGAGGAAGCTCGCCGACCGCATCAAGGAGATCGTCGCGCGGCTGCTCGACTCGCGGATCAAGGACCCGCGGCTCGGTTTCGTCACCGTGACGGACGTGCGCGTGACCGGTGACCTGCAGAACGCGTCGGTGTTCTACACGGTGTACGGCTCCGACGAGGAGCGGGCCGGGACCGCCGCGGCGCTCGAGAGCGCGAAGGGGCTCATCCGCTCCGAGGTGGGCAAGCAGACCGGCATCCGGCTGACCCCGACCATCGAGTTCCACCTCGACGCGGTGCCGGAGACGGCCGCGCACCTCGACGCCGCGCTCGTCGAGGCGCGCCGTCGCGACGCCGAGCTCGCGGCGCTGCGCGAGGGCAAGGCGTACGCCGGCGAGGCGGACCCGTACCGCGCGCCCGAGCAGGGCGATGAGCCCGAGGACTGATCGTCCCGCCCCGACGCGCCGCCCGACCGCCCCGGACGGGCTGCTCGTCGTCGACAAGCCGGGTGGCTGGACGAGCCACGACGTGGTCGGGCGCACCCGGCGCCTCGCCGGCACGCGCAAGGTCGGGCACGCCGGGACGCTCGACCCCATGGCGACCGGCGTGCTCGTGCTCGGCGTGGGCCGGGCCACCCGGCTGCTGACGTACCTCGTCGGGGCGGACAAGGAGTACACCGCGACCGTCCGGCTCGGCGTCGCCACGACGACCGACGACGCCGAGGGCGACGTGGTCGCGCGCGCCGACGCGTCCGGCGTCGCGCGCGCGGCGCTGGACGCGCAGGTGGCGCGGTTGACGGGCGACATCGAGCAGGTGCCCAGCACGGTCAGCGCGATCAAGGTCGACGGCCGCCGCGCGTACGCCCGCGCCCGCGCCGGCGAGGAGGTCGAGCTCGCCGCGCGGCCCGTGACGGTCGCGCGCTTCGACGTGCACGACGTCCGGCGCGTGGCGCCGGGCGGCGACGGACTGCCCGACGACGGCCCGGCCGCGCTCGACGTGGACGTGACCGTCGTGTGCTCCTCCGGGACGTACGTCCGGGCGCTCGCCCGCGACCTCGGCGCCGCCCTCGACACCGGGGGGCACCTCACGGCGCTGCGGCGCACGCGCGTCGGCGGGTACGGGCTCGACCTCGCGGTCACGCTCGCCGACGCCGAGGCGCAGGCGGACCGCGACGGCGTGCTCGCGACCGTCCCGCTCGCCACCGCCGCCCGCGCGACGTTCGCCGTGCGCGAGCTCTCGGCCGCGGAGGCCGCCGCGCTGTCGTACGGCCAGTGGGTCGGTCCGTCCGGCCGGCCGGGCGCGGTCGCGGCGATCGGCCCCGACGGCGACCTCGTCGCGCTCGTCGAGGACACGCGGCGACGCGGCGAGGAGCTGGCGCGCCCCGTGCTCGTCCTCGCCCCGGCGTGACACGCCGTGGCAGTCTTGTCCCGCCCCCGGCCGCCCGGTGCGATCCGGCGGCCCACCACCACGACCACCTCGAGGAGCTGCGCGTGCACCTGTGGACGGACCTGAGCCAGGTTCCCCCGGGATTCGGCCCGACGGTCGTGACCATCGGGAACTTCGACGGCGTCCACCGCGGGCACGCGCAGGTCCTCGGCCGCATCGTCGAGCTCGCCCGCGCGCGCGACGCCCGGGCGGTCGCGGTGACCTTCCACCCGCATCCGTCCGCGGTGCACCGCCCCGCCGAGGCGCCCGAGCTCATCACCGGCATCGCCGACCGGATGGAGCTCCTCGCGGGCACCGGTCTCGACGCCGTCCTGCTCGTGGAGTACACGCTCGGGTTCGCGCGCCAGACGCCCGAGGAGTTCGTGCGCACCTACCTCGTCGACGGGCTGCGCGTCGGCACCGTCGTCGTCGGGCACGACGTGCGCTTCGGCCGCGACAACGCCGGGACGCTCGCGACGATGCTCGAGCTGGGGGAGCGGTACGGGTTCGAGGTGGTCGCGATCGACGACGTCGGCCAGCACCTGGGCGTGCCCGTCACCGAGGGCGACGCGGCCGACGCCCACCACGACGCCCGCTGGTCGTCGACGGGCGTGCGGGCCCTGCTCGCCGCGGGCGACGTGCGCGAGGCGGCGCGGATCCTCGGCCGCCACCACCGCGTCCGCGGGGCGGTCGTCCACGGGGACGCCCGCGGCCGCGCGCTGGGGTACCCCACCGCGAACCTCGGCGACATCACCGGCATGGTCCCCGCCGACGGCGTCTACGCGGGATGGCTCTCGCGGCCCCAGCTCGCCGCCGCGGACCCGACGCACGCCGACGTGCGGCTGCCCGCCGCGATCTCCATCGGTACCAACCCCACGTTCGACGGCCACGAGCGCCGTGTCGAGGCGTACGTCCTCGACCGGACCGATCTCGACCTGTACGACGAGGAGGTCGTCCTCGAGCTCGTCGACCGGCTGCGGCCCACGCTGCGCTTCGACGGTGTCGAGCCGCTCGTCGCGCAGATGCGCGACGACGTCGCGCGCGCCCGCGAGGTCCTGTCCGCGGCGCCCGCCTGACGCGCGGGACGGGCGGACCGGCACCGGACGGGCACGGAGGAGCGGCGTTGGGACAGCAGCAGGGGGCGGCGGTCGTCGCCCGTGGACTCCGGGTCGGCTACGGGCGGACGCCGGTGTGCGCACCGGTCGACGTCGCGGTCGCACCGGGCGAGGTGCTCGCCGTGGTCGGGGCGAACGGCAGCGGCAAGTCGACGGTGCTGCGGACCGTCCTCGGCCGCCTCGAGCCGCTCGGCGGCACCGTCGAGGTGCTGGGGCGTCCCGTCGACGAGCGCGAGCGCGGCTTCCGGGCGCGCGTCGCGGGCGTCGGGGACGACGACGCGTACTTCCCGGGCCTGAGCGTGCGCGAGCACCTGGTGCTGCTCGCCCGGGGCCACGGCGTGGCCGGGGCCGGCCGCGTCGTCGACGAGACGATCGCGATGCTCGGCATGGGGCCGCGTGCCGACGCCGCCCCGACGGAGCTGTCCTCGGGCCAGCGCCGGCGCCTGCTGCTCGCGACGGCGTTCGTGCGCCCGCGCGACGTGCTCGTGCTCGACGAGCCGGAGCAGCGGCTCGACCCGGGCACGCGGCGGCTCGTCGCCGACCTGCTCGCGGCGGAGGCGGCGCACGGCGTCGCCGTGGTCCTCGCCACGCACGACCCCGAGGTCGCGACCCGCGCCGGCGCGCGCGGACTGCTCGTGGGCGACGACGCCTGCACCGACGTCGCGCGCGACGCGCTCGGTGACGTGCTCGCCGCGGTGCGATGAGCGCCCCCGCCGGCGCGCGGCCGCGCACCGACCCGGACGAGCAGCTCACGGGCCGCGAGCTGCGCCGCCTCACCGCGCGCGTCGCGGCGTCGCACGCCGGCCGCGGCGCCGTCCAGGTCGTCACGGACGTCGCCTACGTCGTGGTCTCCGTCCTGCTGGCCGCCGGCCTCGTCCTCGGGGTCGTCTCGGCCGTGGGCGACGCGGTCGCACTGGACCAGGGGTGGACGGTCGGAGGGTCGGAGGGTGCCTGGCGGGGCGACGGGACGCCGCCGTCGGCGGGGCTCCTGCACGCCCTCCTCGCGCTCGTCGTCGTGGCGCTCGTCGGCTCCGCGGCGGCCCGGCTCGGACCGGCCGGGGTCGGGACGGCGGGCGTCCACTGGTGGGTCCCCACGCCGGCGGACCGCCGGGGACTGCTCCTGCCGTCCGTCGCGGCCGGAGCCGGTGCGGGAGCGCTCGCCGGAGGCGTCGGCACCGCGCTCGCGGGCCTCGCCGCCGGGGCGGACGCGAGCTCCGTGCTGCTCGGCGCGCTGCTCGGCACCGCCGCGGGGGCCGTCGTCGTCGCCGTCGCCGGGCTGCTCCAGCCCCGCCCGCTCGGGGCGCGCACCGTGGGGGCCGTGAGCGACGTGCTGGTCGCCGCCGTCCCCGTGCTGGGCGTCGTGCTCGTCGGGTCCGGCGCCGTCCTCCCTCCGCTCGGCACCTGGCCGGCCGCCGCGACCGCCGCCGCGGCGGGGCTCGGGACGGCAGCGGTCGGCCTGGTGGCGCTGTGGGCCGCGCGCGTCGACAGGCTCCCCCTGCCCGCCCTGCTGGGCCGCAGCGGCGCGGTCGACCGGCTGTCGGCCGCGCTGCTCTCCGTGGACTCGCGCGACCTGGGCCGTGCGCTCGGCGCGAGCGCGCGGCCGGTCCGCCCGCGCCGCGCGCACGCCTTCCGGCTCGTGCGCGGCCCGCGGAGCGCTCTCGTCGCGGCGGACGCGGTGCTGCTCGCACGCACGCCGTCGTCGTGGGCCCAGCTCGTGGGGCTGGCCGCGCTCCTCGTGCTCGCGCACGACGTGCCGGCGCTCGCGGCAGGGCCGGGGCTGGCGCTGACCGTCCTCGCGGTCGGCGCGCGCGCGGCACGGCTCGGAGCGGCCGGCGCGGGCGCGGCGGAGATGGTCCCCGCGCTCGACGCGTCCTTGCCGCTCTCCGCGCGAGCCGTCCGGGCGGCGCGGACGGTCCTGCCGGCGCTCACCGGGGCAGGGTGCGTCGCCGTCGGTCTCGTCCCGCTCGCGCTCGCCACCGGCTCGGCCCGGTGGGTGGCGCTCGGCGCGCTCGTCGGCGTGGGGTGCGGAGCGGGCGCGCTGCGCGGGATGCTGCGTCCCGAGCCCGACTGGTCCGGCCCGCTGCTCGCGACGCCCGCGGGCGCGGTCCCGGTCGACGCTGCGGCCGTGGCGCGACAGGGGCCCGACCTCGTTCTGCTCACGGCCGTGCCGTTCGCCGTCGCCGCGCTCCTGGGCGTGGCCGTGCCGGCCGTCGTGGCGGCCCAGGCCGTCGCGGCCCTGGTGGCGTGCGCCGTGGCGGCGCGACCGCCCCGTCGCCGCTGACGCCGGCCGCGGGGTGCGGGTCGTCCGCCTGGTAAGATCGATGCGCCGTCTGGACGGCCGCGGACCCAGAGAGCCCGGGATCACCGACCCGGCGCGCCGCGCAACGAACCCATGAAGGAGAGCCGTGCCGCTCGACACTGCCACGAAGCAGCGCATCATCACCGAGTACGCGACCAGCGAGGGCGACACCGGCTCGCCCGAGGTCCAGATCGCGCTGCTCTCGCAGCGCATCCGGGACCTGACCGAGCACCTCAAGGAGCACAAGCACGACCACCACAGCCGTCGTGGCCTGCTCCTGCTCGTCGGCCAGCGTCGCCGTCTCCTCGGCTACCTGCAGAAGGTCGACATCAACCGCTACCGCAGCCTCATCGAGCGCATCGGTCTGCGCCGCTGACACCCCGCCGCCAGCCCGGTCCCTGCAGGGGCCGGGCTGGTCTGGTGTGATGTACCCGTAAGACACCCACCGCGCCGCCGGCCCCTCGTTCGGTCCTCGGTAGTGGCCCACGGACCCGTGCCCGTCACGGTCCGCCGTGGACCTCGATCGAAGACCGCCGAGCGTCGAGCGCGACCGGTGCCCGGCACGCGAACGCGCGCGGGCACGGTCCGGAACCCCTCGACAGGGCTACCGGGCGGCGCTTCGAGAAAGGGAGGGCACCCGTGGAGGGTCCCGAGATCCAGTTCGCCGAGGCGACGATCGACAACGGTCGCTTCGGCACCCGCACCGTCCGGTTCGAGACCGGGCGCCTCGCCCGTCAGGCCGCCGGCTCCGTCGCCGCGTACCTCGACGACGAGACGATGCTCCTGTCGGCCACCACGGCCGGCAAGCACCCGAAGGAGCAGTTCGACTTCTTCCCGCTGACGGTGGACGTCGAGGAGCGCATGTACGCCGCGGGCCGCATCCCCGGCTCGTTCTTCCGTCGCGAGGGCCGTCCCTCGACGGACGCGATCCTCGCGTGCCGCCTCATCGACCGCCCGCTGCGCCCGCTCTTCGTCAAGGGCCTGCGCAACGAGGTCCAGGTCGTCATCACCGTCCTCGCCATCCACCCGGACGACGCGTACGACACGCTCGCGATCAACGCCGCCTCGGCGTCGACGCAGATCTCCGGCCTGCCCTTCTCGGGCCCGGTCGGCGCGGTGCGCATCGCGCTCGTGGACGGCCAGTGGGTCGCGTTCCCCAAGTACTCCGACAAGGAGCGCGCGGTCTTCGACATGGTCGTGGCCGGCCGTGTCGTGGGTGACGACGTGGCCATCGCGATGATCGAGGCCGAGGCCACGGACGACGCGTGGGGCCTGGTCAAGGACGAGGGCGCGACCGCCCCGACCGAGGAGGTCGTCGCCGAGGGCATCGAGGCGGCCAAGCCGTTCATCAAGGTCCTGTGCGACGCGCAGGCGGCCCTCGCGGCCCAGTCCGCCAAGCAGGTCCAGGAGTTCCCGGTCTTCCTGGACTACCAGGACGACGCGTTCGCCGCCGTCGAGGCCGAGGTCACGGCGGACCTGCGCGACGCGCTCGCGATCGCGGACAAGCAGGAGCGCGAGAACCGTCTCGACGAGATCAAGAACGAGATGGTCGGCAAGCTCCAGGCCGGCTTCGACGGTCGCGAGAAGGAGCTCTCGGCGGCCTACCGCTCGCTCCAGAAGAAGCTCGTGCGCCAGCGCGTCCTCACGGAGGGCGTGCGCATCGACGGCCGTGGCCTCGCGGACATCCGCACGCTCTCGGCCGAGGTCGAGGTGCTCCCGCGCGTGCACGGCTCCGCGCTGTTCGAGCGAGGCGAGACCCAGATCATGGGCGTCACCACGCTGAACATGCTCCGCATGGAGCAGCAGATCGACTCGCTCGGTCCGGAGACGCGCAAGCGGTACATGCACAACTACAACTTCCCGCCCTACTCGACCGGCGAGACCGGCCGCGTGGGCAGCCCGAAGCGCCGCGAGATCGGCCACGGTGCGCTCGCCGAGCGTGCGCTCGTGCCGGTGCTGCCGAGCCGCGAGGAGTTCCCCTACGCGATCCGCCAGGTGTCCGAGGCCCTCGGCTCCAACGGCTCGACGTCCATGGGCTCCGTGTGCGCCTCGACGCTGTCGCTGCTCAACGCGGGCGTGCCGCTGCGCGCACCCGTCGCGGGCATCGCGATGGGCCTCATCTCCGACACGGTGAGCACAGCCGACGGTGACGAAACTCGTTATGCGGCGCTCACCGACATCCTCGGAGCGGAGGACGCGTTCGGCGACATGGACTTCAAGGTCGCCGGCACGCGCGAGTTCGTCACGGCCATCCAGCTCGACACGAAGCTCGACGGCATCCCCGCGTCGGTCCTCGCCGGCGCGCTGACGCAGGCGCGCGACGCGCGCCTGACGATCCTCGACGTCATCGCCGAGGCCATCGACGTGCCCGACGAGATGTCCCCGAACGCCCCGCGCGTCATCTCCGTGAAGGTGCCGGTCGACAAGATCGGCGAGGTCATCGGCCCCAAGGGCAAGATGATCAACCAGATCCAGGAGGAGACGGGCGCGGACATCTCCATCGAGGACGACGGCACCGTCTACATCGGCGCCACCGACGGCCCGTCCGCCGAGGCCGCGCGCGCGGCGATCAACGCGATCGCCAACCCGCACGTGCCGGAGGTCGGCGAGCGCTTCGTCGGCACGGTCGTCAAGACGACGTCGTTCGGTGCGTTCGTCTCGCTCTCCCCGGGCAAGGACGGTCTGCTGCACATCAGCCAGATCCGCAAGCTCGTGGGCGGCAAGCGCGTCGAGAACGTCGAGGACGTCCTGTCCGTCGGCCAGAAGGTCCAGGTCGAGATCGGCGAGATCGACCCGCGCGGCAAGCTGTCGCTGCACGCGGTCGTCGAGGACGGCGCGGAGGACTCCGAGGGTGCGGCGGCGGACGCCGCCGCGACGGAGCCGGCCGAGGCCTGACGTGACCTGGCACCTCCCGCTCGTCCCCGCCGGCGAGCCCGGTGCCGAGCTGACCGCCGGGCAGGCCGGTGCGACGATCCGTCGCAGCGTCCTGCCCGGCGGGGTCCGCGTGCTCACCGAGACCATGCCGGGCCTGCGCTCGGCCACGATGGGCGCGTGGGTCGGCGTCGGCTCGCGCGACGAGACCGACGGGCACTTCGGCTCCACGCACTTCCTCGAGCACCTGCTGTTCAAGGGCACGGCGCGCCGATCGGCGATGGACATCGCCGAGGCGTTCGACGCCGTCGGCGGCGAGGCCAACGCCGCGACCGGCAAGGAGCACACGTGCTACTACGCGCGCGTGCTCGACACCGACCTGCCCATGGCGGTGGACGTCATCACGGACATGGTGACGTCCGCGCGTCTCGACCCCGCGGAGCTCGAGACGGAGCGCGGCGTCATCCTCGAAGAGCTCGCGATGAACGACGACGACCCGTCGGACGTCGTGCACGAGGAGTTCGCCGCCGCCGTGCTCGCGGGGCACCCGCTCGGGCGCCCCATCGGAGGCACCCCCGACACCATCACCGCCGTCCCGCGCGACGCCGTCTGGGAGCACTACCAGTGGCACTACCGGCCGGAGACGCTCGTCGTCGCCGCCGCGGGCGGCGTCGACCACGACGCGCTCGTGGACCAGGTCGAGCGCGCGCTGCGCGACGGCGGCTGGTCGCTCGACGCGTCCGCCGCGCCCCGTGCCCGGCGCGACCCGCGCGACCCCGCGCTCGAGGGCGTGGGGTCGGTCGGCGTCGAGCTCACCGTCCGCCGTGCGGTCGAGCAGGCGAACGTCATCATCGGCGGCACCGGCCTCGCGGCCACGGACGAGCGGCGCTTCGTCCTGTCCGTCCTCAGCGCGGCGCTGGGCGGCGGCATGAGCTCGCGCCTGTTCCAGGAGATCCGCGAGCGGCGCGGGCTCGCGTACTCGACGTACTCGTTCGCGTCCGGGCACGGCGGGACCGGCACGTTCGGCCTCTACGCCGGCTGCGCGCCGTCGAAGGTCGACGAGGTCACCGCGCTGCTGCACGGCGAGCTCGACCGCCTCGCGGACGACGGCATCACGCAGGCCGAGCTCGACCGCAGCATCGGCCAGCTCGCGGGCGGTCTGGTCCTCGGTCTCGAGGACTCCGGCTCCCGCATGAGCCGGCTCGGCAAGGCCGAGCTCGTCTACGGCGAGCTGCTGAGCCTCGAGGAGTCCCTGACGGCGATCCGCGAGGTCACCGCGGACGACGTCCGCAAGCTCGCGGGCGAGCTCGCGTCGCGCCCGCGCTCGGTGGTCCGCGTCGGACCCTTCGGCGACTGATCCGCCGGACCCCGCACGACGGCCGCCCCCGGTTCCCCCGGGAGGTGGCCGTCGTCGTCCGCGGGAGGGTGACGGGCGTCCTGGCGACGGACGTCCCGTTAGGCTGGCGCCCGTGACCTCGCACGACGACGCCTCGCCGACCACCGCCGTCCCGACCACCGACGCTCGCGGGGAGTACGCCGCGCAGCCCGCCGCGGCGGGCGCCGTGACGCCGGTCCGCGTGGCCGTGCTCGGCGCCGCCGGGCGCATGGGGTCGACCGTCTGCGCGGCGGTCGACGACGCCGCGGACCTCGAGCTCGTGGCCCGTCTCGACGCGGGCGACGAGGTGTCCGCGGAGACGCTCGGTGGCGCGGACGTCGCCGTCGACTTCACCGTGCCGGGCGCGACCGAGGCCAACGTCCATGCGCTCATCGACGCGGGCGTCCACGCCGTCGTCGGCACCACCGGCTGGACGGACGCCAGCCGCGGGCGCGTCGCCGACCACCTCGCGCGCGCGGCGGACCAGGGGCGTCCGGGACTCGGGGTGCTCATCGCCCCGAACTTCGGCCTGTCGGCCGTGCTCGCGATGACGTTCGCCGCCAAGGCCGCCCGTTACTTCGAGTCGGCCGAGGTCATCGAGCTGCACCACCCCGACAAGGTGGACGCGCCGTCGGGCACCGCCCGGCACACCGCCGCCGCGGTCGCCGCGGCACGGGCCGAGGCCGGGCTCGCGCCCGCGCCCGACGCGACCGAGACCGGCTGGGAGGCGCGCGGCGCGGACGTCGACGGCGTGCGGGTCCACGCGGTGCGGCTGCGCGGCCTCGTCGCGCACGAGGAGATCCTCTTCGGGAACCCGGGGGAGCAGCTCGTCATCCGTCAGGACTCCTTCGACCGGGTGTCGTTCATGCCGGGCGTGCTGCTCGCCGTGCGTGAGGTCGGCTCGCGGCCCGGCCTGACGGTCGGGCTCGAGAACGTCCTGGACCTCGCGTGAGCGGAGCGGACGGCCCGGAGCGCGACGCGCGCCGGGACCGCTCGGGCGGCTCCCGCCGCCCGAGCAGGGGCCTCGTCGGCGCGCTGCTCGTCACGGCGCTGCTCGCGCTGTACGTGTGGCAGATCGCCGGGCGTGCGTTCGCCCTGATGGGCACGGGCGAGCCCGTGGCCGTCGGCATCGGGGTCGCGGTGCTCGTCGTGCCGCTCCTCGTGATCGGTCTCGTCGTGCGCGAGCTGCGTCTCGCGACGACGGTCCAGCGCATGGCCGACGAGCTCGCGGCCGCGGGGCGCCTCCCGGTGGACGACCTGCCCCGTTCGCCGGGCGGGCGGATCGACCGGGACGCGGCCGACGCCGCGTTCGTTGCCCAGCGCGCCGCGGTGGAGGAGGACCCGCAGAGCTGGGAGGCGTGGTACCACCTCGCGTTCGCGTACGACGCCGCGCGCGACCGCCGGCGGGCGCGCGAGTCCGTGCGCCGCGCCGCCGCGTTCTACCGCTCCGCCGGCCACGGCGGCTGACCGGTCAGATCTGCGCGGTCCACCGGTGCTCGACGACGTCGCGCACCCCGGTCGCGAGCGTGCGGGCCCGGCCGTCGGGCCCGAGCCCCGCACCCCCGAGGAACGCCTCGCGCGCCGTGTCGCCGTCGAGGACCCAGGTGACGACCTCCTGAGCCCCGTCCCGGCGCAGCCGGTCGACGGCGGCGGCGAGCAGGCGCGACCCGTGCCCGCCGCGCTGGTGACGTGGGTCGACCTCGAGGGCGAGCACCTGCCCGGGCGACACCGCCGCGAAGCCCACGACGTCCGCTCCCGCGCACGCGACGAGGACGGCGAAGCCGGGGCCGGGCGGGGAGGAGATCGCGGCCGCCCACTGCTCGCGCATGCGGACGCCGTCGAGGGCGTCGAGCACGTCGGCGCCGAGCGTGCCGTCGTGCGCGACGCGCCACGCCCGCACCTGGATCGCCGTCATCGCGACGTCGTCACCGGGCACGGCCGGCCGCACCGAGACGTCGGCGGTCTCGCGGAAGAGGCTCACGTCGTTCACCCTACGTCCCTCGGGACGCCGGGTGGCACGGTGCGCAGGGACGGCCGGTGGACGGCCCGACGACCGTGGGCTCAGCCCCACCCGAGCGCACGCAGCCCGGCGGCCGTGACCGCGGCGAGCAGCACCACGACGACGAACGGCGCCCGCAGCGCGAGCGCGAGAGCGGCGACGGCGACGGCGGGCAGGCGCGCGTCGACGGTCAGCGCCCGGCCGTCGCCGACGGCCTGCACCGTGACCAGCGCGGCGAGGAGGGCGGCGGTCACGAGCGCGGCGGTGCGCGAGACGCGCTCGTCCGCGAGCCAGTGCTCGGGGACGAGGTGACCGGCCAGCTTCAGCACGAAGCAGACCGCGGACGCGGCGAGCACGACGAACCAGACGGTGGCGGGGGACATCAGGGCTCCTCCTGTGCGGTGCGCGACCGGCGGCGGGCGTCGACCTGCCCGACGACGATCGCGGCCGCGGCCGCGGCGAGCACCGGGACGCCGGGCGGCGCCACGGGGATGAGGGCGGCCGAGACGACGACCGCGGCGGCCGCCGCGGCCTGCACGGCGCGCGTCGCGAGACGCGGCCACAGCAGCGCCAGGAACGCCGCGGCGGCGGCCGCGTCGAGCCCCCACGAGCGCGGGTCGCCGAGGGCGTCACCGGCGAGCGCACCGACGAGGGTCATGAGGTTCCACAGCACGAAGACGCCGACGCCCGTGACCCAGAACCCGGCGCGGGCGGCTCGCCGCGAGCGCTGCGCCGTCGCGACCGCGGCCGACTCGTCGATCGTCAGCTGCGCGGCCGCGACCTTCTGCCACGCGCGCAGGGCCAGGAGGGGCCCGAGCTGGGCGCCGTACAGGGCGTTGCGCGCGCCCAGCAGACCGGCGGTGGCGACCGCGGCACCGGCGGTGCCCCCGGACCCCACGATCCCGACGAGCGCGAACTGCGACCCGCCCGAGAACATCAGCAGGCTCAGGGCGCTCGTCTGCGCGACGTCGAGACCGGCCACGACGGACAGCGCCCCGAAGGACACGCCGTACAGGCCCGTCGCGACGGAGACGGAGACGGCCTGGCGGACCGCCGCGCGGGTCTCGGCCTCGACCGCGGTCCCGGCCGCCTCGGCCGCCTGGTCGGCGAGGTCGCGCGCGGGAGCGGGACGCGTCGGGCCGTCGTCTCGAGGCGCGTGGGCGGGCACGGGCACGGTCGTCACTCCGTCACAGGGGTGGCGCGGCCCTGTCGTGACCGTCCGCGCCGGGGAGCGTCAGGCTACCAACGCGCCTCACAGCGCGACGTACACCGTCTCCTGGAACTCCTCGAGGCCCGCCTCGCCGCCCTCGCGGCCGAGCCCGGACTGCTTCACGCCCCCGAAGGGCGCGCTCGCGTCGGACACCATGCCGCGGTTGATGCCGATCATGCCCGCCTCGATCTCCTCCGAGACGCGCACGGCCCGGTCGAGCGACCTCGTGTACGCGTAGGCGGCGAGCCCGTACTCGGTCGCGTTCGCCAGCTCGACGCCTTCGTCGTCGTCGCCGAACGCGACCACGGGCGCCACCGGCCCGAAGATCTCCTCGGTGACGACGCGCGCGTCGGGGTCGACGCCGGACAGCACGGTGGGGGCGTAGAAGTGACCGACGTCGCGCACGCGCTCGGCGCCGGTGAGCACCTGGGCACCGCCGTCGACGGCGGCGTCGACGAGCTCGGCGACGCCGTCCACGGCCTTCGCCTCGATGAGCGGGCCGACGCGGACGCCGTCCTCGAAGCCCGGGCCCACGCGCAGCTCGGAGAAGGCGGCGGCGAGCCGCTGCGCGAACTCCCGCGCGACGCCGTCCTGGACGAGGAAGCGGTTCGCCGCGACGCAGCTCTGCCCGGCGTTGCGGAGCTTGGCGACGACGGCGCCCTCGACCGCCGCGTCGAGGTCCGCGTCGTCGAACACGACGAACGGGGCGTTGCCGCCGAGCTCCATCGACGTGCGCAGCACCTGCTGGGCGGCTCCCTCGAGGAGCGTCCGGCCGACCGGCGTCGACCCCGTGAAGGACAGCTTGCGCAGGCGCGGGTCCGCCAGGAGCGGCTCGCTGACCTGCGACGCCCGCGAGGACGGGACGACGTTCACCACGCCGGTCGGCAGGCCGCGCTCGGCCAGCTCGGAGCGGATGACCTCGGCGACGAGCGACGTGGTGAGCGGGGTCAGGCGCGCCGGCTTGATCACCACCGGGCACCCGGCGGCGAGCGCCGGCCCGATCTTGCGGGTCGCCATCGCGATGGGGAAGTTCCAGGGCGTGATGAGGAGCGCCGGACCGACGGGGCGCCGGTGGACGAGCTGGCGGTTCCCGCCCGCGGGCGCCGTGCGCACGAGCCCGTCGGCACGCACCGCCTGCTCCGCGTACCAGCGCAGGAAGTCGGCCCCGTACAGCACCTCGGCGCGCGCCTCGGCGAGCGGCTTGCCGCCTTCGGCCGTGATGAGCGCCGCGACGTCGTCGGCGCGCGCGACGAGGCGCTCGTGCACCGCGCGCAGCACCTCTGCGCGCTCCCTCGGCGGCGTGGCACGCCACGCCGGGGCCGCGCGGTGCGCGGCGTCGAGGGCCCGCAGCGCGTCCTCGCGTCCGCCGTCGGCGACGTCGAACAGCGACTCCTCGGTCGCCGGGTCCTCCACCTCGAACGTGGCACCGCCCTCGGCCGGTCCCCAGTGGCCGTCGACGAGCAGCCCCGTGGGGACGTGCGCGACGAGCGCGGGGGACAGGTGCGACGCGGCGGCAGGGCGAGACATGCTCCGAGTATCGCCCTGGGCGGTCAGCGGTCGCACGCGGGCCGGGCGTCGTCCGCACCGCTCGGGCGGGGACCGGCGGCACGGTAGTTTGTGCACATGGTCCTTCCCGCGACGCCTGCGCGGCCCTTCGGCGCCGTCCTCACCGCCATGGTCACGCCCATGAGGCCCGACGGTGCGGTGGACCTCGCGGCGGCGGCCCGTCTCGCGAGGCGGCTGGTGGACGACGGCAACGACGGCCTCGTGCTCAGCGGCACGACGGGCGAGTCGCCGACGACGCACGCCCCCGAGAAGGCGGACCTCGTGCGTGCCGTGGTCGACGCCGTCGGGGACCGCGCAGCAGTGGTCGCCGGGGCCGGCTCGAACGACACCGAGCACGCCATCCGCATGGCGGTCCAGGCGGCCGAGGCGGGGGCGGACGGGCTCCTCGTCGTGTCCCCGTACTACTCGCGCCCCAGCCCGGAGGGCCTGTACCGGCACTTCGCCGCGGTGGCGGACGCGACGCCGCTGCCGGTCATGCTGTACGACGTGCCGGCCCGGACGGGCGTGCGGATCGCCCCCTCGACCTACGAACGCATCGCCGCGCACGAGCGCGTCGTCGCCACCAAGGACGCGACGGGCGACGTCTACGCCGCGGCGCGGCTCGCCGCCTCGTCAGGCCTCGCCGTCTACAGCGGCGACGACGGCCTGCTCCTGCCGTTCCTCGCGCACGGCGGCGCGGGCGTCGTGTCGGTGGCCGCGCACGTGGTCGGCGGCCGGTTCGCCGAGGTCGTGCGCCGCTTCGACGCCGGCGACCACGCGGGCGCGCTCGAGACCTTCCTCACCACCACGCCCGTGATCGACGCCGTCAACGGCACCGGGTTCCAGGCCGTCATGGCCAAGGCCGCCGTCGAGCTGCTCGGCGTCACGGACAACCGGCACCTGCGCCTGCCCAACGTCGCGGCGACCGACGAGGAGTCCGCGCGCGTGCGCGACGCGCTCGTCGTCGCCGGCCTGCTCCCCGCCGCGGCACCGGCCGCGCACCCGGCGCCGTAGCGCGCCCCCCACGACACCGTCCCATCGGCTCAGCCACGACAGGAGGCCCCGTGAGCCACCCCCATCCCGAACTCTCCCTGCCGCCCGCCCTCCCCGCCGGAGGGCTGCGCGTCGTCGCCCTCGGCGGTCTGGGCGAGGTCGGCCGCAACATGGCCGTCCTCGAGTACGACGGCCGCCTGCTCGTCATCGACTGCGGCGTGCTGTTCCCCGAGGACAACCAGCCGGGCGTCGACCTGATCCTGCCGGACTTCGACTACATCAAGGACCGCCTCGACGACATCGAGGCGATCGTCCTCACCCACGGCCACGAGGACCACATCGGTGCCGTGCCGTACCTGCTGCGGCTGCGTCGCGACATCCCGCTCGTCGGCTCCCAGCTCACGCTCGCGTTCGTCGAGGCGAAGCTCAAGGAGCACCGCATCTCGCCGGTCACGCTCGCGGTCAAGGAGGGGCAGGTCGAGCAGCTCGGCGTGTTCGGGTGCGAGTTCGTCGCGGTCAACCACTCCATCCCGGACGCGCTGGCCGTCGCCGTGACCACGGGCGCCGGCACGGTGCTGCACACGGGCGACTTCAAGATGGACCAGCTGCCGCTCGACGGGCGCATCACCGACCTGCGCGCGTTCGCGCGCCTCGGCGAGCAGGGCGTGGACCTGTTCATGGTCGACTCGACCAACGCCGAGGTGCCCGGCTTCGTCACGCCCGAGGTCGAGATCGGCCCGGTCCTCGACAACGTGTTCGCCGCGTCCGAGAAGCGCATCATCGTCGCGTCCTTCTCCTCGCACGTCCACCGCGTGCAGCAGGTGCTCAACGCCGCGCACCACCACGGCCGCCGCGTCGCGCTCGTGGGCCGCTCGATGGTGCGCAACATGTCGATCGCCGCCGAGCTCGGGTACCTCCACGTCCCCGAGGGCGTGCTCATCGACCTCAAGAAGGTCGACTCGCTGCGCGACGACGAGACCGTCCTCATGTGCACGGGCTCGCAGGGCGAGCCCATGGCGGCGCTGTCCCGCATGGCGAACGGCGACCACCAGGTCCAGGTCGGTCACGGCGACACCGTGATCCTCGCGTCCTCGCTCATCCCGGGCAACGAGAACGCCGTCTTCCGCATCATCAACGGGCTCACGCGCCTCGGCGCGCGCGTCGTGCACGGCGGCAACGCCAAGGTGCACGTCTCGGGTCACGCGAGCGCGGGCGAGCTCCTGTACTGCTACAACGTGCTCCGGCCGAAGAACGTCATGCCGGTCCACGGCGAGGTGCGCCACCTCGTCGCCAACGGGGCGCTCGCGGTCCGCACCGGCGTGCCCGCCGACCGCGTCGTCCTCGCGGAGGACGGTGTGGTCGTCGACCTCGTCGACGGCAGGGCGTCCGTCGTGGGCGCGGTCCCGTGCGGGTACGTCTACGTCGACGGCTCGAGCGTCGGGGAGATCACCGACGCCGAGCTCAAGGACCGCCGCATCCTCGGCGAGGAGGGGTTCGTCTCGGTGTTCGCCGTGGTGGACTCCGCGACCGGCAAGGTGCTCGCGGGCCCCCAGATCCTCGCGCGCGGCTTCGCCGAGGACGACGCGGTGTTCGAGGGCATCCGCCCCGACGTCGTGCGCGCCCTCGAGGACGCGATCGCGGGCGGGGCGACCGACACGCACCAGCTCCAGCAGGTGATGCGCCGCGTGATCGGCCGCTGGGTGTCCAACCGGCTGCGCCGCCGTCCGATGATCGTCCCCGTCGTGGTCGAGGCGTAGATCCGACGGTGTCGCAGCACGACGCCTACCAGGTCCAGCCCTCGCACCAGCCGCCCGCCTACGGACAGCCGCCCGCCTACAGGCAGTACGCGCCGCCCGGTGCCGGGTACGGCGGCGCGGCCCGGCCGTGGGACGGGCCCGGACCGGCCCTGTCGGTGCCCAGCGGTCTCGCGACCGCGACCGTCGTCCTCGCCGTCGCGGTGACCGCCGTGCAGGTGCTGTCGTGGCTGACCTCCTTCGGCGCCGTGGAGCGGTACACGCAGGCGGCGTCGGTCGGCGTCCCGAGCGCTGAGGTCTTCACGGCGTACGACACCGTCGCGACGCTCCTCCTGCTGGTCCAGCTCGCGGCGGGGGTGGTCACGTGCGTGTGGCTGTGGTCCAGCCGCAGCATCGCCGAGGCCGTGGCGCCGGAGCGCGGCCACGCGCGCAGCAGGGTGTGGGTCTGGCTGGGGTGGATCGTCCCGGTCGTCTCGCTGTGGTTCCCGTACCAGGTCGTGCGCGACGTGCGCGCGGCGACCGTGGCGTCGCCGCGCCCGGGCCTCGGGTGGTGGTGGACCGGGTGGCTCGTGTTCGGCGTCGCCACGAACGTCGCCGCGCAGGTGGCGAGCTCCGGGCCCGCAGCCTCCCCGGAGGTCTACAGCGTGCTGCCCGTCGCCGAGTCGGTCGGGACGGCCGCCGTCGTGCTCGCGCTCGTGCTCTGGGCCCGCATCGTCCGCGAGGTCACCGCGGGTCAGCGCGCCGTGCTCACCACGTCGCCGCGCTGACCAGACCGCGGCCGACGGCGCGGGTCGTCGCGGCGTAGCGTGCGGCCCGCTCGTCCTCGTCGCCGGGGACGAGGCCGGCGAGCTCGAGCGACACGAGACCGTGCACGAGCCCCCACAGGCCGAGCGCGAGGTCCTGCGCGACGGCCGGCGTGCTCCCGGGTGCGGTCGCCGGCAGCACGCGCAGGACCGCGTCGCGCAGGGTGAGGAACGTGGCCCGCTCGACGGCGTCCTGCGCCTCGTGGGCCGGGCGCACGCCCCGGCCGAACATGACCGCGTAGAAGTGCGGGTCCGCGAGCGCGAAGGCGCGGTACGCGTCGGCGAGCCCGCCGAGGTCCGCCGCGGCGTCGTCGGTGCGCGGCGCGGTGCCCAGGTGCGCGGCGAACCGTCGGAACCCTTCCGCCGAGACCGCGGCGACGAGGTCGTCGCGGCTGCCGAACAGCGCGTAGACCGCGGACGCGCTCGTGCCGGCCTCGCCGGCGACCGACCGGACGGTGACGGCCGGCTCGCCGCTCTGCGAGATCCTGCGCGACGTGACGTCGAGGAGCCGTTCGCGCAGGGCGGCGTCGTGCACGCGGGGTCGGGCCATGCGAGGAGTCTAGGCCGTTGACGACAGTTCGCGAACAGTGTTCTATAACAGTGTTCGCACCGCGCCGTCGTCCGGCGCCCCGTCGTCCCGTGGAGGTCCCGTGCTCGAGCTCACCGACGCCGCGCGCGTCACCGCAGGGATCGTCCTGCTCACCGTCGTCGGCATCGAGTCCGGAGGGGCCTTCCTGGTCAAGGTCGTCACCGGCCGCGTCGCCGCCACGCCGTTCCAGACGTCGTTCTTCCGTGCCGGGCACGCTCACGCGGGCGTCCTCGTGATCCTGGGGCTCGTGTGCCTGCTGCTCGCCGAGAGCACCGGGCTCACGGGCTTCTGGCGCTGGCTCGCCGCGACCGGGGTGCTCGTCGCGGCGATCCTCATGCCCGCCGGGTTCTTCCTCTCCGCGACGGGCACGGGCCGCGAGGCGCCGAACCGAGCCGTCGTGCTGCTGCCCGCCGGGGCCGTGGTCCTCGCGGCCGGTCTCGTCACCCTGGCTGTGGGCCTGCTCGCCGGCTGACGAGCGCGTCGAGCTGCTCGGCGTGCCACGCGGCGACGTACCTGCGGAGGCGGTCGTCCACGACCTCGTGCTCCGGGTCGCGGGCGGCCCGCTCGAGGGCGGCGAGGTACGCCCGGTCGGCGGCGAACCGTGCGGCGACCGCGGCCGGGCCGAGCGCAGGGCTCCCGTGGCCGGGTACCAGGACGTCGGTGCCGCGCGCGGACTCCTCCAGCCGGTCCAGCGCTGCGCGGTACGCGCCGACGGGGTCCGTGGAGGTCACGTCGACGAGCGGGACCTCCACGTCGGACAGCATGTCCCCGGCGATCAGCACGCGCTGCGCGACGAGCGCCGCGTGGCCCGGTGCGTGCGCGTCGTGCTCCACGACGCGGACCGCGGGTGTGCCGTGCCCGGACCCGCCGGGTGCGTGCCGGTGCGGCGGGAGCCACGACGTCCCCGGTGCGAGAGCCTCGAGCGCACCGACGAGCGCGGGGTCGTGCCCGGGCGCGTCGGCGTCGGCGGCCGCGCGCACCGCGTCGGCGTCGTGCGCGAGCGCCTCGACCGTCCGGGCGGTCGCCCAGCGCGGGACGACGCCGAACCCCGGGTGCCACAGCACGTGGTCCCAGTGCGCGTGCGTCGCGAACCCCGCGGCGACGCGCCATCCCCGGTCGCGCACGGTCGCGGCGAGCGCCGCCGTCTCGGCGACGCTCACGCCGGGGTCGACGAGCAGAGCGCCGCCGTCGGCGTCGACGACGAGCGTCGACGTCGTCGACCACAGCGCGGCGGTCGCCACGTGCACGCCCGGCGCGACCTCGACCAGCTCGCGCAGGGTCTGCCGCGCCTCCGGGTCGTCCGGGACCACGTCGTCCCCTCTCGTCGTCCACTCCTGCGGCGTCTTCTCCTGCACCTCCGGTCCTGCACGTCCCCGCTCGCGCGGCTCCGTCGGACGTCCGACCGGTGAAGGGCGGAACGGGGGAGGGGGGCAGACACGCGCCGGCGGGTCCGCGCCGGCGTCGTCCCTCCCGGGTAGGTTAGGACCACTATGGCGACCCGCACGCCCCCTCAGGCACGTCGGACCGCGAGCAACCGCACGGCTGCGCCCAGGACGGCGCGCGGCGGTACGCAGGCGGCCCGCGGCTCGTCGCGCGCAGGCGGTGCCCGTCCGGCGTCGTCGACCACCAAGCGGGCGCCCGCCCGCGGGCCCGCAGCGCGTCCGCCGTGGCCCGTGCGTGCCGTGCGCGGGACGTGGCTCGGCGCGGCGCACGGCGTCGGGGCGCTGACACGGACGATCGGCAAGGGAGCGAAGGACCTGGACCCCGCACACCGGCGCGACGGCGTCGCGTTCCTCCTGCTCGCCCTCGCGGTGGTCGTCGCGGCGCGCGAGTGGTGGGGCATCTCCGGCGACTTCGGCACGGCCGTGCACGGCGTCGTCGCGGGCACGTTCGGCCTGGCGGGCGTCGCCGTCCCCGTGCTCCTGCTGTGGCTCGCGGTACGGATCATGCGTCACCCCGAGCGCGCGCAGGCGAACTCGCGCGTCGCGATCGGGCTCACGCTCATCGTCGTGTCGGTCTGCTCGCTCGTCCACCTGGCGGAGGACCTGCCGGCCCCGCGCGACGGCTTCGCCGCGGTGCAGGACGCGGGCGGGATCATCGGCTACCTGGTCGCGACGCCGGTCGCCACGGGGCTCACCGAGTGGTTCGCCGTGCCGATCTTCCTCCTGCTCGGCTTCTTCGGGCTCCTCGTCGTGACGGCCACGCCCGTGCACCGCATCCCGAGCAGGCTGCAGGCGGTGTACGACACGCTCACCGGCAACCACCGCGGCGACGCGGACGACGTCGCGGACGACGCGGACGGGCTCGCGCTCGCCGAGGGCGTGTCGCGCCACGACGGCACCGAGGAGGAGACGGGCGGCCGCCGCCGCGGACGCAAGCCGCGCAAGACCAAGGCTCAGCGCGCCGCCGAGGCGGCGGAGCTGGAGCGCCCCGAGGGCGGCTTCGCGGGAGACGAGGCGTTCGAGACCGCGGCGTTCCTCGACCACGAGGACGGCGGCCCGCGTCGGCAGCGCAACCGCCGGTCCGGGGACGCCCCCGCCTCCGCGGAGCCCTCGTGGACCCCGACCACCGCCGGGCCGACCGCAGGAGCGGCCACCGGGCCGACCGAGGTCGTGCCGGCCCTCGGGGGAGGGGCGGCCCAGGACACCGCGGCCGCCGGGCTCGGTGCGGTCGCGGCCACCCCCGACGACCAGGCCGGGACCGCGCCGGTCCCCCCGCCGCCGAACACCCCCGTGCCGCGCGGCGTGCAGCCCATGCTCGAGGGCGACACGGTCTACCTCCTGCCGAACGAGGACTCGCTCGTCAAGGGCGCCCCCCACAAGGTCCGGTCCGCGGCGAACGACCGTGTGGTGGACGCCCTCACGCAGACGTTCGAGCAGTTCGAGATCGACGCGAAGGTCACGGGCTTCACGCGCGGCCCGACGGTCACGCGCTACGAGGTCGAGGTCGGCCCCAAGGTCAAGGTCGAGCGCATCACGTCGCTGTCGAACAACATCGCGTACGCCGTGGCGAGCGCGGACGTGCGCATCCTCGCGCCCATCCCCGGCAAGTCCGCGATCGGCATCGAGATCCCGAACACCGACCGTGAGACGGTCGTGCTCGGCGACGTTCTGCGCTCGTCGGCGGCACGCCGCACCGAGCACCCGATGGTGATGGGCGTCGGCAAGGACGTCGAGGGCGGCTACGTCGTCGCGAACCTCGCCAAGATGCCGCACATCCTCGTCGCGGGCGCCACCGGCGCGGGAAAGTCCAGCTTCATCAACTCGATGATCACGTCGATCCTCATGCGGTCCACGCCGGAGCAGGTGCGGCTCGTGCTCGTCGACCCCAAGCGCGTCGAGCTGACGATCTACGAGGGCATCCCGCACCTCATCACGCCGATCATCACGAACCCGAAGAAGGCCGCCGAGGCGCTCGAGTGGGTCGTGCGCGAGATGGACGCGCGCTACGACGACCTCGCGGCGTTCGGGTACAAGCACATCGACGACTTCAACGCGGCGGTGCGCTCCGGCAAGGTCAAGCCGCTGCCGGGGTCCGAGCGCAAGATCGCCACGTACCCGTACCTGCTCGTGGTCGTCGACGAGCTGGCCGACCTCATGATGGTCGCACCGCGCGACGTCGAGGCGTCGATCCAGCGCATCACGCAGCTCGCGCGCGCCGCGGGCATCCACCTCGTGCTCGCCACCCAGCGGCCGTCGGTCGACGTCGTCACAGGGCTCATCAAGGCGAACGTGCCGTCGCGGCTCGCGTTCGCGACGTCGTCGCTCGCCGACTCGCGCGTCGTGCTCGACCAGCCGGGCGCCGAGAAGCTCATCGGCCAGGGCGACGCACTCTTCCTGCCCATGGGCGCGGCCAAGCCGATGCGCGTCCAGGGCGCGTGGGTGTCGGAGTCCGAGGTGCACGCGGTCGTCGAGCACGTGAAGTCCCAGCTCAAGCCCGTGTACCGCGAGGACGTCGCGCAGGTCTCCGCGAAGAAGCAGATCGACGAGGACATCGGTGACGACCTCGACCTGCTCCTGCAGGCCGCCGAGCTCGTGGTGACCTCGCAGTTCGGCTCGACCTCGATGCTCCAGCGCAAGCTGCGGGTCGGGTTCGCCAAGGCCGGGCGCCTCATGGACCTCCTCGAGTCGCGCGAGATCGTGGGACCGTCCGAGGGGTCCAAGGCGCGCGAGGTCCTCGTGACGCCGGAGGAGCTCCCGTCCGCGCTCGCGCTCATCCGCGGCGAGCCGGCCCAGGAGGTGTTCGACGGCCAGGCCGACGCGTCCCCGGCCGCCGCCGCGCCGGCAGGCCACGGCGGCGGGCACGACTACGGCGAGGGCACGGACGGGCACATGCCCGCCGCGGCGCAGGAGTACCACGACGGCGCGGACGTCGAGTCCGGCTGGCGCTGACGACCGGCGCCCCGGGTGGCTCGTGACGAGCGCACCCGGGGTCACCCCCTAGGCTGGATGCGTGGTCACCGCCGTCCCGTCCCCATGGAACTCCGCGAACGTCGTCACCATGGTGCGGATCCTGCTCGTCCCGGTCTTCGCGTGGACGCTCCTCGTCGACGGCGGGGAGTCGGTCACGTGGCGGCTCGTCGCGACCGGGGTCTTCGCGCTCGCGGCGATGTCCGACCGCCTCGACGGCTACCTCGCCCGGCGCTACGACCTCGTCACCGACCTCGGCAAGCTGCTCGACCCGATCGCGGACAAGCTGCTCGTCGGCACGGCGCTCGTGCTCCTCGCCTGGCCGCTGGGCGAGCTCCCGTGGTGGGTCCCGGTCGTCATCCTCGCGCGCGAGCTCGGCATCACGCTCATGCGCCTGGCGGTGCTCAAGTACGCCGTGATGCCGGCGTCGCGCGGGGGCAAGCTCAAGACGGTCCTGCAGTCGGTCGCGATCACGCTCTTCCTCCTCCCGCTGTCGCACCTGCCTGGCTGGGTCGGGATCGTGGCCTGGGTCGTGCTCGCGGCGGCCGTCGTCGTCACGGTGGTGACGGGCGTCGAGTACGCCTACCAGGGGTGGCGGCTGCGCCGGCGCGCGCTGCGCGCCGAGGAGGTCACGGGGCGCACCGCGGGCGGGCCGCGCACGCCGTGACGCCGGCTGCGCGCCTGGTCGAGACCCTCGCGCGCCGCGGGTGGACGATCGGCGTGGCCGAGTCGCTCACCGGAGGCCTCGTCGCCGCGTCCCTGGTCGACGTCCCCGGGGCGTCGCGGGTCCTGCGCGGGGGCGTGGTCGCCTACGCGACGGACCTCAAGGCGTCGGTCCTCGGGGTCGACCCGGAGCTGCTCGTGCGGCGCGGCGCGGTGGATCCCGACGTCGCGGCGCAGATGGCCGCGGGCGTCGTGCGCGTCCTGCACGCCGACGTGGGCGTCGCGACCACCGGTGTCGCCGGCCCGGACCCCCAGGACGGGCACCCGCCGGGGCTGGTCCACGTCGCGGTGCGCACCCCGGAGAGCACGGCCGGGCGCACGCTCCACCTCCCGGGCGGCCGGGACGCGGTGCGGCGCGCGAGCGCGCACGCCGCGCTGGTGCTCGCCCTGCGGCTCGTGGAGGACGACGAGGACGACGAGGACGGCGGCGAGGACGGCGGTGCGGGCCCGAGCGCGTGACGCCGTCGCGCGCGTCGCGTGGAGGGTTCGTGGACACCTGCGCAGCAGGATGCTCGCACGCGCGGCACGGGAACAACCCCCCGCGCGAGGGCGTTGGACAGCACGTGATCGCCAACAGGACCGCCACCAGGCCGGTGGGACGAGTCGACGCCGCGCAGGGACGTCCCGGTCGCCGTCCCGGGAACGTGAGCGGCGCGGCGTCGGGGTACGGTAGGACGACCCCCGCCGTCGGGGGCCGCAGTAGCAGCAGCAACAGCAAGAACGGCAGTACCAGCACGAACAGCAGTTCCAGCAAGAGTTCGCGCACCCAGGTGGCAGCCCGGCCGGCTCCCGCCAGCGCACAGGACACGGAAGGGGGTCGCCAGATGATTGTTCTTCGACGAGAGATCGGGGACGTGCTGCGAGACGCTCGCCAGCGTCAGGGGCGCACCCTGCGAGAGGTGTCCTCCGCCGCACGCGTCTCGCTCGGATACCTCAGCGAGGTCGAGCGCGGTCAGAAGGAAGCGTCGTCCGAGCTCCTCGGCTCAATCTGCGAGGCGCTCGACGTCCCGATGTCCCTGGTGCTGCGCGAGGTCAGCGACCGGGTCGCCGTGGCCGAGGGCCTGCTCATCCCGGACACGATCCCCGCGGACTTCGCGACGGCCGTGCTCGGGCGTCAGAACCCCGAGGGGACGACGCGGCGCGAGGACCTGCAGCCGGTCGGCTGACGCGGGTCGTCGCCCGACGCCGGTGGCCGCTCGTCAGGCAGGCGGCCGCTGGCACGCAGGACAGTAGAAGATCGGCCGGTCGTAGGGCGGTTCGTTCGCCCGACCGACCTCGACGGGCGTGCCGCAGCGATGGCACGCCCGTCCTTCGCGTCCGTGGACGTGCCGCGCGTAGCCGGACCGGCGCGCGAAGCCGTGCTGCACGCTGTGCTGCATGAGGCGGCGTGCGGTGAGCAGGACGTCCGCGAGGTCGGGAACTTCCCGCACCGGCGTCCATGGCCAGATCTTCAGGGCGTGCAGCGGCTCGGCCGTCCAGATCGTGCCGAGCCCCGCGACCGTGTGCTGGTCCAGCAGAGCTTCCGCGAGCGGGACGCCCGTCGCGACCCGCTCGGGTCGGTGCCGCGGCCCGAGACCGCCGGCGGCGTCGTCGGCGAGCAGACGTTCGACGGCCTCGCGCACGCCGTGCTCGGGGAAGTCGTCGGCGAGGACGTCCGGGCCGAGAGGGCCGACGATGCGGTGCTCGTCGGTCGTGCGCAGCACGTGGAGCATCCCGATCCGCACGCCGATCGCCGTCCACCACGAGTTCGCGAGGACGACCCGCACCGTCGGCCCGGCGGCTCGTGCGGACGACGTGCCCGTGCGGGCGACGTGCCACTCGCCCTCCATCCGCAGGTGCGTGTGCAGCGACCAGCCGTCGTCGAAGCGCACGAGCAGGTGCTTGCCGTACGGGGCGACGGACGTGACCGTCCGGCCCACCAGGTCGTGCTCCGCCGCGCTCGGCCAGCGCAGCTCCGAGCGCACGATCTCGCGGCCCGTGAGCGCCTCGTCGAGGCGGGTCGCGGTGAGACGTACGACGTCGCCCTCGGGCACGGGTGCAGCTCCTCGGCTCAGGCGGCGCGCAGGCCGCGCGGCGTGGGGCGGAACCCGGCCTCGACGAGCGCCCGGGCGGTCTCGTCGGCAGGCGTGCTTGCCGTGCCGGCACCCGCGAGCGCGTCGACGCCGTCGATCCGCTGGACCACGACCTTGCCGAGCCGGCCGGCCCGCACCGCGTCGGCGAGAGCGGCGCAGGCGGCGACGAGACGGGGACCGGCGACGAACGACAGGACCGAACGTCCGCCGCGCTCGACGTACAGCGCGAGGTCCCCTTCGCTGAGGACCACCACCGCGCCCGCCTTGCGTCCCGGTCGGTGCCCTCGGGCGCCGTCCTCGGCCGGGCCTGTCCCCCTCGGGCCCGCGGCACCACCGGTCACCGCACCACCGGTCACCGCACCACCGACCGCCGCGCCCTCGTCGACCGGTCGCGCCGCGCGAGCGCCGCCCGCGGTGCGTGTCGGCCACGCGAGGGCGGCGCCGTAGGGGTTGGCGGGATCGGTGGCCGCCAGCACGAGGGTCCCCGGCCGCGTGCCGCCGCGAGCGGTGGCCCCGGGGCCCGCGTCGAGCGCGCGCTCGCGGTCCTGCCCGTCGGTGCGCAGCTGGTCGACCGCTCCCGGCAGGGCGAACTGGGACCCGCCGAGGTGCTCGACGAAGTACCCCCGCCGCGCGGCGCCCGTCGCCTCGAGCTCGGTCAGGACGCGGTAGACGTTCCGGAACGACCCCGCGACGCCCTCGGCGGGCGCGACCGCGCGCGTCAGGACGCCGTGCCGGTCCAGCAGGACGCGGGCGAGGGCGTGCGCGCGGCGTGTCGGGTCGGGCTCGCGCGCGGGCAGCGCTGACCACCGTCCTCCGCCGCCGCGCAGGGTCGAGTCGGGGGTGGACGGCGGCCGCAGCCCCGCGAAGCGCGACCGAGCCATCGGGCGGGCGCGGTTCGGTGCGCGCGGCGCGCGGTGCGCGCCGCCGGACGAGCCGAGGCGCGACCGCAGCGCGCCGAAGCCGTCGTTGCTCACGTGGCCGGACCACACGAGCTCCCACAGGGCGTCGAGCGTCGGGCCGACGTCGGCGCCGGCGCGCTCGGCGAGCGCGGGCAGGAAGTACCCGCCGGATCCGCGCAGGAGGTCGAGCAGCGCCTGCGGCAGGTCGCCGTCCGGCACCGGCGCCTCGTCGGGGAGCGTCAGCGGCGCCCACTCGGCCAGGTGCAGGCTGACGAGGCCGTCGCCGCCTCCCGAGCCGGGCAGCGCCGCATGGCCGCACCACACGACCTCTCCCGCGGTCGTCAGCTCGTCGAGCATCGTGGGCGTGTAGTCGGCGACCCGGGCGGGGAGGACGAGCGTCTCGAGCGCCGACGCGGGCACCGCCGCACCCGAGAGCTGCTCGACGACCCGCAGCACGCCGTCCGCGCCGCGCAGCCCGCCCAACGCCTGCCAGCGCGGGAGGAACACCCCGAGCGTCTCGGACGGCACCGGCTCGACCTCCGCGCGCAGCGCCGCGAGCGAGCGCCGTCGCAGCACGCGCAGCACCTCGGCGTCGCACCAGTCGTCCCCGGTCCCGCCGAGCGACTCGGGCCGCAGACGGCCGCGCACGACCAGCCGGGCGGCCTCCAGCCGCTCGAGCGCGTGGAGCACCACCGCGACGCCGAGGCCCAGACGCGCGGCCAGGTCGTGGGCCGTGAACGGGCCGCGCGTGCGCGCGTGCCGCCGCACGAGGTCGCCGAGGGGGTCGGGCACGGGCTCGGTGAACACCTCGGGGATGCCGACCGGCAGCGCGACCCCGAGCGCGTCGCGCAGGCGGCCGGCGTCCTCGACGACCGCCCACTGCCGGGCGCACTCCTCGGGCACGCCGGCGAGCCGCACGGCGATGACGCGGCGGGCGGACTCCAGCTCGCGCAGCCACTCGCCGACCGCGACCCGCACGTCCGCCCGGGTGCGCGCCGCGAGCTCGTCGACCGTGAGCGGTCCGAGCCGGCGCAGGACGTCCCACAGGTCCTCGGCGTGGCGCGCCTGGCGTTCGGGCACGAGCGCCCCGAGCTCGCCCTCGGTGCGCTCGATCGCCGCGGGGTCGAGCAGGTCGGCGAGCTGGGCGCTGGCGCCGTCGCCGCCGAGCAGCTCGGCGAGCAGGGTCGGGTCGAGCGAGAGCGCGGCCGCGCGGCGCTCGGCGAGCGGCGCGTCGCCGTCGTAGAGGAACTGTGCGGTGTACCCGAACAGCAGCGACTGGGCGAACGGCGACGGCGTCGGCGTCGTCACCTCGACGAGGCGGACGCGGCCGTGCTCCAGGTCGCGCATGAGCTCGGCGAGCGCGGCGACGTCGAAGTCGTCCTGCAGGCACTCGCGCGCCGCCTCGAGCACGATGGGGAACTCAGGGTACTCGGACGCGACCGAGAGGAGCTGCGCCGAGCGCTGGCGCTGCTGCCACAGCGGCTGGCGCCGGTCCGGGCGGCGGCGGGGCAGCAGGAGCGCCCGGGCGGCGGCCTCCCGGAAGCGGGACGCGAACATCACGGACCCGCCGAGCTCGGTGCGCACCGCGTCGAGCACCTCGTCGGCGTCGACGAGCAGGTCCTCGACCGGCACCGGGACGTCCCCGCCGGCGCGCGAGGCGCCGTCGGCCTCCGCCGGGGCCGCGTCGAGCCACGAGTCGCCCGTGTCCGGCAGGCGCAGGACGATCCCGTCGTCCGCGTGCATCGCCGCGGCGTCGACCCCGTACCGCTCGCGCAGCCGCGCGGCGAGCACGAGCGCCCACGGCGCGTGCACCTTCGCGCCGAACGGCGAGTGCACGACGACGCGCCAGTCGCCCAGCTCGTCGCGGAACCGCTCGACGACGACGGTGCGGTCGTCCGGCACGCGGCCCGTCGCCGCGCGCTGCTCGTCCAGGTACGCCACGAGGTTGTCCGCGGCCCAGGCGTCGAGCCCGGCGCGGGCGAGCCGCTCGCGCGCCGCGTCGCCGTCGCGCGCGACGAGCGCGTCGGTCTCGCGCACCCACGCCCCGAGCGCGCGGCCGAGCTCGGCGGGTCGGCCGGGGGAGTCGCCCTTCCAGAACGGCAGGCGCCCGGGGATGCCCGGCGCTGGCGTGACGAGCACGCGGTCGGGCGTGATGTCCTCGATGCGCCACGTGCTCGACCCGAGGGTGAACGTGTCGCCGACGCGCGACTCGTAGACCATCTCCTCGTCGAGCTCGCCGACGCGCTTGCCGCCGCGCGGCGCACGCTCGCGGGCGGTCCCGTCACCGTCCGCGCCCTCGGCGACACCCGTGGCGGCGGCGTCGGTCGCGAGGAAGACGCCGTACAGCCCCCGGTCGGGGATCGTGCCGCCGCTCGTCGCCGCGAGGCGTAGCGCGCCCGGACGCCCCGTGAGCCGGCCGGACGCGCGGTCCCACACGATGCGGGCGCGCAGCTCGCCGAAGTCCTCGCTGGGGTAGCGCCCCGCGAGCATGTCGAGCACCGCGTGCAGCGACGCGTCGCCGAGGTGCGCGTACGGCGCGCTGCGCCGCACCACCGCGGCGAGCTCGTCGACCGTCCAGGCGTCCACCGCGACCATCGCCACGACCTGCTGCGCGAGCACGTCGAGCGGGTTGGAGAGCACGTGCAGCTCCTCGATGCCGCCGGTGCGCATGCGCTCCGCGACGACCGCCGACGGCACGAGGTCCCCGCGGTGGGTCGGGAACACGACGCCGTGCGAGACGGCGCCCACCTGGTGGCCGGCGCGGCCGATGCGCTGCAGCCCCGACGCCACCGACGGCGGCGCGCCGACCTGCACGACGAGGTCGACGGCGCCCATGTCGATGCCGAGCTCGAGGCTCGACGTCGCGACGACCGCGGGCAGGCGCCCGTCCTTGAGCTCGGTCTCGGTGCGGGTGCGCTCCGCGCGGCTCATGGACCCGTGGTGCGCCCGCGCGATGACGGGCTCGACGCCGGAGCTCGCGCCGGACTGCGCCTGGACCTGGGCGGCCGTGACCGTCGCCGGGTCGAGCACGTCCTCGCCCTGGCGCTCGGCCCACAGCTCGTTCATCCGCGCGGTGAGCCGCTCCGCCCCGCGGCGCGAGTTGGTGAACACGAGCGTCGAGCGGTGGTCGGAGACGAGGTCGACGACGCGTTCCTCCACGTGCGGCCACACGGACGGCCGGGCCGGGCGCGCCGACTCCGACCCGGTGGGCCGGGACGTCGCGGGGCCCGACAGGTCCCGCTCGCCGGGCGGGAGCGGGACGAGCCCGGGCAGCGACTCCGGGCCGACCGTCGTCGCGCCCGGTGCTCCCGGACCGGTGCCCGACGCCGGGCCCGCCGACGCGCCGGGGACCGGCGCCGACAGGTCCGCGAGGTCCGGGACCGGGACGACGACGTCCACCTCGATGCGCTTCGTGGCCGGCGGCTGCACCACGACGACCTCGCGCCCGCCGTCGGGCTCCGGGCGGTTGCCGCCGAGGAACGTCGCGACCGCCTCGACGGGCCGCACGGTCGCCGACAGGCCGACGCGCTGCGCGGGCGGGCGCTCGTGCGCCTCGAGGAACGCGTCGAGCCGCTCGAGCGACACCGCGAGGTGCGCGCCCCGCTTCGTCCCCGCCACGGCGTGGATCTCGTCGACGATCACGGTCTCGACCCCGACGAGCCCCGCGCGCGCCTGCGACGTGAGCACGAGGAACAGCGACTCCGGCGTCGTGATGAGGATGTCCGGCGGGTGGGTCGCGAGGCGGCGGCGCTCGCTCGTGGGCGTGTCGCCGGTGCGCGTGCCGACCACGACGTCCGGCACGTCCTGACCGAGCCGGACCGCGGCCTGGCGGATGCCCGCGAGCGGGGAGCGGAGGTTGCGCTCCACGTCCGCGGCGAGGGCCTTGAGGGGGGAGACGTACACCACGCGCAGCCGCTGCTCGCGCTCCGGGAGCGGCGTCGTCACGATGCGGTCGAGCGACCACAGGAACGCGGCGAGCGTCTTGCCCGACCCGGTGGGCGCCACCACGAGGGCGTGCCGGTCGCCCGAGACCGCGTCCCACGCCCCGGCCTGCGCGGCGGTCGGGGCGTCGAAGGCGCCCGAGAACCACGCGCGCGTCGGCGCGGCGAAGCGCGCGAGCGGGTCGCCCTCGTCCGTGCCGGGCGACGTGCCGGGCGAGGAGGCGCGCGGAGCGGTCGTCACCGCGCCATTCTCGCCGCGACCACCCACACGCGCCCGGCCACCGACGTCCAGGGCGAACCCGCGGACGCCCGACCGCCGCGCACGTGGCAGGCTGGGTCCGTGCGCTACCGCGAGTTCTGGGAGCTGGTCGACGAGGTCTTCGGCGACGCCTACGGGCGCACCCTCGCGCGCGACCAGGTGCTCACCGAGCTCGGCGACCGCACCGCCGCTCAGGCCGTCGAGGACGGCGTCGAGCCGCGCGTCGTCTGGCACGCGCTGTGCGACGCGCTCGACGTGCCCGACGCACGGCGCTGGGGCCACGACGACCACCGGCAGGCTCCGCCCGCGCGCTGAGCACGACGCGCCGTCGCATCATGGGCCCATGACCGACGCACGACGCGCGACCGGGCGGGCGGGCCCCGTCGTCACGGCGGCCGACGTGCGCGGGGCGGTGTGGTCGCTCGTGTCGACCGGGGCCGGGCTGGGCGTCGCGGTGTGGGTCGTGCCCGGCGTCGAGGCCACGACGGCCGCCTCGCTCCTGCTCGCGGCGCTCGCGGTGGGCGTCGGGGACGTGCTCCTGCGGCCGCTTCTGCGCCGCCTCGCCCGCGTCCTGGGCGTCGTCGGCGCGCTCGTGTCCGGCGTCGCCGCGCAGGTGCTCGTCGCCGGGGCCGCCCTGGGCTACCTGCCGGGCTTCCGGATCTCGTCGTGGGGTGCGGTGCTCGTGGTGCTCGTGCTCGCGGGCCTCGTGATGGCGGTGGGGCGCTGGCTCGTGGGGGCGAGCGACAACGAGTACGTGCTCGGGGACCTGCTGCGGCGTGCGCGCCGGGAGGCCGCGCGAGCAGGCGCGGACCCGTCCGGGCGTGCCGCCCCGCCGGCCCCCGGGTCCCCGGAGCTCGCGTCCCCGGAGCCCACGTCCCGGGAGCCCGGGTCCCCGGAGCCCGCGTCTCCTGGGCCCGCGGGACGCCCGGCGGGCCTGCTCGTCGTGATGCTCGACGGCGTCGCCCGCCCCACGCTGGACTACGCCCTGCAGGCGGGGCTCGTCCCGACGCTCGCGCGCTGGCTCGGCAGCGGGAGCCACCGGCTCACCTCGTGGTGGGCGAGGGTGCCGGCGACCACGCCGGCGAGCACCCTCGGTCTCCTGCACGGCACGACCGAGCACGTGCCGGCGTTCCGGTGGTGGTCGCGCGACCTCGGCCGGCTCGTCGTCACCAACCGGCCGGCCGACGCGGCCGCCGTCGAGGCGCGGGCGAGCGACGGCGCCGGCCTCCTCGCCGGCGGCGGCGCCGCGGTCGCGACGATGTTCTCGGGCGACGCGGCGACACCCCTGCTCGTGATGAGCCGGGCGTCGGCGGGGCTCGGGCCGGGGCAGCTGTTCGTGCGGTTCTTCGCGAGCCCGTTCGTGCTCGTGCGCGCGGTCGTGGTCGCGAGCGGCGAGCTGGTCAAGGAGCTGTACCAGGGCTGGCAGCAGGCGGTGCGCGGCGTGCGCCCGCGTGTCTCGCGGCTCGGCTGGTACCCGGTGCTGCGCGCGGTGACGAACGTCGTGCTGCGCGACCTCGGCACGACCCTCGTCGCCGAGCAGCTCGTGCGCGGGACCCCGGTCGTGTGCGTGGACCTGGTCGACTACGACGAGATCGCCCACCACGCCGGCCCGCTGCGCCCCGAGGCGCTGCGGGCCCTCGAGGGGCTCGACCGCGTGCTCGGTCTCTGGGAGCAGGTGGTCGCGGTCGCCCCGCGCCGGTACGAGGTCGTCGTGCTGTCCGACCACGGGCAGTCGCTCGGCGCGACGTTCGAGCAGGTGGTGGGCCGGTCGTTCCTCGCCGAGGTGCGTCGCCTCATGGCGCTCCCGGCGCCGGCCGACGGGTCCGACGGCGCACACCCGCGCGGGGCGACCTCCCGCGCCCACGCGCGACGTCGGGCCACGGCCCCGGACACCGAGGAGTGGGGACCGGCGAACGCGGCCCTGCACGCCCTGCGGAGCGGTGACGGACGCGCCGACGAGGCGGGCCGGATGGTCGTCGGCCCCGACCGCACCGAGCGCACCGGCCGCACCGGCCGCACGGACCGCACCGACCGCACGGAGCCCGCCGGGCACGACGCGGACGCGGGCGGAGAGGCGCAGGAGCTGCCCGAGGTGGCGGTCGTCGGGTCCGGCAACCTCGGCATGGTGTGGTTCCCGCGCACCCCACGACGCCTCACCGGGGACGAGGTCCGCGCCCGCTGGCCCGCGCTCCTGCCCGGTCTGGTCGAGAACCCCGCGGTCGGGGTCGTCATCGTGCACGAGCGCCCGGCGGGGCGGCCCGGCACCGTCGTCGCGCACGGCCCGGGCGGCACGCACGACCTCGTGACGGGCGAGGTCCACGGCCGCGACCCCCTCGCGCCCTACGGGACGCGCGCGGTGCCCGACCTCCTGCGCGTCGCCCGGCTCCCCGACGCGGGCGACGTCGTCCTCGTCTCCCGCGTGGACGACGTGGGCATGGTGCACGCGTTCGAAGGTCTGGTCGGCTCGCACGGCGGGCTGGGCGGCGCCCAGAACGCCGCGGTCCTCGTCCGTCCGGCGCACCTGCACGTGCCCGACGACGAGCTCGAGGAGGTGGACGGCGAGCCGGTCCTCGTGGGCGCGGAGGCCGTGCACCGCCGGCTCGTCGCCTGGCTCGAGGACCTCGGGGTGCGCGCGCCGTCGCCGACGCCCGAGGCGGTCCCGGGCGGGGCGGTGCCGGGCGAGACGGTCCCGGGGGTGGCGCGCCCGGGCGAGGCGCTGACGAGCGAGGGGGACCGGTGAGCCTGGACGTGACGTGGCTCGGGCACTCGACCGTGGTCCTCGACGTCGCGGGCCCCGCCAGCGCCCGGATCGTCACCGACCCGCTCCTGCACCGCCACGCGGGGCTGCTGCGGCGCCGCGGCCCGCAACCGGCGGAGGTGTGGCGCGACGCCGACGCGGTGCTGCTCTCGCACCTGCACCACGACCACGCGGAGCCGAGGTCGTTGCGCCTCCTGGACGGCGTGCCCGTGCTCACCGCGCCCGCGAACGCGCGGTGGCTGCGCGAGAAGGGTCTGCGCGGGGTGGGTCTCGGGCAGGCGTGGCACCGGGTGGACGCGGGGGGCGACCAGGAGGCGGCGGTCGAGGTGCGGCTCGTCCACGCGGTGCACGGGCACCGGCCCATGCCGCACCGCCCGAACGCCGCGAACGGTCACCTCGTGCGGCTCCGCGTCCCGGGGGAGCCCGGCGCCGGGCTCCGGATCTGGGTGGTGGGCGACACCGAGCAGTACCGGGGGATGGCGCGGCTGCCGCGGCTCGCCGGCGGACCGGTCGACGTCGCGCTCGTGCCGGTCGGCGGCTGGGGACCGCGCCTGTCGGGCGGCCACCTCGGCCCCGTGCAGGCCGCGCGCGTGTGCGCGCAGGTGGGGGTGGGCGTGGCGGTCCCGGTGCACTGGGGCACGCTCCACGCGCCCGGCGGCCGGCACCTGCCGCGCGGCTGGATGGACCACGCGGGCGCCGCGTTCCGCGCAGCGGCGCACCGCGAGGCGCCGCGCACGCAGGTCGTCGTGCTGCGGCCCGGGGAGTCGTGGTCGACGGGATGACGGCGACACGCCCGGAGCCGGTCGGTGCCGCCGGAGTCGAACAGGTGTTCGGCTAGAGTTCTCCACAGCAACCCGCTGCGGCGGCCCGTGCGCACGGTCCGCCGCGACGGTCCACAGGCCCGCAGGCCGCCGGGGGAGGGTGTCGGTGGCTGCCCGTACTGTCGGGCACGACGAACGACAGACCTGAACGGTCGGGGCCGTGGGCCCCGGCGAAAGAGCACGGCGTCCGGTGACCGCACCGGGTGCCCCGTCCACGAAGGTGACCGACATGCCCGCACCCGCAGACCGCGAGAAGGCGCTCGAGGCGGCTCTCGCCCAGATCGACCGGAGCTTCGGCAAGAACTCCGTGATGCGCCTCGGGGACGAGGGGCGCGCTCCCGTCGACGTGATCCCCACCGGCTCGATCGCCCTGGACGTCGCGCTCGGCATCGGCGGCCTGCCGCGCGGTCGCGTCATCGAGGTCTACGGCCCCGAGTCGTCCGGCAAGACGACGGTCGCGCTGCACGCCGTGGCGAGCGCACAGCGTGCCGGCGGCATCGCGGCGTTCATCGACGCCGAGCACGCGCTCGACCCGGAGTACGCCAAGAAGCTCGGCGTCGACACGGACGCGCTGCTCGTCTCGCAGCCGGACACGGGCGAGCAGGCGCTCGAGATCGCGGACATGCTGATCCGCTCCGGCGCGCTCGACATCATCGTCATCGACTCCGTCGCGGCGCTCGTGCCGAAGGCCGAGATCGAGGGCGAGATGGGTGACAGCCACGTCGGCCTCCAGGCGCGCCTCATGTCCCAGGCGCTGCGCAAGATCACCGGTGCGCTGAGCGCCTCGGGCACCACGGCGATCTTCATCAACCAGCTCCGCGAGAAGATCGGCGTCTTCTTCGGCTCGCCCGAGACCACGACCGGTGGCAAGGCGCTGAAGTTCTACGCCTCGGTGCGCCTCGACATCCGCCGCATCGAGACCCTCAAGGAGGGCACGGACGCGGTCGGCAACCGCACGCGCGTCAAGGTCGTGAAGAACAAGATGGCGCCGCCGTTCAAGCAGGCCGAGTTCGACATCCTCTACGGCGTCGGCATCTCCCGTGAGGGCGGTCTCATCGACATGGGCGTCGAGCACGGGTTCGTGCGCAAGTCGGGGTCGTGGTTCACCTACGGCGGGGACCAGCTCGGCCAGGGCAAGGAGAACGCGCGCGCGTTCCTGCGCGACAACCCGGACCTGTCGAACGAGCTCGAGAAGAAGATCAAGGAGAAGCTCGGCGTCGGCGCCCGGGTCGACGCACCGGCCGACGCGGCCGCGGGCGCGTCGGCACCGGACGACGCCGCAGCCGCCCCCGCCGCGGGCAAGGCACCCGCCACCGCGGCGGCGAAGGGGAAGAAGTCGCCGTTCTGACGGGCGACGAGCGGGCGCGCGAGCGCCGCGCGGGGGGCACGCCCTCCGCGCGGCGCTCGCGCCCGTCCCTGCACGAGCTCGTCGAGAGCGGCGAGATCTCCGACGCCGAGCTGGCGGAGCGGGCGCGCGAGACCGTGCTGCGTGTCCTCACCGCGGCGCCGAAGAGCCGGGCCGAGCTCGCGCAGTCCCTCGGCCGCAAGGGTTACCCCGAACGGGTCGTCACCCCGCTCCTCGACCGGTTCGAGGACGTCGGCCTCGTCGACGACACGTCCTACGCCGAGATGCTCGTGCGCACCCGCCACGGCGAGCGCGGTCTGTCCAGGCGCGCGATCGCGACGGAGCTGCGCCGGCGCGGTCTCGACGAGGAGACGTCCGCCGCCGCGCTGGAGCAGGTCGACGACGACTCGGAGGTCGACGCGGCGCACGAGCTCGCGCGGACGCGGCTGCGACGCACCACCGGCCTCGACAGGGACGTGCGGATCCGCCGTGCCGTCGGGGCGCTGGCCCGCAAGGGGTACTCGCCGTCGCTGGCGTTCGAGGTCGTGCAGCGCGAGCTCGACCGCGAGGCGAGCGACGGTGACGACGTCGACGGGCCGTGGTGACGGCTCCTCGGCGCAGGGGTAGCGCTAGCGCCCCGGGCGACCGCCGTCGCCGCCGGCCGTGACCACCTGGCCTCCCTCGGCGGGGATCGTCGGGTTGTCGACGCCCGGACCGGTCGCCGTCGCCCCGGCCGTGCGTCCCTTGAGGAACCGTGACAGCCACTGCGCGAGGGTCGTCAGCAGGAAGTTGATGACGATGAACACGACCGCGGCGATCGTGAGGGACTGCAGGTTGTTGCCGTTGCCGTTGCCGAAGATCTGGGCGGCGCGCAGGAGCTCCGAGTAGACGATGATCTGGCCGAGCGCGGTGTCCTTGAGCACGACGACGAGCTGGGAGACGAGCGCCGGCAACATCGCGATGAGGGCCTGCGGGAGCTGGATCGAGCGGAGCGTCTGCCCGCGCGTGAGCCCGACCGCGAGCCCGGCCTCGCTCTGACCGCGGGGCAGGTTCCCGACGCCCGACCGCACGAGCTCGGCGATGACTGAGCCGTTGTACAGCACGAGCGCGAGCACGACGGCGAGGAACGACGGGTTGGGCACGTCGCCGAAGCCGAAGAGCAGCCAGAAGAAGATCATGAGGAGCAGCACGGGCACGGCGCGGAAGAACTCCACCACGATCCCGCACAGCCACCGCAGCACCCGCAGGTGGGACAGGCGTCCGGACCCGAAGAGCAGCCCGAACACGACCGCCCCCACGATGGCGAAGCCGGCGGCCCGCAACGTGTTCTGCAGGCCGGGGAGGTAGTAGTTCTCCCAGGCGTTCGCGGTGAACACCGGACCCCACAGGTCCCACGAGAGCTGGCCCTTGCGCTCCAGCTCGAGCAGCACGAGCACCGCGATGCCGAGGACGACGGCCGCGCCCACGACGTTGCCGATCGCGATCCGGCGCCGTGCGCGCGGGCCGGGTGCGTCGAACAGGACGGACTGCTGGGAGCTCATCGGCGCACCGCCAGACGGGTCGAGAGGGACGTCGTGAGGAGGCCGATCGGGATGACGAGGATGACGAACCCGAGCGCGAACATGAAGAAGATCGCGAAGATGACGCTCGAGTTGTTCTCGATCATCTCCCGCATGAGCGTCGCGGTCTCGGTCGAGACGCTCGCCGCGACGGCGACGGTCGAGTTCTTCAGCAGGGCGATGAGGGTGTTGCCCAGCGGGGCGATCGCCCCGCGGAACGCCTGGGGCAGGATGATGAGCCGCGCGGCCGGGAGGAACGGCAGCCCGATCGCCCGCGCGGCCTCGGCCTGGCCCAGGGGGACCGTGTTGACGCCGGACCGGATGGCCTCGCACACGAACGCGGCGTGGTAGACGGTCAGGCCCACGACGGCGAAGCGGAAGAAGTTCGACGCGAAGTCCGGCGCGAGGCTGATCTGCAGCTGCGTCCAGATCCCGAGGACCATGAAGGTCATGATGATCGTCAGCGGCGTGTTGCGCAGGACGTTGACGTACGCCGTGCCGGCCCACCGCAGGCTCGCGATCGGGGAGATCCGCATGAGCGCGAGCACGGTGCCGAGCAGGAGCGAGAGGATCGCGGCCCAGAACGTCAGCTGGATGTTGACCCAGAACGCGCCGACGACGTCGTACTGCGTGAAGAGCTCGGCGATCTGGGACAGGTAGTCACCCACGGTTCCTCTTCCTCCGGGTGGCGAGCGGCCTCAGGGCCGCGACGGGCAGGCGAGGGGAGCGGCGCGGTGCGCCGCTCCCCTCGGGACCTGGATCAGGCGCAGGGGTCGACCGACGGCGGGTTCTCGTTCGCGTTCGGCGTGTATCCGGTGCCCTCGGTGTTCGAGCTGACGAACTCCTCCCACGAACCGTCCTCGATCATCTGCTCGATCGCGGTGTTGACGTCCTCGCAGATGTCGTTGTCCTGGGGCAGGCCCACGCCGTACCGCTCGGTGGAGAACGGCTCGCCGACGACCTTGACCTTCCCCTGGTTCGCGGGCTGGGCCGCGAGGCCGGCGAGGATGATGTCGTCCGTGGTCACCGCGTCGACCTGACCGGCCGTGAGCGCGGTGACGCACTCGGCGTAGCCGGGGCGCTCGAGGAGCTGCACGCCGGCGGCGTACTCGTCCTTGATGCGCTGGGCGGAGGTCGAGCCCGTGACGGAGCACAGGTTCTTGCCCTCGAGCGACTCCGGCCCGGTGATGTCGGTGTTGTCCTCGGCGACGAGGAGGTCCTGCCCGGCGACGAAGTAGGGTCCGGCGAACGCCACCGACTCCTTGCGCTCGTCGGTGATGGAGTACGTCGCGAAGATCATGTCGACCTGGTTGGTCTGGAGCATGGTCTCGCGCTGGGCGGACGGCGCCTCGACCCACTCGATCTGGTCCTCGGAGTACCCGAGCTGCTCGGCGACGTAGGTGGCGACGTCGACATCGAAGCCGGTGTACTCGCTGCCCTCCTGGTACCCGAGGCCAGGCTGGTCGTACTTGATGCCGATGCGGATGGTGTCCTCGGCGTCGTTGGTGTCGGCCTGCTCGGGGTCGGTCGTCGTGCTGTCCGCCCCGATCTCGCTGCTGTCGCCGCACGCGGCGAGCGTGAGAGCCGTCAGCGCGGCCAGGACGGCGGCGCCTGCGTGTCGTGTGCGCATCGTTCGTACCCTTCGTGAGAGGTGGTCGCCTGCCGAGGTGTGCCTCGGAGGACGCCCGGTGTGGGGGCTGGCGGACGTCAGTGGGTGAGGATCTTGGAGAGGAAGTCCTTGGCGCGGTCGCTGCGCGGGGCCGTGAAGAACTCCTCGGGGGGCGCCTCCTCGACGATCTGGCCGTCGCTCATGAACACGACGCGGTTCGCGGCCTTGCGCGCGAATCCCATCTCGTGCGTCACGACGATCATCGTCATGCCCTCGGCGGCGAGCGCGACCATGACGTCGAGGACCTCGTTGATCATCTCCGGGTCGAGCGCCGACGTCGGCTCGTCGAAGAGCATGACCTTGGGCTGCATGGCGAGGGCGCGTGCGATCGCGACGCGCTGCTGCTGCCCGCCGGAGAGCTGGGCCGGCATCTTCTGCGCCTGGTTCTTCACGCCGACGCGGTCGAGCAGCGCGAGGGCGCGCTCCTTGGCGTCCTTGGACTTCTCCCGACGCACCTTCACCGGACCGAGCGTCACGTTCTCGAGGATCGTCTTGTGCGCGAAGAGGTTGAACGCCTGGAACACCATGCCGACGTCGGCCCGCAGGCGCGCCAGCGCCTTGCCCTCCTCGGGCAGCGGCTCGCCGTCGATGCGGATCTCGCCGGTGTCGATCGTCTCGAGACGGTTGATCGCACGGCAGAGGGTCGACTTGCCCGAGCCCGAGGGCCCGATCACGACGAGGACCTCGCCGCGGCGCACCGTGAGGTCGATGTCCTGGAGCACGTGCAGGTCGCCGAAGTGCTTGTTCACCCCGCGCAGCTCGACGAGAGGGGCTCCGAGGTCGGGGGCGCTCGGGGGCGTGCTGTGCTGGACGTCCTGCGCGCTCCCGTGCGCGCCGGACGGCGAAGAGCTCTCGTCGGCCATCCCTGGACCATAGGACCAGTGTGTTGCGGGGTGCCACCCGATCGGGCAACAGTCGGGCAACAGTTCCGTAACATGCACGGGCGCGCCGTACCCTGGGCGGTGATGTCCACGATCGCCCCCGCCCCCGTTCCGACCGCCGAGGCCGTGCCGTCCGAGACCACGGCGCCCGGGCGCGCCGCCCGCACGTACGTGGTGCGCACGCTCGGCTGCCAGATGAACGTCCACGACTCCGAGCACATGGCGGGCATGCTGGAGCAGGCCGGCTACACGCGCGCCAGCGCCGAGGACGAGGCGGCGAACCGGGCGGACGTCGTGGTCGTCAACACGTGCGCGGTGCGCGAGAACGCCGCGACGCGCCTGTACGGCAACCTGGGCCAGCTCGCCTCGGTCAAGGCGCAGCGACCGGGCATGCAGATCGCGGTCGGCGGCTGCCTCGCGCAGAAGGACCGCGGCACGATCGTCGAGAAGGCGCCCTGGGTCGACGTCGTGTTCGGCACGCACAACCTCGACGCGCTGCCCGTGCTGCTCGAGCGCGCGCGGCACAACGAGGCGGCGCAGGTGGAGATCGCCGAGTCGCTGCAGGTCTTCCCGTCCACGTTGCCCACACGGCGCGAGTCCGTCTACGCCGGCTGGGTGTCCATCAGCGTCGGCTGCAACAACACGTGCACGTTCTGCATCGTGCCGCACCTGCGCGGCAAGGAGCGCGACCGTCGTCCGGGCGAGGTGCTCGCCGAGGTGGGCGCGCTCGTCGAGGCCGGTGCCATCGAGGTCACCCTGCTCGGCCAGAACGTCAACAGCTACGGCGTCGAGTTCGGCGACCGCGGCGCGTTCGCCAAGCTCCTGCGCGCGTGCGGCACCGTCGAAGGGCTCGAGCGCGTGCGCTTCACCTCGCCCCACCCGGCGGCGTTCACCGACGACGTCGTCGCGGCCATGGCCGAGACGCCCAACGTGATGCCGCAGCTGCACATGCCGCTCCAGTCGGGCTCCGACCGCGTGCTGCGCGCGATGCGCCGGTCCTACCGGTCCGAGCGCTTCCTCGGCATCCTCGACCGCGTGCGCGCGGCGATGCCTGACGCCGCGATCACGACCGACATCATCGTCGGGTTCCCCGGCGAGACGGAGGAGGACTTCGCGGAGACGATGCGCGTCGTCGAGGCCTCGCGGTTCTCCTCGGCGTTCACGTTCCAGTACTCGCCGCGGCCGGGCACGCCCGCGGCGACCATGGAGGGCCAGCTCCCCAAGGAGGTCGTGCAGGAGCGCTACGAGCGCCTCCAGGCCCTCCAGGAGCGGATCGCCGGCGAGGAGTCGGCGCGCCAGGTGGGGCGTACCGTCGACGTGCTCGTCGGCGAGGGCACGGGTCGCAAGGACGGCGCGACGCACCGCGTCACCGGCCGCGCACCCGACAACCGGCTCGTGCACCTCGCGCTCCCCGCCGACGTCGCCCCTGCGGCGTCCGTCGGCGACGCGCGCTCGGACGCCGCGCACGTCGCCGACGACCCGCGCCTCGCGGAGACGGTCGACGCACGGCTGCCGCGCCCTGGCGACGTCGTGACCGTGGAGGTCACGCGGTCCGCGCCCCACCACCTCATCGCCGACTCGGCGCTCGCGGGCGGCTCGTTCGCCGTGCGGCGCACGCGGTCGGGCGACGCGTGGGTCGCGCGCGAGCGGGCCCGCCTGGGCGGTGCCGACGACCATGGGCACGGGCACGGCGGGGCTGCGCCCGCCGGCCCGGTCTCCCTGGGCCTGCCGGCCGTCCGTCGCTGAGCCCGGGCGCAGCCGGAGGCTCAGTCCTCGACGACGCCCGGCGGCAGGTGGGCCGCGACCGCCTGGAACAGCTGTACGGCGGTCCCGAGGCCGCACGAGACCGTCTGGGCGAGCTGCGCGTCGGTCGCGCCGTGCTCGAGGTCCACGGACACCTCCGCGTACACCGCGAGGCGGCCCGCCTCCTCGCGGACGTAGACCTTCGGCCAGATGCGTTCGCGGTTCCAGTCGTTGACGGCCTGGAGCGTCGGCAGCCGCGCCTCGACGGGCAGCGTCGTGGACCAGCGGCCGCGGATCTGCAGGATCTCCGAGCGCTCGCCGAGCAGGAGGAACCAGAAGCGGTGCCCGTCCCAGGTGCCGGTGATGTCGCCGTCGTCGTCGACGCGGAAGTGGTAGCCGCGCCGGGTGAGGTGGTCGCCGACGCGCGACATGGACAGCGGCCGCGGCACCTCGCCGAGGCCCGCGGCCTGCTCGGGCGGCTTCGGTCGGCGGTTGCCGAACAGGCGGGCGAACCACCCGGTGCGTGCCGCGCTCACGGCGCCTGCCTCGCCGGGTCCGGGTAGTACTCGTCGAGCGCGTCGAAGAACATGGACCCGGTGCTCAGCCCGCACTGGAGGAGCTGGTCGAGCTGGTCGTCCGTCACCCCGTGCTCGAGGTCGACGGTCACCTCGGTGAACACCTGGATCATGCCGTTGTCGCGCACGCGCGTGTAGGTCTTGGGCCAGATGCGGTCCGCGTTCCACTCGTTGCAGAACTCGAGCACCTCCTCGAGCCGCTCGATCGCGAGGTCCCGGTTCCACTGACCCCGCACCTGGAGGATCTCGTCGCTCTTGCCGAAGAGCAGGAAGTAGAACAGGCGGCCGTGCCACAGGCCCCCGACGTCGCCGTCGGAGTCCACGAAGTAGCTGTACCCGCAGTCGTTGATCCACCCGACGACGCGGTCGAGAGCGAGCGGGGTCGGCACGCGCCGGTCCTCCGTCACGACCTGGCCGAGCTCGCGCTCGAGCAGCTCCTCCACCTGGGACCGCAGCGCCTCGTCGCCGTCCGTCCCGCCTCCCGACGGGGCGGGCGTCGGACCGTCCTCCTGCCGGTCGTCGTCGCGCTCACCGAAGAACCTCACCGTCCCACCGTACTCGTGCCCGGTGCGGCACGTCGCCCGGTCGCCGCCCGCCGCGGTCTCGCTACGGTGTGGGCGTGACCCTGCGCGCCGTCGTCCTGCCCGCCACGCCCCTGCTGGTCCCGGGCGCCGCCGGTCGTGCCGAGGTGCTCGTCGCCGTGCGCCGGGCCGTCCTGGACGCGCTGCGCGCGCTGCCCGCCCACGGCGCGCCGGTCGTGGTCGCGGCGGGTGGTCCCGGGGGCGACCTCGTGCGCGGGCCGGCCTCGGCGTCGGTCGCCGCGTTCGGCGTCGCGCCGGCATGGGCCGACCCGGCGTGGTCAGCGTCGTCGCCCCCCGAGGAACCGGGGGTGCGCGCCGCGTCGCCCGGCGCCGCCGTCGCGCTCCTCGCGCTCGCCGCGGCAGGGCGCCACGGCTCCGCCGACGTCGTCGAGCTCGGCACCGGCGTCGACCGTGCGGAGGCCGCGGCCCTCGGGCGAGGGCTGCGCGTCGAGGGCGCGACGGTCGTCGTCGCGCACGACCCGCGCTGCCCGGCCCTGGAGGCCGTGCTCGACGGCTTCGCCGCGCCGGGCGACGAGCGGGAGCGGACGACGTACCCGGGCGTCGACGACGGCCCGGCCTACGACGTCGTGCGGTGGACGACGCCACCGGTACCGTTCTGCGGGTGAACCGCGAGCACGACCTGCCGGCCGAGAACCGGGGGCCCGTCGTCGTCGCCGTCGTCGGTCCCACCGCCACGGGGAAGTCCGACCTCGCGCTCGACCTCGCCGAGCGGCTCGGGGAGCCCGGCGCGGCCGCCGAGGTGGTCAACGCCGACGCCTACCAGCTCTACCGCGGGATGGACGTCGGCACGGCCAAGGTGCCCGAGGCCGAGCGCCGCGGGGTGCGCCACCACCTGCTCGACGTGCTCGAGCCCGCCGAGGACGCGTCGGTCGCGCGGTACCAGGAGGCGGCGCGGTCGGTGCTCGACGACGTCGCCGCCCGCGGCGCCCGCGCCGTCGTCGTCGGGGGATCGGGCCTGTACGTGCGGGCGCTGCTCGACGACATGCGCTTCCCCGGCACGGACCCCGCCGTGCGCGCCGTCCTCGAGGAGCGTGCCGAGCGCGAGGGCACCCGCGCCCTGCACGACGAGCTCGCCCGCCTCGACCCCGGCGCCGCCGCGAGCATCGGGCCCGCCAACACGCGGCGCGTCGTCCGGGCGCTCGAGGTCATCGAGCTGACGGGCGAGCCGTTCACCGCCAACCTGCCGAGCCAGGAGTACGTGCGCCCCACCGTGCAGATCGGGCTCGACTGCGACCGCGCCGTGCTCGACGCGCGCGTGGCGAGCCGGGTCGAGCGCATGTGGGCCGAGGGCCTCGTCGACGAGGTGCGCCGCCTCGACGCCGCGGGCATGGGGCGCACCGCGCGGCGCGCCGTCGGGTACGCCGAGGTGCTCGCGCACCTGCGCGGGGAGACGAGCGAGGACGCCGCGCGCGAGGCCGTCGCCGCGAACACGCGGCGCCTCGCGCGCAAGCAGATGGGCTGGTTCGGGCGCGACCCACGGGTGCGCTGGCTCGACGCGCAGTCGCCGACGCTCGTCGAGGACGCGCTCTCGCTCGTCGCCGCCGCGGACGCGGGCGACCGGCCGCCGGGCGGTCCCGACGCGGCAGGAGCGGGCACACCCGTGCGCCGTAGTCTGGGCTCATGACGCGCACCCGGTTCACCAAGGGCCACGGGACCCGGAACGACTTCGTGCTCCTCGCCGACACGACCGGCGAGCTCGACCTCACCCCCGAGCTCGTCCGGGCGCTCGCGGACCGGCGCGCAGGGGTGGGCGCCGACGGCGTGATCCGGCTCGTGCCGACGGCCCTCGTGCCCGAGTCGCACGACGTGCTGGCCGAGGACCCGCACGCCATCTGGTTCATGGACTACCGCAACGCCGACGGGTCCGTCGCGGAGATGTGCGGGAACGGCGTCCGCGTCTTCGCGGCGTTCGCCGAGCGCCTGGGGCTGGTGAGCTTCGCCGGCGGCACCGAGGTGCCGGTCGGCACGCGCGCGGGCGTCAAGCGCGTGCGCAAGGAGGACGACGGCTGGTACGCCGTCGACATGGGCCGGTGGTACCTGCCCGGAGGGCGCGACGCGCTGCGCGACGGCTACGACGCGACCGTCGTCGTGCGGGGCTGGGAGGTCCCGCGCCCGGCCCTGAGCCTCGACCTCGGCAACCCGCACACCGTGCTCGCGCTCGCCCACGACTCCCTGCTCGACGACGCCGACCTCACCCGAGCGCCCGTGGTCGAGCCCGTGCCGTCGCGCGGCACCAACGTCGAGCTCGTCGTCCCGCTCGGTGAGACGGTCGCGGACGACGGGACGGTCGTCGGCCACGTGCGGATGCGCGTGCACGAGCGCGGGGTGGGGGAGACGCCGTCGTGCGGCACGGGCGCGTGCGCCGCGGCGCTCGCGGTGCGCGTCTGGGGCGGCCAGGACGCCCCCGACACGTGGCTCGTCGACGTCCCCGGCGGGACGGTGCGGGTGCGGGCGCTCGCCGGGGACCACGTCGAGCTCGCCGGGCCGGCCGAGCTCGTCTGGTCGGGAGAGATCGACCTCGCCGCGCTGCTCGCGGACGGTGGCCCCGCGCGGGACGCGGGGGACGCGGGGGACCTGGGGGACGAGGCGGCGGACACGTCGTCCGACGAGGGTGCGGTCGCCCCGGCGCGGTGAGGCGGCGCCTGGTCGCCCCTCAGACCACCGGGGCCACGACCTCGAGCACCCGGAACCCCTTCGCGCTCGCCGCCCGGTCCACGCGCACTCCCGGCAGCGGGCGCTCCAGGTGCTCCGCGAGCCAGCGCTGCAGCGAGTCGGCGCCGAGGTTGCGCTGCACGACGAGGTGCGCGCTCGCGCCGGGGGCCAGCCGCGGGAGCCAGCGCAGCAGCATCGCGTGGAGCACGTCCTTGCCCACGCGGATCGGCGGGTTGGACCACAGCGCGGCGAGCGCGACGTCGTCGGGCACCTCGTCCGGTGTCACGGCGCGGACGCCCGGCAGGCCCAGGCGGTCGGCGTTGCGGCGCACGAGGTCGAGCGCGCGCTCGTTGACGTCGACCGCCCAGACGGTCGCCGCGGGCGCCTCGAGCGCCATGGTGAGCGCGACCGGACCCCAGCCGCAGCCCAGGTCGAGCACGTGGGCGGGGGCAGCGGTCGCGGCCGTCGCGGCGAGGGCCTCGTCGAGCGGCGGCACGGTTCGCAGCAGCACCTGAGTCCCCAGGTCGAGGCGCCCGGGGGAGAAGACGCCGGACGCGACCTCAACCTCGACGTCCCGGCCCGCGAGGCGCACCGCGAGGGTGCGGCGCTCCGCCGGCGAGGCGGGGCGCGCGGTGAAGTAGTGGTCCGGCTCGTCGCTCACGAGGGCCGATCCTACGGCGCGCTCCCGGGACCGCACCGCACCCGGGCGCGAGGGGCCGGCGGGGGAAAGCGCTGGCTCCGGGACGAAAACCCGTGCCACGCTTGTTGCACCACCTGGACGCAGCACGTGTCCGGAACCGACGGAAGGCGGCACATGACCCAGACCCCTGCGAACCCCACGACGGCTCACCAGGAGCCGGCCGACGTGCCGCGGGACCTCGCGAGCGACGTCGTGGCGCGGGTGCTCGCTCGGGCCGGGACGGCGCGCGCCGAGGGCGGCACGGTCCACGCGCAGCACGACGGCGAGCAGCTCGACCTCGCCGAGCGCAGCGCGCTGCGCCGCGTCGCGGGCCTGTCGACCGAGCTCCAGGACGTCACCGAGGTCGAGTACCGGCAGCTGCGCCTCGAGAAGGTCGTGCTCGTCGGGCTGTGGAGCCCTGGCAACGACCCCCGCGAGGACGGCGCGGCGCGGACCGCGCAGGAGGCGGAGATCTCCCTGCGGGAGCTGGCTGCCCTCGCCGAGACGGCGGGCTCCCAGGTGCTCGACGGCGTGATCCAGAAGCGCGCGAAGCCCGACCCCGGCACGTACCTCGGGTCCGGCAAGGCCGAGGAGCTGGCGGACGTCGTCGCCGCGACCGGCGCGGACACGGTCGTCGTCGACGGCGAGCTCGCCCCGTCGCAGCGCCGCGCGCTGGAGGACATCGTCAAGGTCAAGGTCGTCGACCGGACCGCGCTGATCCTCGACATCTTCGCGCAGCACGCGAAGTCCCGGGAGGGCAAGGCCCAGGTCGAGCTCGCCCAGCTCGAGTACCTCCTGCCGCGCCTGCGCGGCTGGGGCGAGTCGATGTCGCGGCAGGCCGGCGGGCAGGTCGGTGGCGCGGGCGCCGGCATGGGCTCGCGCGGCCCGGGCGAGACGAAGATCGAGCTCGACCGCCGCCGCATCCGCAACCGCATGGCCAAGCTGCGGCGCGAGATCGCCGCGATGGCGCCCGGGCGGGAGACGAAGCGCTCGTCGCGCCGGCGGCACGCGGTCCCGTCCGTCGCGATCGCGGGCTACACCAACGCGGGCAAGTCGAGCCTGCTCAACGCGGTCACCGGCGCCGGCGTGCTCGTCGAGAACGCCCTGTTCGCGACGCTCGACCCGACGGTCCGGCGCACCCGCACCGAGGACGGGCGCGTCTACACGCTCGCCGACACGGTCGGCTTCGTGCGCGCGCTGCCGCACCAGCTCGTCGAGGCGTTCCGTTCCACGCTCGAGGAGGTCGGCGACTCCGACCTGCTGCTGCACGTCGTCGACGCGTCCCACCCGGACCCGGAGGGCCAGATCGCCGCGGTGCGGCACGTGCTCGCCGACATCCCGGGCGTGGAGGACGTGCCCGAGGTGGTCGTGCTCAACAAGGCCGACGTCGCCGACCCCGAGGTGGTCGACCGGATCCGGCGCCGTGAGCCGCGCACCGTCGTGGTCTCGGCGCACACGGGCCAGGGCGTGGAGGAGCTGCGCGCCCTCATCGCGCGCGAGCTGCCCCGCCCGGACGTCACGATCGACGTCGTCGTGCCCTACAGCCGCGGCGACCTCGTGCACCGTGTGCACACCGAGGGCGAGATCGACCACGAGGAGCACACGGCCGAGGGCACGCTGCTGCGCGGACGCGTCGCGGAGGCGCTCGCCGCCGAGCTCACGGGGGCCGCGGTCCGCGCCTGAGGCCGTACCGCCGTCCCGACGGCGCCGCGCGCACGGTCCGGTCCTGCGCGCGGCCCGTCGTGCGTCCTCCACAAGGACGCCACCGGGCGCGGGAGAGGTCGGTGCCCGACCGTAGACTCGGCGGGTGCCGCCCGCCCCGCCCGCCTCGCCCCGCTCCGCCGACGACACGGCGGAGGCGGACGCCGTCGCGCCGCGCGACGCCGCGACGCTGGCGGGTGTGCCGGACGTGGACACCCTGCTCGACCTGGCGGTCGGGCGCCTCGGCGGGGCCCGCCGCGACGGGCAGCACGCGATGGCGCGCGCCGTCGCCGGGTCGATCCACGAGGGCGAGCACCTCGTGGTCCAGGCGGGCACCGGCACCGGCAAGTCGCTCGGCTACCTCGTGCCCGCCGTGCGGCACGCGGTCGCCACGGACGAGCGCGTCGTCGTGTCGACGGCGACCCTCGCGCTCCAGCGCCAGGTGATCACGCGCGACCTGCCCCTCGTCGCGGAGGCCGTCGGGGACGAGCTGCCCCGGCCGGCGACGATCGCGCTGCTCAAGGGGTGGCACAACTACCTGTGCCTGCACAAGATCGCGGGCGGCTACCCGTCCGATGAGCCGACGCTGTTCGACCTGCCGGGGGAGTCGGCCGGTGCCGCGGACCATCCGCCGGCCCGTGGGGATGCGGGCGCGGCATCCCTCGGGGAGCAGGTGGTGCGTCTGCGCGAGTGGGCGCAGGAGACGGGCACCGGGGACCGGGACGACCTCGTGCCCGGCGTGAGCGACAAGGCGTGGCGCCAGGTGTCGGTCACGGCGCTCGAGTGCCTCGGCCAGCGCTGCCCGCTGCTCGCGGAGTGCTTCCCCGAACGGGCCCGGGCGTCGGCGCGCGAGGCCGACGTCGTCGTGACGAACCACGCGATGCTGGGCATCGCCGCCATGGGCTCGCCCGGGGTCCTGCCGGAGCACGACGTGCTCGTGGTCGACGAGGCCCACGAGCTCGCCGACCGCGTGACCGCCGCGGCGACGGTCGACCTGTCCGTCCCGGCGATCGAGGGCGCCGCGCGGCTCGCCCGGCGTCACGGTGGGGTGACGACCGAGGCGCTCGACGCGGCCTCGGCCGCGTTCGGCACCGTCGTCGGTGCGCTCCCCGCCGAGCGCTTCCCCGAGGGGCTGCCCGAGGGTGCGCGCACGGCCGTCGCCGCAGTGCGCGACGCTGCGCGCGAGGTGCTCACGCGGCTCAAGCCGGAGACCGGCGCGACGAAGCCCGCGACGCCCGACACGGGGCTGAAGATGGCGCAGTCGGCCGTCCTCCAGCTGTTCGAGGTCGCCGAGCGCATGGCCGCCGACCCCACGGGGCACGACGTGCTGTGGTGCTCGCGCCCGGGGGAGGGCGCGTGGTCGTCGCCGGACCGCTTCGGCGAGGGCGCGAGCCGGCTGCACGCCGCGCCGCTCGGCGTCTCCGGTCTCATCCGCACGCACCTGCTGACCGAGCGCACGGGCGTCTTCACCTCGGCCACGCTCGCGCTGGGCGGGACGTTCGACGCCGTCGCGCGCACGTTCGGCCTCGGCGGCCCGGGCACCGACGACGACAGCCCGCCGTGGCGCGGGATGGACGTGGGCAGCCCCTTCGACTACGCCCGGCAGGGGATCCTGTACGTCGCCAAGCACCTGCCGACGCCCGGCCGGGAGGCGGCGACCGAGCACCAGCTCGACGAGATCGCCGCGCTCGTCGAGGCGGCCGGTGGGCGCACTCTCGGCCTGTTCTCCTCGCGACGGGCCGCGGTCGCGGCCGCCGAGGCGATGCGCGAGCGGCTCGACGTGCCCGTGCTGTGCCAGGGCGACGACCAGCTGCCCACACTCGTGCGCCAGTTCGCCGAGGATCCCGCGACGTGCCTGTTCGGCACCCTCTCCCTGTGGCAGGGAGTGGACGTCCCCGGTCCGTCGTGCCAGCTCGTGCTCATCGACCGCATCCCCTTCCCGCGACCGGACGACCCGGTGCGCTCCGCGCGGGCGCGCGCGGTCGAGGCGGCCGGGGGCAACGGGTTCATGCAGGTCTCCGCGACGCACGCCGCGCTGCTGCTCGCGCAGGGTGCCGGCCGGCTCGTGCGCTCCACGAGCGACCGCGGCGTGGTGGCCGTGCTCGACCCGCGACTCGCGACGGCGCGCTACGGCACGTTCCTCACCCGCTCGATGCCGGAGTTCTGGCAGACGACCGACCGAGACGTCGCCACCGCTGCGCTGCGCCGTCTCGTCGCCCTAGGCTGACCCCGGACCGACGAGACGGAGGCAGGATGAGCACGGCACCGCAGGACCACGACGGCACGCGCCCGACCCCGGCCGGGGCCGGTGCGGGGACCCCCGGGTCGCGCACCACGAAGCTCGCGATCGTCGGCGCCGGCGCGGTCGGGTCGACCCTCGCCTACGCCGCACTGATGCGCGGCGCGGCCCGGACCGTCGCGATGCTCGACGTGAACCGCGCGAAGGTCGAGGCCGAGGTGCTGGACCTGCAGCACGGCATCCAGTTCATGCCGATGGCGCGTGTCGAGGGGTCCGACGACGTCGCCGTGTGCGCGGGGGCGGACGTCGTCGTGGTCACCGCCGGCGCGAAGCAGAAGCCGGGGCAGACGCGCCTCGATCTCGCCGGGACGACCATCGGTCTCATGCGGTCGATCCTCCCCGGCCTCGTCGAGGTCGCGCCGGACGCCGTCTACGTCATGGTCACCAACCCCGTCGACATCGTGACCTACGCGGCGCTCAAGATCTCCGGGCTGGCCCCGCAGCAGCTGTTCGGCAGCGGGACGGTCCTCGACTCCTCACGACTGCGCTTCCTCGTCGCGCAGCAGTGCGGCGTCGCGGTCCAGAACGTGCACGCCTACGTCGCCGGCGAGCACGGCGACAGCGAGATCCCGCTGTGGAGCTCCGCGACCATCGGCGGTGTTCCGCTCCTGGACTGGTCCGGCCTGAGCGGTCGTCCCGCGCTGACCGAGGACGTCCGCGACGAGATCGCGCGCGAGGTCGTGCAGTCCGCGTACCGGATCATCGAGGGCAAGGGCGCGACCAACTACGCCGTGGGGCTGGCGGGCACGCGCATCATCGAGGCCGTGCTCGGCGACGAGCACCGCATCCTGCCCGTGTCGACGCTGCTCGACGGCGACCACGGGATCGACGACGTGTGCCTGTCCCTGCCGACGCTGGTCGACCGTCGTGGTGCCGTCGAGCGGGTGGAGGTGCCGCTCGCCGCCGACGAGCTCGCGGGCCTGCAGGCGTCGGCCGAGTCGCTGCGGGCGGCGGCGCGGCGCTTCGGGCTCTGAGTCAGAGGCTGCGCAGCACCGACACGACCCGGCCGAGCACCTGTGCCTCGTCGCCGAGGATGGGCTCGTAGGACGCGTTGTGCGGCAGCAGCCAGACGTGGCCGTCGGCGCGCTTGAACGTCTTCACCGTGGCCTCGCCGTCGATCATCGCGGCGACGATCTCGCCGTTCTCCGCCACGTTCTGCCGCCGGACGACCACCCAGTCGCCGTCGCAGATCGCCGCGTCGACCATCGAGTCGCCCTGGACCCGCAGGAGGAACAGCTCGCCGTCGCCCACGAGCTGGCGCGGCAGCGGGAAGACGTCCTCCACGACCTGCTCCGCGAGGATGGGACCGCCGGCGGCGATGCGGCCCACGACGGGCACGAACGACGGGGTCGGGTGGGCCTCGTCGTGCACGGCGACCGCGGGCGCGGGCGCGGCCACCGTGTCCACGGCCGTCAGCGCCGTCCGCGGTGCGTCCTCCGACGCCGCGGCCGGGTGCACGACCTCGATCGCGCGCGGGCGGTGGGGATCGCGCCGCAGGAAGCCCTTGCGCTCGAGCGTCGTGAGCTGGTGCTTGACGGAGGACGGGCTCGTGAGACCCACGGCCTCGCCGATCTCTCGCATGCTCGGCGGGTAGCCGCGCGTCTCGACGCAGGAGCGGATCGTCTCGAGGACCAGGCGCTGGCGCGGCGTGAGGCCGTCCTCGCCGGCGGTGCCGTCCGGCAGCTCCCGCACCTCGGCGAGCCCGCCGCTCGTGTCCCTGCCTCGTCCCGCCATCGTCGTCTCCCTCGTCGTCCCGCCGGCGGCGCTGCTCGCCGTCGGCGGGGCACCTGCGGCCGTCCCGTCCGTGGCGCCCTCGCCGGACGGACATGTCCGGCGAAGCGGCCTGGTCCCAGGCTAGGGGAGAGAGCCGCGCGAATCAAACACCTGTTCGACAGGCACTCGACTGTGTCGGCGGATCGTGGTAGACATTCGTACAGGTGTTCTACGTACAGGTGTTCGACCTCGCCAGGTCGACGACGTGCCGTGCGGGGCCGGAGCGACCGGGGAAGGCGCTCCGGCCCCGCGGGGCGGGACGGAGATCGAGATGACCAGCACGACCACGACGTGGGCCTACCCATCATCCGCCCACGGGTCTCGCCGCGCGGGCGTGCCGCCGCGCGGCGGGGCGGCAACGCTGCGCCTCACCCGCCGGGGGCGGCTCGTCCTGGTGCTCCTCGTCGTCGCGGTCGCGCTGCTCGCCGTGCGCGCGGGCGTCGCCGTCGCCGGGGCGCCGGGCGAGCCGGTCGAGGTCCGCGTTCACGTCGTGACGGCCGGGGAGACCCTCTGGGGGCACGCGCAGCAGCTCGCCGGCCCGGGGGACGACGTGCGTGACGTGGTGGCGCGGCTCGCAGAGCTCAACGGGTTGTCGTCGTCGGGCCTCGTCACGGGCCAGCGTCTCCTGCTGCCGGTCGAGCCCTGACCGCCGCACCTGCGTGCGGCGGCACCCGGCTCCCGTCGCAGCGCGGCGACGTCGGGTGGTCCGCCCGGTCGATCGCGCGCGGGGCTTGCGCTCTGCCTTAGGGAGCCCTAAGTTAGTGCTACCTCACACGCCGGGCTGGGGGGCCGGGCAGGAGGGAGGAGGGCGCGCGAGATCGCGACTCCTGAGCACGTCGCCGCGCGCGAGGCGAGTCGCGCGCGAGATGGGGACGGGGGCGTCCCGACGGGGGCGGTCGGCAACGGCCGCCCCCGTTCTGCTGCGCCCGCGGGTGCGCCCGTCCGCAGGACGTCGACGAGCCGCCCGTCGTGCCGCGCGGCGTGTTGCGCCGTCGCCTCGCGACGGCATACGTTCGTCGCGCCCTGCCGCGCGCGTGCGCCGGTACGGCGACCCCTGCTCGAGGAGACCGCCATGCACTGCCCGTTCTGCCGCCACGCGGACTCCCGCGTCGTCGACTCGCGCACGTCCGACGACGGTGCGTCGATCCGCCGCCGCCGGCAGTGCCCGCAGTGCCAGCGTCGGTTCACCACCATCGAGACGGCGAGCCTGTCCGTCGTCAAGCGCTCCGGGGTCACCGAGCCCTTCTCCCGCGAGAAGATCGTCACCGGCGTCCGCAAGGCGTGCCAGGGCCGTCCCGTGAACGAGGACGACCTCGCGCTGCTCGCGCAGCGCGTCGAGGAGACGATCCGTGCCAGCGGCAGCGCCGAGCTCGACGCGTACGAGATCGGTCTCGCGATCCTCGGCCCGCTGCGAGAGCTCGACGAGGTCGCGTACCTGCGGTTCGCGAGCGTCTACCAGGCGTTCGACTCGCTCGAGGACTTCGAGAGCGCGATCACGTCGCTGCGCGTGGACCGGGCCGAGCGGGCCGAGGCGCGGGCAGCCGGCGCCGACCGCGGCCCGGGCGACGCGGGCGAGCCCCCGGCGAGCGGGGCCGGGACGACCGCAGGCAGCGACACCGCCGCGGGCGAGACGGCCACGACGCGCTGACGGTCCGCGCGACAGCGCCGTGCGGTCAGAGGTCGCTCGACCGCGAGGCCCAGAGGTTGATGCCGGTGTCGGGCGGGATCGCCGCCACGGCCGCGACCTCCTCGGCGGAGAGCGGGGCGTCGTCGAGGGCCGCGAGGCTGTCGTCCAGCTGGGCGGTCGTGCGCGCGCCGACGAGGACGGTCGTGACGCGCGGGTCGCGCATCGCCCAGGCGATCGCCGTGCGCGCGAGCGGACGCCCGTGGGCGCGAGCGAGCGCGTCGAGGCGCCTCACGTGGTCGAGGTTCTCCGGCGAGAGGAACTCCGGGCGCAGCGGGCCGCCGCGCGCGGCGCGCGAGCCGTCCGGAGTGCCCCGCAGGTACCGGTCGGTGAGCATGCCCTGGGCGAGCGGTGAGAAGGCGACCACGCCCATGCCGGCGCCGCTCGCCACGTCGAGCACGCTGCGCCCCGACGTGTCGGGCTCCTCGATCCAGCGGTTGAGCATCGAGTACGAGACCTGCGTCACGACGAGGTCGACACCGACGTCCGCGGCGACCGCGAGGGCCTCGAGCGTGCGCCGGGCCGAGTAGGAGGAGATGCCCGCGTAGCGCGCGCGACCGGAGCGCACCGCGGTGGCGAGCGCGCCGACGGTCTCGGCGATCGGCGTCGACGGGTCGAACCGGTGGCTGTAGAAGACATCGACGTGGTCGAGCCCGAGCCGGCGCAGCGAGGCGTCGAGCGAGGAGAGCAGGTACTTGCGCGACCCGCCCTCACCGTACGGGCCGGGACCCATGCGGTAGCCGGCCTTGGTGGTCACGACGAGCTCGTCCCGCACCGGACGCAGCTCGCGGGCGAGCAGGCGTCCCACCGTCTCCTCGGCCGCGCCGCCCGGCGGGCCGTAGTTGTTCGCGAGGTCGAGGTGCGTGACGCCGCGTTCCACGGCGTGCAGCACGATCTCGCGCTGGTTCGCCACGGGGTCGGCGTGGCCGAAGTTCTGCCACAGCCCGAGCGACACGACGGGCAGCCTGAGTCCGCTGCGGCCGAGGCGGCGGTGCGGGAGCCCCGGGCCGGGCGGGGGCGTCGGTGCGGTCACTCCACGACGCTACCCGAGGACCGTGTCACCGGACGGGGCCCGGCGCAATTGCGCTGGCGCCGCGCACGGCCGGTGGGGCACGCTGGGCGGGCGGTGGACGGCTCGTCGACGGGCCGCCACCGACCATCGACCCGAGGAGACCGCCATGGCGTCCGACGAGCAGCATCCCACCCCGACCGGCCCGAGCGAGGAGGCCCGCGCGAAGTTCCGGGAGGCGCTGGACCGCAAGAACGCCGCCCGGCACCGCAGCGCTGACGGCGGGAAGAACACCGGAGCGGTGCACGGCTCGGAGACGGTCGGCCCCGTCCAGCGCACGTTCCGCCGCAAGTCCGGCTGAGGGCCTCGCCCAGGGTCCGCACGGGCCCTGGGCGCTCCCGTCTACGCCATCCCGTCCGGTCGGCGTCGGAACCGACGTCCGCTGACGTCCTGCGGCTCGACGCGTACCCATTCCTCCGTGGGCACGTCCACGAACGGGACGAGGGCGTCGTCGCCGTCCGGGGGCCCCAGGGCGGCGACCTCGCGCGCGGTCTCGAGACGGCGGGCGGTGCCGCGGACGACGACGCTCCACGCGGCGTCCGGCGTGACCTCGTCCCACTCGAGCGCGACGCGGGCGTTCGTCACGAGGGAGGCCAGCTTCGTGCCCGGCACCGTGCGGAAACCGAGGACGTCGCCGACGGCGCGCACCGTCACGGGGTAGATGTCGGGGGCGCCGCCCACGCTCACCGCGAGCCGGGCGACGCGCGTCCCGGCGACGAGCGTCCAGCACTCCTGCGCGTCGAGCGCCGTCGCGGCGTCCTGCGAGTACCCGGTCATACCTCATGCTGACGCCTGCGCGCCGTGACGGCGAGCGGGCGTCGGACCTCGGCGGGAAGGACCTTCGCCCCGCCGAGGACCAGCCCGGGATCAGTCGAGGACGCGCAGGGCGATCGTCTGGTCCATCGCGGCGAGCGCCTCCACCACGGCCGGCTCGACGCGCGAGCCGACGTCGGTCACCACGTACCCGAGGTCGCCGCGCGTGGCCAGCAGCTGGCCCTCGATGTTCGTGCCGTGCTCCGCGAGCGTGGCGTTGACGGCGGCGAGCACGCCGGGCGTGTTGCGGTGCAGGTGCGTGATGCGGGTGATGCCGGTCGTCTGCTCGAGGGCGAGGTTCGGCACGTTGACGCTGAGCGTCGTCGAGCCCGTCGTCAGGTAGTCACGGAGCTTCGTCGAGACGAACTGCCCGATCGCCTCCTGCGCCTCCTCGGTGGAGCCGCCGATGTGCGGCGTGAGGATGACGTTCGGCAGGCCGCGCAGCTCCGAGTCGAACGCGTCGCCCTTGCGCTTGGGCTCCTCGGGGAAGACGTCGACCGCCGCCCCCGCCACGTGACCCGCGAGGATCGACTCGCGCAGCGCGTCGTAGTCGACGACGAAGCCGCGCGAGAGGTTGAGGAAGATCGCGCCCGGGCGCATGCGGGCGAACTGCTTGGCGCCGAACATGCCCGCGTTGCCGGTGCGTCCGTCGACGTGCAGCGTCACGACGTCGGCGGTCTCGAGCAGCTCGTCGAGCGTGTCCATGCGCCGCGCGTTGCCCAGGGCCAGCTTCTCGGCGGTGTCGTAGAAGACGACCGACATGCCGAGGTTCTCGGCGACGACCGACAGCTGGGTGCCGATGTTGCCGTAGCCGACGATGCCGAGCGTGCGCCCGCGCACCTCGTGCGCGCCCGTGGCCGACTTGTCCCACACGCCGTCGTGCAGCGCGCGGTCGCGCTCGGTCAGGCGGCGCGTGAGCGCGATGATCTCCGCGAGCGCGAGCTCCACGACGGACCGCGTGTTCTGGAACGGCGCGTTGAAGACGGCGACGCCCTGCGTCGCGGCGGCGCGCAGGTCGATCTGGTTCGTGCCGATGCAGAACGCGCCGAGCGCGACGAGGTCGGGTGCGTTCTCGAGCACGTGCGCGGTGACGTTCGTCTTCGACCGGATGCCGAGCAGGTGGACGCCCTGGAGCGCCTCGACGAGCTCGGACTCGTCGAGCGCACCGGTGCGGACGGTGACGTCGATGCCCGCCGCCTCGAGGTTCGAGGCGGCGAGGGGGTGGAGGTTCTCGAGGAGGAGGGCGCGTAGCACGTCACCATGGTGCGCCTCGTCCGCGCGGTGGACCAAACGGGTCTTGACCCTCGGACGGCGCGGGCGCGCGGCGGAGCGGGCCGCGCGGCGTCAGGCGGTCGGTGCGGCCAGCCCGGCCGGCAGCTCGTCGGCGTGCACCACCACGAGCCGCTGCGTGGGCCGCGTCATCGCGACGTAGAGGTCCGACGCCCCGGACTCGCCGGCCGCCACCGCGGCGGGGTCGACGAGCACCACGGCGTCGAACTCCAGACCCTTGGCCTGCACCGGGTCGAGCACGACCACCGGGGCGTCCGGGTCGTCGTCGGCCACGCCCAGGTGGGCGCGCACGGCGGCCGCCACCGCGGGGACCGCCACCACCGCGACACGGCCCGCGCCGGCCGCGACGAACTCGGTGCGGACCGCCTCGACCTCGCGTCCCACGACGTCGAGGAGCGCGCCCGGTTCCGCACCGACCGGGACGACCCGCAGCGAGCCCTCGACCTCGCGGGCCGAGGTGAGCGGGGAGACGGGCAGCCCGGCGGCGACGGCGACGCGGCGTGCGGCGTCGGCCACGGCGGCGGGCGTGCGGTAGTTGACGGTGAGCTCCGCGAGGCGCCAGCCGTCGCGCAGCACGGGGTCGAGCGCCGCGGCCCACGACCGTGCCCCCGCGAGGGAGGACGTCTGCGCGACGTCGCCGACGATGGTGAACGACCGGGTGGGGCAGCGCCGGACCAGCATGCGCCACGCCATCGCCGACAGCTCCTGCGCCTCGTCGACCACGACGTGGCCGTAGGTCCAGGTCCGGTCCTGCGCGGCGCGCTCGGCCGTCGTCAGGCGGGGCCCGGTCGCCGCGAACCGTCCGGCGAGCACCTCGGCGTCGACCAGGCCGCCGCCCGCGCCGGACGAGGTGAGCACCTGGCGCGCGTACTCGAGGTCCTGCGCGCGCTGCGCGGCCTGCGCCGCGGCCTCGGCGCGCGAGGCCTGGTCGTCCTCGCCGAGGAGCTCGGCGGCCTCGTCGAGCAGCGGGACGTCGGCCGGGGTCCAGGGCGCGCCCTTCGGCCGGGCGAGCAGCTGCCGCTCCGCCGCCGAGAGCTCGGGGGCCGCCTCCGCGAGCCGGTGCGGCTTGACGTACAGGTCCTCGACGAGCCGCTCCGGGGCGATGGGCAGCCACGCGAGGTTGAGCGCCACGCGCACGTCACGGTGCGCGCGCAGGTCCTCCAGGACGAGGGAGCGGTCCTCGCCGGCGAGCGGCTCGCCGAGCGCGGCGGCGTACTGGTCGGCCAGGCGCGCGAGCATGTCGCGGACGAAGCCCACCCGGGCGAGGTTGTGGGGCTTGTGCGTCCGGCGCGCCTTCGCGATCGCGTCGCGCACGTCGCGCCGCCGGACCACGAGGTCGCGGCCGTCGAGGCGGAACGGCACGTCCGCCGCCGGCACGCGCTCGCGCGCGCGCACGGCGCGACGGACCACGTCGGCCATGACGGCGCGGCCCTTGACGCGCGCGACGTGCGGGTGCTCGTCACCGTCCGCGACGAGCCCGGGCAGCAGGTCGGCGACCGTCGTGCTCACCACGCCCGTCTCGCCGAGCGACGGGAGCACCTGGTCGATGTAGCGCAGGAAGGAGTGGCTCGGGCCCACGAGCAGCACGCCGGAGCGCTCGAGCACGCGCCGGTGCGCGTACAGCAGGTAGGCGGCGCGGTGGAGCGCGACGGCCGTCTTGCCCGTGCCCGGTCCGCCCTGCACGACGAGCGCACCGCCGAGCTCGGAACGGATGATCGTGTCCTGCTCGGACTGGATCGTCGCCACGATGTCGCCCATGCGGCCGGTGCGCCCGGCGGCCATCGCGGCGAGGAGCGCGCCCTCGCCGGAGAGCGTCGAGCCCGCGACGTCCGCGCTCGCGTCGAGGTCGAGGAGCTCGTCCTCGATCCCGGTCACGCTGCGTCGCTGCGTGACGAGGTGCCGGCGCCGCACGACGCCGTCGGGCCGGGCCGCGGTCGCGCGGTAGAACGCCTGCGCCGCGGGCGCCCGCCAGTCGGTGAGGAGGCTGCTGTGCTCGGCGTCGGTGAGGCCGATGCGCCCGACGTAGCGCCGGGTGCCGTCGTCCAGGTCGAGGCGCCCGAACGCGAGCCGGTCCTCCACCGCGTCGAGCTGAGCGACGCGGTCCTCGTACAGCGTCGCGAACGCGTCGCGCTCGCTGCGGTTCTGGGGCGACCCGGAGGGCCCGGAGCGCCGCACGCGGTCCAGCCGCCCCCGGGCGGCGGCGCGCAGCTCGTCCAGGCGCGCGTAGAGGGTGTCCACGACCTCCTGCTCGAGCCTGAGCTCGTCCGAACGTCCCACGCTGTCCCTTCGTCGCGCTCCCGCGCCGCCTCCCGCGCCGCGCCGGCCGCCGGCGCGGCCGTCCATTATGGCGCACGCGCCGGCCTGTCCGGGCCCGCTCCCGGCCGCGCGACCCGTCGTCCGGCCGTCGTCCGGCCGTCGTCCGGCCGTCGTCCGGCCGTCGTCCGGCCGTCGTCCGGACACCGTCCGAACGCCGGCCGGACCGCGTCGACACCGCTCATGCCGCACGGACGGCTAGGATCGGGGGCCATGGCGACCAGTGGGGAGCGCTCGTCGTGACCGCCTCGGACCCGCGCGCTCCCGTCCCGAGCCCGGCGCCCCGCCCCGATGCGGGCGGCGCGGGAGCCACGCCCCTGCCCACCCTCGTCGCGCCGGGCGACGTGCTGCGGATCCTGCTCGTGGAGGACGACGACGGCGACGCGATCCTCGTCGAGGAGCTGCTGTCCGACGCGAGCCTCAAGGTGGAGCTCCACCGCGCGACCACGCTCGACCACGCGCTCGAGCTGCTGCCGGCCCGCCCCGTGGACTGCGTGCTGCTCGACCTCGGGCTGCCCGACTCGGTCGGCCTGTCCGCCGTCGAGCGGCTGCGGGCGGGCACGAGCCCGCCCGCGCTCGTCGTCCTCACGGGGCACTCCGGCATCGACCTGGGCGTGCAGGCCGTGGCCGCCGGCGCCGACGACTACCTCGTCAAGGGCGAGGTCGACGGCGACCTGCTCGGCCGGTCCGTGCGCTACGCGGTCCAGCGCCGCAAGTCCGAGGACCAGCAGCGCGCGCTGTACCGCAGCGAGGTCCGTGCGGCCGAGACCCGACGCCTGGAGCGTGCCCTGCTGCCGACGCCGCTCGTCCAGGACGAGCGGCTCTCCGTCATGGTGGGGTACGTCCCCGGCGGCAACGGGCTGCTCGGCGGCGACTTCTACGACGCCGTGGAGCGGCCCGACGGCTCGATCCTGTGCGTCATCGGCGACGTCGCGGGTCACGGACCCGACGAGGCGGCGCTCGGCGCCACGCTGCGCACCGCCTGGCGCACCATCGTCCTGTCGGACGCCGAGCCTGCTGCCGTGCTCCCTCTGCTCGAACGCGTCCTCGTCCCCGAGCGGTCCCGGCCCGAGGTCTTCGTGACCCTGTGCCAGGTGGTCGTCGATGCGCAGCGCCGCCATGCCGACGTCTACCTCGCGGGGCACCTGGCGCCGCTCCTGCTGCGCGACGCGGCCACCGAGATCCGGCCCACGGCCCGCGGGCGCGCCCTCGGCATCCCCATCGATGGCGGGTGGACGCCCCAGCGTGTGCAGCTCGGGGGCAAGTGGGCGCTCGTGCTCTACACCGACGGCCTCGTCGAGGCCACCCTGTCGGACCGCGCCGCCCCGGACGCCCCCGCGCCCGAGGGCGCGCCCTCCCGGCCGCGTCGCCTCGGCGCCGACGGCCTGCTGCACACGGTCGACGCCGCGCTCGCCGACGGCGCCGAAGGCCTCGTCGAGCGCGTGATCCGTCGCGTCCGCGACCTGCACGGCGGGCCGCTCGTGGACGACGCCGCGATGCTCGTGGTCGGGCGCTTCGGCGACGGGGACGGACCCGGGGAACGGACCGCGACGCTCGCCGACTCCGACGAGTGGTCGCGGTGAGCGGCGCGCGGTCGTCCGGCACCCTGCGTCGCCGGCTCGGCGCGGCGCTCGTCGGCGCCGGCCTCGTCGTCCTGCTCGTGCTGGCCACCTCGGCCTTCGCGCTCTCGCGCGTGCTGACCCTCCAGGACGAGGTGACGGGGCCGTACTTCGACGCCGTGACGCAGGGCGACACGATGTCCTACGCGCTGCTGGACGCCGAGACGTCCGTGCGGTCCTACGTCCGCACAGGGGACCCGACGGCGCTCGAGTCGCTGTACCGCGCCCTCGGCGACGACGAGCACCCGGTGGTCCCGGACCTCGGGGCGATCGACGGTCTGCGGCCCGACCCCGGCCTGGTCGCCGCGGGGGAGGCGGCGCGCGCGGCCGTGGACGAGTGGCTGACCGTGTACGCGGAGCCCGCGATCGCCGCCGTGGAGGACGGGGGCGTCGGCTCCGTGCGGGCGGTCGACCGCGCGCGCGGCGCGGAGCTCTTCGCGCAGGCGCGCCTCGCGACGGCGGACTACGTCACCGAGGTGCGCGACGAGCGGCTCGACCGTCTCGACGCCCTCGAGCGCTGGGACCGCGTGCTGTTCGGCAGCGTCCTCGTGCTCGTCGGTGCGGGGCTCGCCGTCGGGATCGTGCTGTGGGTGTGCCTCAAGCGCTGGGTGACCGAGCCCTTGGCGGCGCTCGCCCACCGCATCCGGCGCGTGAGCTCCGGACGTCTCGACGAGCCCGTCGAGACGTCCGGCCCGGCGGAGATCGCCGACCTCGCCCGCGACGTCGAGCAGATGCGCGTGGCCCTCGTCGGCCAGGTCGCGGAGATCCGCGCGTCGCACGAGGAGGCGGCGCGCTCGCACGAGCTCCTCGCGGAGCAGGCGCAGGAGCTCGAGCGCTCGAACCGCGACCTCGAGCAGTTCGCGTACGTGGCCTCCCACGACCTCCAGGAGCCGTTGCGCAAGGTCGCGAGCTTCACCCAGCTGCTGAAGAAGCGGTACGGCGGCGAGCTGGACGAGCGCGCCGACCAGTACATCGACTTCGCCGTCGACGGCGCCAAGCGCATGCAACGGCTCATCCAGGACCTCCTGGGCTTCTCGCGCGTCGGCCGCACCGGGACCGAGCGCGTGGACGTCGACCTCGAGCAGGCGCTCGCGACCGTGCTCGACGACCTCTCGGAGACCCTGGAGTCGTCCGGCGCGTCCGTGACGCACGACCCGTTGCCCGTCGTCGTGGGCGAGCGCGCGCTGCTGCACCAGCTCCTGGCGAACCTGGTCGGCAACGCGGTGAAGTTCCGGCACCCCGACCGCGCGCCGCGCGTGCACGTGGGCGTCCTGGCCCACGACACCCACTGGGAGCTGTCGGTCGCGGACAACGGGATCGGGATCGACCCCGAGTACGCCGACCGCGTGTTCGTCATCTTCCAGCGGCTGCACCCCAAGGACGTGTACGAGGGGACCGGGATCGGTCTCGCGCTGTGCAAGCGCATCGTCGAGTACCACGGCGGCCGGATCTGGATCGAGCCCCGCGAGGACGGCGTCGGCGGGACCACGGTGCGCTTCACGCTCGCCCACGCGTACACGTACGCCGAGGTCGGCTACGCTCGCTCCGACCACGAGCCCCCCGGCGGGGTGCGCGACGACGAGGAGATCACCGCATGAGCCACGGCACCAGGCCGATCGACGTCCTGCTCGTCGAGGACGACCCTGGTGACGTGCTGATGACCCGCGAGGCGTTCGAGGACCACAAGGTGACCAACCGCCTGTCCGTGGTCTCCGACGGCGTCAGCGCGCTCGAGTTCCTGCGCAAGGAGGGCGAGCACTCCGGTGCGCCGACGCCCGACCTCATCCTGCTCGACCTCAACCTGCCGCGCATGGACGGGCGCGAGGTGCTCGCCGCGCTCAAGGCCGACGACGCGCTGCGCAAGATCCCGGTCGTCGTGCTGACCACCTCGGAGGCCGAGGAGGACGTCGTGCGCAGCTATTCGCTGCACGCCAACGCGTACGTGACCAAGCCCGTGGACTTCGACCGGTTCATCGACGTGGTGCGCCAGATCGACGACTTCTTCGTCTCGGTCGTCCGCCTGCCCGGCCGCTGACCCGCGGCCCTGCCACGCGTCGGGAGCGTCCCGGGCGCGTCCACGCGGGGCTCGCGACGCCGGGAAGGATCTGCGCACGCCCGGCGTTGTCGACCACAGGCCCTCCGGCCGTCGTGTCGCCGGACGGGCAGCAGACGTGACGAGGAGGAAGCATGCTGGATCCTCGGGGGATCTACGAGCTCGACCAGGACGCGGTCGAGCGCCTGTGGCCGAGCCCGCCGGAGCGCGGCGCGGGCCCGGTCCTGCTGCACGCGGTCGCCGGGTTCGTCGACGCCGGCAGCGCGGGCGAGGTCGCGGTGGAGCACCTGCTGGAGCTCGGCGAGGTCACGCGGGTCGTGACGTTCGACGTCGACCAGCTGCTCGACTACCGCTCGAAGCGCGCGACCATGACGTTCAGCACCGACCACTGGTCCGACTACGACGAGCCCCACCTCGTGATCGACCACGTGCGTGACGCCGAGGGCACCGGGTTCCTGCTCCTGCACGGCGCGGAGCCCGACGTCCAGTGGGAGCGCGTCGTGGCGGCGGTGCTGGACGTCGTCGAGCGGCTCGGCGTGTCGCTGACCGTCGGGTTCCACGGGATCCCCATGGGCATCCCGCACACCCGGCCGCTGTCGGTCACCGCGCACGCGACCCGCACGGAGCTCCTCGGCGAGCACTCGTCGTGGTTCGGGACGGTGAAGGTGCCCGCCAGCCTCGCGGCGCTCCTGGAGCTGCGGCTCGGGCGCGCCGGTCACGACGCCCTGGGCTACACCGTCCACGTGCCGCACTACCTCGCGCAGTCGTCGTACCCGCCCGCGGCCGTGGTCGCGCTGGACCACGTCCAGCGCGTGACCGGGCTCGACCTCTCGACGGGCCTGCTCGCCGGGGCGGCCCAGGACGCGACCGCCGAGGTCGAGCGCCAGGTGCGCGACTCGGAGGAGGTGGCGGCGGTCGTGCAGGCGCTCGAGGAGCAGTACGACGCGTTCGCCCGCGCGGTCGGGCGCACGAGCCTGCTCGCGGAGTCGTCGCCCATACCGACGGCCGACGAGCTGGGCGACGAGTTCGAGCGGTTCCTCGCGCAGCAGTCGGGGGACTGAGCGGCCCATTGACGGCGCCCCGGGGCGGCGAGCGCCGTCCCGCCACGGAATGTCCGGAAAAATGGTCACGAGAGGTGGCCGTCCGACGTGGCGTAGCACACAGTGTCCGTGCCACACTGGCACGCGTTGCAGTGGCGTACTTGCGCACGAACCGGTGGCGGGCACGGTTCCGGCCCTGCCCGGCTGGTCCACCGGCGAAGGACGTGGGACATGGCATTGCGGCGCACGGGGTGGACGAAGGGTCCGCTCGCTGGTGTCCCCGGATGGACAGAAGGTCAGAGGAACAGCATGGCGCAGGGTTCTGTGAAGTGGTTCAACTCCGAGAAGGGCTACGGCTTCATCGCGCAGGACGGCGGCGGTGCCGACGTCTTCGTGCACTACTCGGCGATCGAGACGCAGGGGTACCGCACGCTCGACGAGGCGCAGCGGGTCGAGTTCGAGATCACTCAGGGGCCCAAGGGCCCGCAGGCGGAGAACGTCCGCCCGCTCTGACGGCCGTCCCGGCGCCCCGCGGGGGCGCCCACGGTCCTCGCGCAGGAGCCGCGTCCCGAGCCGGGGCGCGGCTCTCGTGCCGTCCGGGCGGGCGCCCGCCTCGTCAGCGGGTGCGGCCGGGCGTCGCGGGCTCGTGCCCGACGGCGTCGGGCGGGTCCTCGAACGGCGCCGCCGCGCCGACGAACGCGTCGAGCTCGGGACCGACGACGACGTGCGCGGGGACCGGGAGCGTCCGGGCCGCACGAGCCAGGCCCGGCGAGGCGAGGTCGGGGCCGCCCGGGCCGGGCCGTACCGCGACGAGCACGACGTTGCCGTAGCGGCGTCCCTTGAGCTGGGCCGGCTCGGCGAGCGCCGCCCGGAGCGGGGGCGGACCGGGCGTGCCGACGGCACCCCGTCCAGCGCCCGGGCCCGTCCCGCCCGTCGTCCCCGTCCCTCCGACGACCGCCGCGAGCCCGGCGAGCTCCCGGCGGGCGGCGGTCAGGGGCGGGCGGTCGGCGCAGTTGACGAGGTACGTGCCGCCGGGGCGCAGGACGCGGCGCACGTCGAGCGCGGCGCCGCTCGTCACGAGGTGCTCCGGCGTGGAGTCGCCGGCGAAGACGTCGCGCACCACCACGTCGAACGACGCGTCGGCGAAGGTCGACAGCGCGTGCCGGGCGTCGTCGGCGCGCAGGCGCAGGCGCGGCGAGCGGGGCAGGTCGAACCACGTGCGGACGAGCTCGAGGAGCCGCGCGTCGAGGTCCACGCCGACCTGCGTCGAGCCGGGGCGCGTGTGCTCGACCCACCGCGCGAGGCTGCAGCCGGCGGCGCCCAGGTGCAGCACGCGCAGCGGCCCTGGCGGGAGCCGGTCGATCACGGCCGCCATCTGCTGCATGTACTCGAACGCGAGGAAGCCGGGGTCGTCGAGGTCCACGTGCGAGCTCGGGACGCCGTTGACGTAGAGCGTGACCGCACCGGCGTGGTCCGGGTCGGGCTCGAGCCGTGCCGAGCCGGTGGTCGTGGGCACCTCGTCGGTGGGCAGGTCGCCGGCCCGTCGCGCTGCGCGCGCACCACGACGGCGCGGTGTGGGTGGCTCGGCGGACGCTGTGCGGGAGGTCCGGGGGGCGCGGCGAGCCATGGGTCCACGGTACGTGGTCCGCTGCCGGGACGTTGACAGAGATCGAACACGTGTTCGATAGTGGAGCCAGGAGGTGCGCGATGGTCAGCACGACGAGGTCCCCGGGGGAGCAGGCGCGGCGCGGGCCGGCGCGCGTCCCGGTCGACGTCACTCGCCTGCTCGCCCGTGCCGACGCCGAGCTCGTCGCCGCGACGCTCGCGAGCGACCCGGACGAGCGATTCGTGCACGCGCACCTGGGCGCGCTGCGCGCCGCCGCGGCCGTCGTCGCGCTGCGCGGGCACGCCGAGCGCCGTGGCCGGGCGAGGCCCGTCTGGGACCAGCTGGCCGACGCCGAGCCGTCGCTCGCCGCCTGGTCGGTGTACTTCGCCGGCGGTGCGCGGGTGCGCGCAGCCGTGGACGCGGGCCGGGCGGACGTCGACCCGCGCCGGGCCGACGAGCTCCTGGCGTGCGCCGAGGACTTCCGGGACGAGGTCGCGATGCTCGTCGACCCGGACGCCGGGTTCCTGCGCGCGCCGGGGCCGCGGACGGTCGCGTCGTGAGCCGCGCCGCGCGGGACCCGGCATGAGCCGCGGCCCGCGGGCCGTCGTCCGTCGCGACTGGGGCGACGACGAGGAGGGGTGCTCGATCCTCCACGTCGACATGGACGCGTTCTTCGCGTCCGTGGAGCTCGCACGCCGGCCCGAGCTGCGCGGCCGCCCGGTCGTCGTCGGCGGCGCGGACCGCGGCGTCGTTCTCGCCGCCACGTACGAGGCCCGGGCCTTCGGGGTCCACTCCGCGATGCCCATGGCGGTCGCGCGACGGGCGTGCCCGCAGGCGGTCGTCGTGCCGCCGGACCACAGCCGCTACCACGAGGTCTCCCGGTCCGTCATGGGGATGCTCGGGGAGATCACGGCGCTCGTGGAGCAGGTGAGCGTCGACGAGGCGTTCCTCGACGTCAGCGGCGCCCGGCGCCGCCTCGGCCCGCCGACCACGATCGGCGCCGCACTGCGCCGGCGCGTCCTGGCCGAGCACGGCATCACGTGCTCGGTCGGGGTCGCGACCACCAAGTTCGTCGCGAAGCTGGCCTCCACCCATGCCAAGCCCGACGGCATGCTCCTCGTCCCGGCAGCCTCGACGGTCGCGTTCCTGCGCACCCTTCCCGTGGGCGCGCTGTGGGGCGTCGGCGAGCGCACGGAGGCCTCCCTCGCCCGCTGGGGCATCCGCACCGTCGCCGAGCTCGCGGACACCGACGTCGCCGTGCTCCAGGCGGCGGTGGGCAAGGTGTCCGGTGCCCACCTGCACGACCTCGCGTGGGGGCGGGACCCGCGCCCGGTGCAGCCCGAGCGCTCGGAACGCTCGATCGGCGCCGAGACGACCTTCGAGCACGACCTGCGCGACCTCGACGCCGTCCAGGCCCGCGTGCTCGAGCTCGCCGACCGGTGCGCGTCGCGGCTGCGCCACCAGGGCCTCCTCGCCCGCACCGTGAGCGTCAAGGTGCGTACGAGCGACTTCCGGACCGTGACGCGGGCGCGGACGCTCGGCGCCCCGACGGACGTGGCGCGCGAGATCTACCTGGTGGCCCGCGAGCTCGTGTCGGCGGTCGACCTCGGCGGGCTCGCGGTGCGCCTCGTCGGCGTGCGTGCGGAGGGCCTCGCGCCGCGCGCCGGGGCGGTCGTCCAGCCGACGCTCGAGGAGGCCGTCGGGGAGCACGGTCGCGCCCGACGGCGCGCCGAGGAAGCCGTGGACGCCGTGCGCGGGAGGTTCGGGGTGAGATCCATCGCGATGGGGCCGCGGGGACCCCGCTCGACTACCACCCCCGCAGATGTCGAACTATCCTGAGGGGGACACTCGACCACCGCGAAGAAACGGGGTGCTCATGCCTCTGTCTGAGTACGAGCAGCGGGTATTGGAGCAGATGGAGCGAGCGCTCACCTCGGACGACCCGCGGCTGGCGAACACGTTCCAGGCACCGCGACGACGCTCGGTGCTGCGCTACGTCCTCGCCGGAGCGGGCGTGGTGGGCGGGCTGCTGCTCCTCGTCCTGGGCGCCGCCACCTCGCAGACGTGGCTCGGCGTCGTAGGTTTCGTCCTCATGTTCGCGGGCGTGGTGCTCGTGTTCCAGTCCCCGCGCGCCGCGCGCAAGGGCCCGGTGGGGACCGTCGGCGCCGACGGTCGTGTGCGCCCGGTCCCCGCGGCGACCAAGCAGGCGGCCCGCAAGCCGTTCCTCAGCCGACTGGAAGAGCGGTGGGAGCGTCGTCGCGAGCAGGGCGGTCGCTGAGCGTCCTCTCGACCCCGGTCACCGCGGTGTCGACCAGCTCGCGGAGCCCTGCGGGCTGCGGGACGGCCCCGCGCGCGTAGCGCTCGGTCTCCAGCGCGGTGCAGAGCGCGACGAGCGCCTCGACCGTCTCGTCGGGCAGATCCGTCCCCGAGCGCGCGCGCACTGCGGTCGCGACGGTGCCCGGCACGGTGCGAGGAGTCGCCGACGCCGGCCACGTGACGCCGAGCGCGGTGAGGCGCCGGACCAGCTCGCGCCAGGCGTCCTCGGCGTCGTGGAGCGTGTGGACCCGGGTCCGCCGTCGCAGCGCGAGCCAGGCGGCGCCGGCACCGAGCACGAGCACCACCACGAGGCCCGCGACCAGCATCCACGGTGTCCCGCTGCCGTCGTCCGCCGACGGCGCCGGGAGGCCGCCCCCGACGGTCGGTACCGGGGTCACCGGCTCTGACGGGACCGGCTCGGCCCCGGGCGTGAGGGCGTCGTCCGGGGCGAGGAAGCCCGGGGTCGCGGTGTTCCCCGACGGCGTCGCCCAGCGCGGCGCCGGGCCGGTCTGCTGCGCGGGCGTCGGCTCGAACCGCACCCAGCCGAGCCCGGCGAAGTACAGCTCGGGCCATGCGTGCGAGTCGCGGCCCGTCACCCGGTACACGCCGTCGCCCTCGTGCTGCCCGGGCAGGAAGCCGACGCCCAGCCGTGCCGGGATGCCGAGCATCCGCGCCATCATGGTCATCGACGTCGCGAACTGCACGCAGTACCCCGTGCGGTCCTGGAGGAAGTCCCAGACCGCGTCACCCGAGTCGCCGGGAGACACCTGGGTCGAGTACGTGAAGGTCGACGTGTCGCGGAAGAAGGTCTGCAGGGCGAGCGCCTGGTCGTACCGGGACTGCGCGCCCTGCACCACCTGCGCCGCGAGGTCGCGGATCTCCTGCTCGTGCGCGGACGCCGGGACGTCCACGTAGTTCGGGTCACCGGGGTCGTCCCCGCCCGCCGCCCGCAGCACCTCGGCGTCCAGCGCGCGGGGGTAGACGGTCACCGCGTACGTCGTGCCGGCGTCCGTCGACCTGTCCCCGACCACCTCGTCGCGCACCGCGTCGTAGCGCCAGTCGCCCTCGGCGTCGAGCGTGCGGGGCTCGGTGGGCAGCGGGAGCTTCGTGTCGCGCAACGACTGGAGCGTGAGCTCCAGCCGCGTCGCGGTCCCGCGTCCCGCGTCCTGCGGCCACAGGAGCTGGTCGGCGCCCTCGACGGGAGTGCCGTCGCGGTCGTCGCCCCGTCGCCAGTTCGTGCCGTCGAACCCGGTGAGCGTGAAGACCCGCAGCGGGCCCACGTCCCCGGCGTCCGTGCGGTAGCGCAGCACGACCTCGTCGGAGCGCTCGGCGAGGTCGCGGCGCATGTCGAGGTCCTCCGAGAGCCGCACGGTGCTCCCCGTCGAGGAGAACAGGCGCGACCACGACGAGGAGGCGACCTCGGGCAGCGTCGTGCTCGCCGAGCCCACACCGAGGGAGACCACGGCGACGGCGAGGGCGGTCCCGACCGCCGTCGCGACCCGCGCCCCGGCGACCGGTGCCCGGCGGCGGGCCCCGTCGCGGCCCGACGTGCGGCGCGCCGCACGGTGGGGGTTGTCGACCGCGAGGAGGGCGACGAGGGCGGTGACCGTGAGCACGAACGCCACCGGCGGGACGTCGCCGACGAGGACGAGGCCGGGGATCCACAGCGCGAGCAGGGGGACGCCGACGCCGGCGCCCAGACGCAGCCCTCCGGCCATGAGGTCGGCGACGAGGAACACCACGACGGCGCCGCCGACCGCCAGCAGCTCGATCGGCAGGCTGGGGTCGATGGGCGCGACCTCCGCGAGCGTCAGCTCGCGCGCGGTCTGCACCCGCGTGAGCAGGCGGTCGACGTTCGACAGGCCGATGAGCGCGGAGAAGCGGTCCGTCGGCCCGCCGTACAGGCCGAGCAGCGCCCACGCGCCGACGACGAGCCCGGCGGCCGAGGGCAGGAGCGCCGCCGGCGGGGCGAGCACCTCGCCGCGTCCTCCGGAGGATCGTTCGAGCGCGTACCGGGACAGCCCCGTGACGAGGGCCAGCACGGCGAGAGTGCGCAGCGCGGTGCGGGTCCACTCGCCGGGGCCGATGACCGTCCCGAGCGCGAACGTCGAGGCGGCGACGGCGACGGCGACGCACGCCGTCGTCGCCAGCACGCGTGCGCCGAGCCCGTCACGGCCGGCGGCCCGCCCGCCCCTCGAGGTGGGCGTGGTCGTCGTGGTCGTCGTGGTCATCGTGCCCCCTCCACGAGCTGGGCCCAGGCGTGCTCGAGGGGAGTGCCCGCGTCGGCCAGCACCACGTGCCAGCCCGTGGCCCGCAGGGCCGCCACGGTCTCCTGCGCCTCGGCGAGCTGCGAGGACGACGACCGCGGCCGCACCACGAGCGCCCAGTGCAGCATGTCTCCCGCGAGCGAGCCGACGGTGTGCCGGGCCACCGGCCCGAGCGGGCCCACGACGGCGACCGTGATCTCGCCCGGTCGGCGCGCCGACCGCAGGGCCTCGGCGGTCGCGACGGCCGCGCGGTCCGCGTCCGACAGCCCGTGGTGCCCGCGCAGGTCGACGGTCGCGTCGAGGACGTCGGCGGGCCCCTCGCCGGCGCGGTTCGTCGTGAAGCCCGAGGTGTCGACCACGGGGGCGAGCGACGTCGGGACGAGCCGCACCGGGTGCCCGGCCTGCAGGAGGGAGACGCCGACGGACGCGGCGCACTCGACCGCCCACTCGCCGTCGGCGAGGGCGTGCCCACCGCGCGAGGCGAGGTCCGGGTGCGGCAGGAGTCCGCGGTCGAGGAGCACGGTGACCGGCGGCAGGCTCGCGCTCTCGTCGGCACGGACCATCAGCTGCCCGTGCCGGGCCGCGCTGGCCCAGTGCACGCGTCGCGGGTCGTCGCCCGTGACGTAGTCGCGCAGCACCGAGTCGTCGCTCGAGGACAGGCGTGCGCCCGTCGTCGAGCGCTCCTGCTCCCCGAACGCGCGCGTGCCCCGCACCGGCAGCTGCACGGTCCGCGGCCACACCGCGACCGACGTGGCCTGCCCCAGCTCCTGCGTCGCGCTGACGAGCCCGAACGCGTCGACGCGCGTGGCGAGGAGCGGGCCGAGCGGCCACCGTCCTCGGCGCAGCGGGCGCAGGGTGTACCGCACGGCGACGTGGTCGTCGCGCGTGGCCACCTGCGCGCGCAGCGAACCCCGGTCGCACAGCTCGTGGGCCGCCTGCTCGCTGATGCGCAGGCGCGCGAGGGCGCTCGCTCCCGCGGCGGTGCGGCGCGCGGCCTCCACCGTCAGCCGCGCCGAGGTGACCTGGCCCCGCGTGGCGGGGTTCGGCTGCACGCGCCGCGCGACGCGCAGGGCGCCGCGGCCGCGGTCGATGCGCCGGACGGTCATCCAGCACCACGACGCCACCACCACGAGCACGCCGGCGGCGCCCAGCCCCACGACGTCCGGGAGCCCGAGCGTGACACCCGTGGCGAGGAGCACCGCGCCGGCGACGAGCAGCGCCGTGCCGCGCCGGGTCAGGCGTGCGCGCGAGAGCCCGCGGCGCAGGCTGCGCAGCCTCGTCAGGCCGGGGAGAGGGCGCACGTCAGCGCCGCTCGGTCGCGTCCCGGGCCGGGATCGGCGTCTGCGCAACGATGGACGAGACGACGGCGGCCGCGTCGTGGCCGGCGAGCCGGGCCTCGGTGGTGATGACGAGCCGGTGCGCGAGGACCGGGACCGCCAGGTACTGCACGTCGTCCGGCAGCACGTGGTCGCGTCCGGCCATCGCCGCCACGGCCTTCGCGGCCCGCAGCAGCTGCAGCGACGTCCGGGGCGAGGCGCCGAGGCGCAGCGCGGTGTGCCGGCGCGTCGCGGTCACGAGGTCCAGGACGTACCGCTTGACGGCGGTCGAGGCGTGCACGGACCGCACGACCCGGGCGAAGCGGGGGATCGACGCCCCGTCGGTGACGGGCGCCAGGCGCGCCAGGGGGTCGTCCGCCTCCTGCCGCTCGAGCATCTCGAGCTCCGCCTCGATGTCGGGGTAGCCCACGGTGAGCCGTGCCATGAAGCGGTCGCGCTGCGCCTCGGGGAGCGGGTACGTGCCCTCCATCTCGACCGGGTTCTGCGTCGCCACGACGAGGAACGGGCTCGGCAGGACGTGCGTGGTGCCGTCCACGGTCGTCTGGCCCTCCTCCATGCACTCCAGGAGTGCGGACTGCGTCTTGGGGGAGGCCCGGTTGATCTCGTCGCCGATGACGATGTTCGCGAAGACCGGGCCCGGCCGGAACTCGAACTCGTGGGTCGCCGCCCGGTAGATGTTGACGCCGGTCAGGTCGCTCGGCAGCAGGTCGGGCGTGAACTGGATCCGCCCCACGTGGCAGTCGATGGTGCGCGCGAGCGCCTTCGCGAGGGTGGTCTTGCCGACGCCGGGCACGTCCTCGAGGAGCAGGTGGCCCTGGGCGAGGAGGACCGCGACGGTCACGGTGACCAGGTCGGGCCGGCCCGTGACGACGGACTCGATGCCCGAGCGCATCCTCGCGGTCGTCTCGACGAGCTCGTCCAGCGCGGACGGGTCGTGCTCGTGGGGCGGCGCGACAGGGGCGATGTCGGGGAGCACGGGAGACCTCCGTCGTCGGTGGCGCGGGCCTGCGGCCAGGACCGCAGGTGCCACGAGCCTAGTTGACGCCGACGTGCGCGACCGCCGGGCCCCTCCACCTCCCTCCCCGTCGCCGTCGCCCGGGCGCCCGGGGGCACGACGAGGGCCGTGCCGAGGGCCGCCGGGCCGGCGTCCCCGTGCCGGCCGGTACCGCGACGCGCGCGTGGGGACCCCTCCCCTCCACGCCGCTCCACCGCGCCTGACCTGCGGAGATCGTGCGAACAGGGGTGAAGTTCTCGCGTTTCGCCGAGAGTGGTGGAGGGTTGTGGAGTACCGTGGAGGAACTGGGAGCAGGAGGGGAGGTGCCAGGTGCATGTCCGGTGTTCTGGACGACGTGCTCGGCAGCTCCTCCGGCCTGCTCCTCGGGACCTTCACACCTCGTCTGGACGACAAGGGGAGGCTGATCCTCCCCGCGAAGTTCAGGCCCCGGCTGGCGCCGGGTCTCGTCATGACGCGAGGACAGGAGCGATGCCTGTTCCTCCTGCCGATGGACGAGTTCCGGCGCATGTACGACCAGATCCGGCAGGCGCCGGTGACGAGCAAGCAGGCGCGGGACTACCTGCGCGTGTTCCTGTCGGGGGCGAGCGACGAGATCCCGGACAAGCAGGGCCGGGTCTCGATCCCCGCGCCTCTGCGGGCGTACGCGGGCCTGGACCGCGACGTCGCGGTGATCGGCGCGGGCACCCGCGTCGAGATCTGGGACGCCGAGGCCTGGGAGACGTACCTCGCGGAGCAGGAGTCGGCCTACTCGGACACCGCCGAGGAGGTGTTCCCGGACCTGCGCTTCTAGGACGGTCACGGGCACCCGTCCGGTGAGGTCTCCTCCCGCCCGGTCTGGCGCACTTCCCCGGTGCCAGAAAGGACGCGGAGGGAGACCTGACCGGACGGTCCCGGACCCCGGCACCACCGCAGGACGACCGCACGACGACACGACCCACGGGACAGCACGAGAGGAGGACCGATGACCACGGACCGCGACGACGCCTCCGAGCGTCACGTGCCGGTGCTCCTCCAGCGCTGCGTGGACCTCCTGGCGCCGGCGCTCGCCGAGCCGGGTTCCGTCCTCGTCGACTGCACGCTGGGCATGGGCGGGCACACCGAGGCGGTGCTCGAGCAGGTGCCGACGGCGCGCGTCGTCGGGATCGACCGCGATCCGCACGCGATCGAGCGCGCGACGCGCCGCCTCGAGCGGTTCGGCGACCGTTTCCGCGCCGTGCACGCGGTGTACGACGAGGTCGCGGACGTCGTCGCGCAGGCCGTCGGTGCTCCGGTGCAGGGCGTGCTCATGGACCTGGGCGTCTCGTCGCTCCAGATCGACGAGCGCGAGCGCGGCTTCTCGTACGCGCACGACGCCCCGCTCGACATGCGGATGGACCCCACCGTCGGCCGCACGGCCGCGGACGTCCTCAACACCTACGACGAGCGCGAGCTCACGCGCGTGCTGCGCGAGTACGGCGAGGAGCGGTTCGCGCAGCGCATCGCACGGGCCGTCGTGCGTCGGCGCGAGGACCGGCCCTGGGAACGCAGCGCCGAGCTGGTCGACCTCGTGCGGGCCTCCATCCCCGCCGCCACCCGCACCACGGGCGGCAACCCGGCGAAGCGGACCTTCCAGGCCCTGCGCATCGAGGTGAACGGCGAGCTCGAGGTCCTCGCGCGCGCCGTCCCCGCGGCGGTCGACGTGCTCGCCGTGGGCGGCCGGATCGTCGTCGAGTCCTACCACTCGCTCGAGGACCGGCTCGTCAAACGTGGGCTCGCCGCCGGCGCGACGGTGAGCGCGCCGGCGGGTCTGCCCGTCGTCCCCGAGGCCGACGAGCCGTACCTGAGGCTCCTCACCCGCGGGGCGGAGGAGGCGCCGCCGGGCGAGCGGGAGACCAACCCGCGGTCGGCGTCCGTCCGGCTGCGGGCCGCCGAACGACTACGGCCCACGCCGGAGCACCGCCGCCCGCGCACCACCAGCACGAACCGACCGGGACGACCGGGGGAGAGGACACCATGAGCGCACTGAGGTCGACGGCGGCCGCCCGTCCGCTGCCCCGCACCGCGCGCCCGGGAGCGGCGCCGGCACCCCGTCCCACGCTGACCGCCCTGCCGGGCGGCGCCACCGAGCGCGCCGCGCGCTCGCGCCTCGAGCTGGTGCGCGCACCGCTCCAGGCCCGCTCGCGCGTCCCGTTCCTCGTCGTGTGCATGTCGGTCCTCGGACTGGCGCTCCTGTGTGCTCTCCTGGTGAACACGACGATGGCGCAGAACTCCTACGAGATGTCGAACCTGCGCCGAGAGGTGGGACAGGTGCGACAGGACACGCAGCGGCTGCAGGCGGCCGTCCTCGACGCGGAGGCGTCGCTGCCGGACCAGGCGCGCAGGCTCGGCATGGTCGAGTCCCCGGCGCCGAGCATGGTCCGGCTGTCCGACGGCGCGGTGGTGGGCGCGACGGGGGAGGGGACCGGCCAGTGACACCAGGGGGCGGCGACCGCGGCAGGGGGCCGCGGACGGCGGCCACCGGGTCGCACGGCGATCGTGCGTCCGCGCGACCGGGACCGGCGCGTGGTGCCTCGTCCCGGGCGTCCGCGTCGCGGGGCGAGGTGCCGCGCGCGTCGACCGCTCGTGCGTCCACGTCGACCGCCCGTGCGTCCACGCCGCGAGCCTCCGGGTCGAGGACCCCGACCTCGCGGCCGGCCGCGTCGCGGCCCCTGACGGCGCGCGCCGCGGCCGGCCCGGCCGCACGAGGCGGCGGACCGCCCCGGCCGCCGGTGCCCCCGGTCCCGGAGCCCGGCCGTCCGGAGCAGCGCCAGCGCTGGCTGATGGGGGTCGCCACGCTCGTGGTGCTGCTGTTCGTGGCGCAGCTCGTCAACGTCCAGGTGATCAAGGGACCGGCGCTCGCGGAGGAAGCGCGGGAGGTGCGGCTGCGCAGCTCCACGACGCTGGCGCACCGCGGCGACATCACGGACGCGGACGGCGTCGTGCTCGCCACGTCCGTCGACCGCTACACGATCGGCGCCGACCGCACGGCGATCCAGTCCTTCACGCCCGGAACCAGGACGCTGCCCGACGGCACGCCGCTCGAGGACGGCGGAGCCGCGGGCGTCGCGAAGCTCCTCGCGCCCGTCCTCGGCGAGTCCGCGCCGGACCTCGCGGCGCGGCTCAACGGCGAGGGGTACGTCGTCCTCGCCAAGGAGGTCACGCCGGACGTCCAGCGCGAGATCGCGGAGCTGCGCCTCTCGGCGTACATCCGGGCCGACGCGACGAGCGAGCGCACCTACCCGGCGGGCACGGTCGCCGGGAACCTCGTCGGGTACGTGGACTCGGAGCAGACGGGCATGGGCGGCATCGAAGCCGCCTACGACGACGCGCTCGCCGGCACGGCAGGATCGCGCGAGTGCGAGGCCGGCCGCGGCGGCGAGCTCATCCCGACCGGTCACTGCGAGACCGTCCCGGCCGTGCCGGGCCAGAACGTGCGGCTGACGGTCGAGCGGGACGTGCAGTGGAAGGCGCAGGACGCCGTCGACCGTGCCGTGGGCGAGACCGGCGCGGACTTCGGCATCGCGGTCGTCCAGGACACCCGGACGGGGGCGATCCTCGCGCTCGCCGACTCCGGGACCGTCAACCCGAACGACCGCACGACGGCCGCGGTGGCGCGGCCCAGCCGTGCCGTGTCGAACATCTTCGACCCGGGCTCCACCGGCAAGGTCGTGACGATGGCCGCGGCGCTCGAGGGCGGTTTCGCCGAGGCGGGCACGCAGTTCGAGGTGCCGTACTCGTACACGACGCCGAACGGGCAGACGTTCAGCGACTCCCACGAGCACGAGCTGCAGCGGCTGACGCTCGCGGGCGTGCTCGCCGAGTCGTCCAACACCGGGACCGTCCAGGTCGGCGAGCGCATCCCGAAGCAGGTGCGCTACGACTACCTGCACAAGTTCGGCTTCGGGCAGCCCACGGGGCTCGGTCTGCCCGGGGAGTCCGCGGGCATCCTGCACCCGGCGGACGAGTGGGACGGGCGCACGGAGTACGCCGTGCTCTTCGGCCAGAGCGTGTCGGTCAACGCGGTCCAGGCGGCGAGCGTGTTCTCCACGGTCGCCAACGGTGGCCTGCGCAGCGCGCCGCGCCTGGTCGCGGGCACGACGGCGCCCGACGGGACGTTCACCCCGGCCCCCGTCGAGGAGCCCCGGCGCGTGGTGTCGCAGGAGACGGCCGACACCGTGCTGCGGATGATGGAGTCGGTGGTCGAGGAGGGCACCGGGTCGGCGGCGGCCGTCCCGGGCTACCGGATCGCGGGCAAGACCGGCACCGCGGAGGCGGCGGGGGCCGACGGGCAGCTCTCGGGCATCATGGCCTCCTTCATCGGCGTCGCCCCCGCGGACGACCCGCGGTACACGGTGGGCGTGTTCCTCAAGAACCCGCGCACGTCCATCTACGGCGGCGTCGTCGCGGCCCCGGTCTTCAGCGAGATCATGGGCTTCGCGCTCGAGAACGAGAACGTGGGCCCGAGCACCGAGCCGTACGTCCCGCTGCCCACGACGTGGTGACCGTCGTGCCGCCGCCGAGAGGCCGCGAGGACGCCCGCGGCAACGTGCCCGGTGAAGGTCCCGTGAAGCGCTGCGCGCGGCCGTCGGCATGGCGGGGGCAGCGGTACCGGCACGGTAGGTTCTACACGTGACATCCCCGATCGACCGCATTCGTCCTGCCGTGGCGACGCCCCGCACGGTGGGGGACGCGGCGGTCCGGTTCGGGCTGCGGGTGGTGGAGCCCCGTGGCACGTCGGACGTCGCCGCGGTCGAGGTGTGGTCCGTCGCGTCGGACGACCGCGCGGTGGCCGAGGGAGACCTCTTCGTCGCGCTGCCCGGAGGACGGTCCCACGGGGCGCGGTTCGCCGCGGCGGCGGTGGCGCGCGGGGCGCGCGCGGTGCTGACCGACGCCCACGGAGCCGCCCTCCTGCGCGAGACCGCCGACGGCGCACCCGGGGTGCCGGTGCTCGTCGCCGACGACCCGCGCGGGCTGCTCGGCCCGCTCGCCGCGTGGGTGTACGGCAGCCCGGCCGAGCGGCTGACGACGTTCGGCGTCACGGGGACGAACGGCAAGACCACGACGACGTACCTGCTCGACCACGCGCTGCGCGCCCTCGGCTGGACGGGCGGTCTCGTCGGTACCGTCGAGATGCGCTCGGGCGACCGGGTGCTGCCGAGCCGGCTCACCACGCCCGAGGCCGCGGACCTGCAGGCGCTGCTCGCCGCGATGCGCGAGGACGGCGTGGACACGCTGGCCATGGAGGTGTCGTCGCACGCGCTCGCGCTGCACCGTGTCGACGGGATCGTGTTCGACGTCGTGGGTTTCACGAACCTCAGCCAGGACCACCTCGACTTCCACGGTGACCTGCAGGCCTACTTCGACGCGAAGGCCGCGCTGTTCACGCCCGAGCACGCGCGCCGCGGTGTCGTCGTCGTCGACGACGCGTGGGGCGAGCGCATGGCCGCGGCCGCCCGGGTGCCCGTGGCGACGCTGCGTGTCGCCGGGCCCGCGAGCCTCGAGGAGGTCGCGGCGGGCGGCGCGCAGCCCGCGGGTGCCGCCGCCGACTGGACGGTCGTCGACACCGCGGCGCGTCCCGACGGCGGCACGGACCTGACCGTGCGGCACCGCGACGGGCGCGCGGTGCGCACGAGCACGTCGCTGCCCGGACCGTTCAACGTGGCGAACGCGGCGCTCGCCGTGGTGATGGTGCTGGAGGCCGGGTCCGACGCGCGCGACGTCGAGACCGCGCTCGCGGGAGCAGGCGGCCTGTGCCCGGCCGTGCCGGGCCGCATGGAGGTCGTCTCGGCACCGCCGCACCGGCCCCGCGTGGTGGTCGACTTCGCGCACAACCCGGACGCCCTCGGCCTCGCCCTCGACGCGCTGCGCCCGACGACGGCCGGCCGCCTCGCCGTGGTGTTCGGCGCGACGGGTGACCGGGACCGCGGGAAGCGGCCCACGATGGGCGCGGTGGCCGTCGACGGCGCCGACGTGGTCGTCGTGACCGACGACGACCCGCACGGCGAGGACCCCGCGGCGATCCGCGCCGAGGTGCTCCCGGGCGCCCTCGCGGCCCGTGACGCGGCCCGCACCGGTCCCGAGCCCCGCGACGTCGTGGTGCGCGAGGTCGCGCCGCGAGCACGCGCGATCCGCGAGACGATCGCGGCGGCGGGCCCGGACGACACGGTCCTCGTCGCGGGCCGCGGCCACGAGGTGTGGCAGGAGATCGCGGGCGTGGACCACGCGCTCGACGACCGCGTGGAGGCGCGCGAGGCCCTCGCGGCGCGCGCGGCGGGTGCCGACCAGCACGAGACGACGCACGACCCGAAGGAGCACCACGCATGATCCAGCTCACTGCGGCCGAGGTGGCCGCAGCGACCGGCGGTCGCCTGTCCGCCGATCCCGAGGTGCGGGTGAGCGGCCCCGTCGTCGTCGACTCGCGCGGGGTCGTGCCGGGCGCGCTCTTCGTCGCGCTGCCGGGCGAGCGTGTCGACGGGCACGACTTCGCGTCCGGCGCGGTCGAGGCCGGCGCGACGCTCGTCCTCGCGGCGCGCGAGCTGGACGTCCCGTGCGTCGTCGTCGACGACGTGCAGGCCGCGCTCGGGGAGCTCGCGCGGCACGTGCTCGCCACCCTGCGCGAGCGCGGCGACCTGCGGGTCGTCGCCGTCACCGGGTCCGTGGGCAAGACGACGACCAAGGACCTGCTCGGTCAGCTGCTGCGCGAGCAGGGCCCGACCGTCGTGCCGCAGGGGTCGTTCAACAACGAGATCGGGCTGCCGCTCACCGTGCTGGAGGCGGACGCCTCGACGCGCTTCCTCGTGCTCGAGATGGGCGCGAGCGGGATCGGGCACCTGACGTACCTCACGCGCATCGCCCCGCCGGACGTCTCGGTCGTGCTCACGGTCGGCAGCGCCCACCTGGGCGAGTTCGGCGGCATCGAGGGGGTGGCGCGCGCGAAGGCGGAGATCGTCACGGGCCTCGCACCCGGGGGGACGGCCGTGCTCAACGCCGACGACCTGCGCGTCGTCGCGATGGCCGACGTCGCCCCGGGCGAGGTGGTCACGTTCGGCACGATCCCGACCGCCGACGTGCGCGCCGAGGACCTGCGGATCGACCGGGCGGGGCGCGTCTCGTTCACCCTGCGCGTCCGCGGCGCGGGCGGGTCCGCGACGACGGCGCCCGTCGCGCTCGCGCTCGTCGGCGAGCACCACGTGACGAACGCCCTGGCGGCGGCCACGGCCGCGCTGCGGCTCGGCGTCGCGGTGCCCGACGTGGCCGCGCGGCTGTCCGGCGCGCGCGCGTTGAGCCCGCACCGCATGCAGGTCACGGACCGCCCCGACGGCGTGACGGTCATCGACGACTCCTACAACGCCAACCCCGACTCGATGCGCGCCGCGCTCAAGGCGCTCGCCGTGGTCGCGGGCCGCGACCGCCGCTCCGTCGCGGTGCTCGGCGAGATGCTCGAGCTCGGTGACGGCGCGCGCGCCGCCCACGAGGAGATCGGCCGGCTCGCGGTACGGCTCAACATCAAGCTCCTCGTCGCGGTCGGCGACGGCGCGGGCGGGATCCACGACGGCGCCGTGCAGGAGGGGTCCTGGGGCGACGAGACGCTGTTCGTGCCCGACGTCGCGACCGCCGCCGCGCTCCTGCGCGACGAGCTGCGCCCGGGCGACGTCGTGCTCGTGAAGGCCTCGAACGGATCCGGTCTGTGGCGCCTCGGCGACGAGCTCGTCGCGGGCGCGGGCGGGGGCGGCGCGCAGGGAGCGAGCGCATGATCGCGGTCCTCGTCGCGGCGGGCGTCTCCCTGCTCGTCGCGCTGCTGGGCACGCCGCTGTTCATCCGCTTCCTCGTGCACCGCAACTACGGGCAGTTCGTCCGGCAGGACGGCCCGACGGCGCACTTCACCAAGCGCGGGACGCCCACGATGGGCGGGGTCGTGATCATCGGCGCCACGCTCCTCGGGTGGGCGATGTCGTACGTGGTGTCGGGGCGGCTGCCAAGCGTCTCCGCGCTCCTGGTGCTGTTCCTCATGACGGGTCTGGGCCTCGTCGGGTTCCTCGACGACTTCACGAAGATCAAGAAGCAGCGCAGCCTCGGTCTCACGGCGCGCGCGAAGATCGTCGGCCAGGGGGCGGTGGGTATCGCGTTCGCCGTGCTCGCGCTGCAGTTCCCGAACGAGCACGGGCGCACGCCGGCATCGACGCGCATCTCGTTCCTGCGCGACACGAACCTCGACCTCGCGTTCGCCGGAGCGACCGTCGGGCTCGTGCTGTTCGTGATCTGGGCGAACTTCCTCATCACCGCCTGGTCGAACGCGGTGAACCTCACCGACGGGCTCGACGGTCTCGCCACGGGCGTCTCGCTCATCGTCTTCGGCACGTACATCCTCGTGGGGATCTGGCAGCTCAACCAGACCTGCCAGCGCCTCGCGTCGGCCGGGCCGCGGTGCTACGAGGTGCGCGACCCGCAGGACCTCGCGATCGTCGCCGCGGCCGTCATGGGCGCCTGCTTCGGCTTCCTGTGGTGGAACGCGAGCCCCGCGAAGATCTTCATGGGCGACACCGGCTCGCTCGCGCTCGGCGGTGCCCTGGCGGGTCTGTCGATCCTGTCGCGCACCGAGATCCTCGCCGCGATCATCGGCGGTCTGTTCGTCATCATCGTGATCTCGGACATCATCCAGATCGGCTTCTTCAAGATGACCGGGCGCCGCGTGTTCAAGATGGCGCCGCTGCACCACCACTTCGAGCTGTCCGGCTGGGGCGAGGTGACGATCGTCATCCGGTTCTGGTTGATCGCCGGCCTGTTCGCGGCGCTCGGCATGGGCATCTTCTACGCCGAGTGGGTGGTCGGCTAGTGCGCGACCCCCAGGACCTCGCGGTCCCGCTCGCGGACGCCCGCGTCCTCGTCGCCGGCCTCGGCGTGTCCGGCCGGGCGGCAACTGCCGCGCTGCGTCCGCGCGCCGCCGCGGTCGTCACGCTCGACGACCGCGCCGAGGACGCCGACGTGCGCGACGTCGAGCAGGTCGCGCTCGACGACGTCGACCTCGTCGTCGTCTCGCCCGGCTGGCCGCCGAGCCACCCGCTCGTCGTGCGCGCGCAGGAGCGGGGCGTGCCCGTCTGGAGCGAGGTGGAGCTCGCGTGGCGGCTGCGCGTCGTCGGGCCGTCCGGCGATCCCGCGCCGTGGCTCGCGCTCACGGGCACGAACGGCAAGACGACGACCGTGGAGATGCTCGAGACGATCCTGCGCACCGCGGGGCTGCGCGCCGCCGCGGTCGGGAACGTCGGCACGCCGGTGGTCGAGGCGGCGCTCGACCCGACGCTCGAGGTGCTCGCGGTCGAGCTGTCGAGCTTCCAGCTCCACTTCACGCACACGACGTCGCCCGAGGCCGGCGCGGTGCTCAACGTCGCGCCCGACCACCTGGACTGGCACGGCGGGCTCGACGCCTACGCCGCCGACAAGGGGCGCGTCTTCGAGGACGCGCGGGTCGCGTGCGTGTACAACGTGGCCGACGCGCGGACGGAGTTGCTCGTGCGCGAGGCCGACGTCGTGGAGGGCGCGCGTGCCGTCGGGTTCACGCTCGGCGCGCCGTCGCGGGGACAGCTCGGTGTCGTCGAGGACGTGCTCGTCGACCGCGCGTTCCACGCGCCCGTCGACGCGCGCGACCGCCACGCGTCCGCCGCCGAGCTCGGCACCCTCGACGACCTCGCGCACCTCGCCGGGGCCGACGGGCGCGTGCCCGCCCACGTCGTCGCGAACGCCCTCGCCGCGGCGGCGCTCGCGCGGGCCCACGGCGTGCCGGCGGTCGCCGTGCGCGACGGCCTGCGCGCGTTCCGCACGGGCGCCCACCGCATCCAGCAGGTCGCGACCGTCGACGACGTCGCGTACGTCGACGACTCGAAGGCGACCAACGCGCACGCCGCGTCGGCCTCGCTCGCGGCCTTCGCGGCCGGGACGGTGGTCTGGGTCGCGGGTGGTCTCGCGAAGGGCGCCTCCTTCGACGAGCTCGTCACGGCGCGCGCCGACCGCCTGCGGGCGGTCGTCCTCATCGGTGCGGACGCCGAGCCCTTCGCGGGTGCACTGTCCCGACACGCGCCCGATATCCCCGTGGTGCGCGTGGACCCTGGCGACACTGGGTCCGTGATGACCCGCGCCGTCGACTCCGCCCGCCGCCTCGCGCGCCCCGGCGACACGGTGCTGCTCGCTCCCGCGGGGGCCTCCATGGACCAGTTCCGCTCCTACGCCGCGCGCGGAGACGCGTTCGCCGACGCCGCGCGGGCCCTTCACCCCGAGCACGGGTAGCCGTGACGCAGACCGTGGGAGCCCGGGGAACGGCCGCGCGCGGCGCGGCACGCGGCACGACCGGCCGGGGGAGCGCACGCGTCCCGCGGCCGACCCCGCGCGCCGCCGAGCGCCCGGACCGGCCCGTCGACCGGCCCTGGCTCGGGCAGTGGAACAGCACGGTCACGAGCTACTACCTGCTCGTCGGGGCGACGGCGCTGCTGACCGTCATCGGCCTCGTCATGGTCTTCTCGAGCTCCGCGGTCACGGAGATCGCGGCGGGCCGGTCCCCGTTCAAGGTGCTCCTGAACCAGGGGAAGTTCGTCCTCATCGGCCTCCCCGCGCTCCTCGTCGCGGCGCGTCTGCCCGTGCGCTGGTACAAGGCGTTCGCGTGGCCCGCCCTGCTCGTCTCCGTGGGCCTGCTCGTCGCGGTGCTGTTCGTGGGGTCGAGCCGCGGCGGGAACACGAACTGGATCCCGCTCGGCGCGTTCACGTTCCAGCCGTCGGAGATCGCCAAGCTCGCGCTCGCCCTCTGGCTCGGCCTCGTCCTCGGACGCAAGCAGCACCTCCTCGGACGCTGGTCGCACGTGATCGTCCCCGCCGTCCCGGGCGCTCTCGCCGTCGTCGGCCTCGTGCTCGCGGGCCACGACCTCGGTACGGCGCTGGTCATCATGGCGCTCGTCGCGGGAGCGTTCCTCGTCTCCGGGTCCAACGTGCGCCTGCTCGGCCTCGGGGCCGCCGTGGCCGCGTTCGTCGTCGGGTACGGCTTCATCCTCAACCAGGACGGCGGGGACCGGCTCGGGCGGATCATGGCCACCTACGGCGAGTGCACGGACAGGCTCGGCGAGTGCTACCAGTCCCTGCACGGACTCTGGGCGCTCGGGACGGGCGGGATCACCGGCGTCGGGCTCGGGGCGAGCCGGGAGAAGTGGAGCTACCTGCCCGAGGCGCACAACGACTACATCTTCGCGGTCATCGGCGAGGAGCTGGGCCTGCTCGGCACGCTCCTCGTGCTCGGGCTCTTCGTCGTGCTCGGTCTCGCGATGAGCCGCGTCGTGCGCCGCCACCCCGACCCGTTCGTCAAGATCGCCACCGCGGCGATCGCGTGCTGGATCGTGGGGCAGGCGTTCATCAACATCGGGGTCGTCATCGGCCTGCTGCCGGTCATCGGTGTCCCCCTGCCGCTCGTGTCCGCGGGCGGCACCGCGCTCATCATGACGATGGCGGCGCTCGGGGTCGTGATCTCGTTTGCGCGGTCCGAGCCCGGCGCGCCCGAGGCGCTCGCAGCGCGGGGGAGCGCGGTGCGACGTTCGCTCGCCGTGGTCGGGCGCGCGGCGCGACCACGGCGCCGGACCACCTGACCGGTGCGCGTGCGGGCGCGAGGCCGTCGCGTACGTGACGAGCGGCACGCAGGACAGCACGGCGGGCGGGCACGCTCGGAGCACGACGCCCAGGACGATCGACAGGACGACGCGGCACCGGCCGCACAGGAAGGACGACGAGGTACGTGACGAACATCGGTGCGGTGGTGCTCGCGGGCGGCGGGACGGCGGGGCACGTGAACCCGCTCCTCGCGGTGGCGGACGAGCTGAGCGCGCGCGAGCCGGGCCTGGTCGTGACCGCGCTCGGCGTGGCCGGGGGCCTGGAGGACGACCTCGTGCCCGCCCGTGGGTACCCCTTGCGCCACGTGCCGCGCGTCCCCCTCCCGCGGCGTCCCAGCGCCGAGTGGATCAACCTGCCGGGACGCTTCAAGGCCGCGGTCGACGCCGCGGGTGCCGCGATCGACGAGACCGGAGCCCGCGCCGTCGTCGGGTTCGGCGGGTACGTCTCCACCCCGGCCTACGTCGCGGCGCACCGGCGCGGCGTGCCGATCGTCGTGCACGAGCAGAACGCCCGCCCGGGGCTCGCGAACCGTGTCGGCGCGCGCTGGGCCGCGCACGTCGGCGTCACGTTCGCCGGCACGCCGCTGCGCGGCGGGGTGGTCACCGGGCTGCCGCTGCGGCGCGAGATCGCCGACCTCGTCGCCGCGCGGGCGGCGGACGCGCGCGGGGTGCGTGAGCGCGCCGCGGCGAGCCTCGGGCTCGACCCCGCGGCCCGGACCGTCGTCGTCACCGGCGGGTCGCTCGGGGCCCAGAGCCTCAACGAGGCGGTCTCGGGGGCGGCGGCGGAGCTGCTCGCGGCCGGCGCGCAGGTGCTGCACCTGACGGGCAAGGGCAAGGACCGTCCCGTGCGCGAGGCGGTGGCACGCGCGGCGCGTCCCGGCGCCCCGGCGTACGACGTGCGCGAGTACCTCGCCGAGATGCAGCTCGCCCTCGCGGTCGCCGACCTCGTGGTGTGCCGCGCCGGCGCGGGCACCGTGAGCGAGCTCGCCGCGCTCGGCGTGCCCGCCGTCTACGTGCCCCTGCCCATCGGCAACGGCGAGCAGCGCCTCAACGCCGGCCCCGTCGTCGACGCCGGCGGCGGCCTGCTCGTCGACGACGCCGCGCTCGACGCGGACTGGGTCGCCCGCCACGTCCCGGAGCTGCTGGGCGACGCGCCCCGCCTCGACGCGATGGCCGCCGCCGCGGCGGGTGCCGGCGTGCGCGACGGTGCCGCGCGCGTCGCCGACCTCGTGGCCGATGCCGTCGGGGGCCGGGCATGACCGGTCCCGACGGCGCGGCGCCCCTCTCGCTCGACGCGCTCGGCACGGTCCATCTCGTCGGCGTCGGCGGGGCGGGGATGTCGGTCGTCGCGCGCCTGCTCGCGGCCCGGGGCGTCCCCGTGCAGGGCTCGGACGCGCGCGACAGCGACACGCTCGCCGCGCTGCGTGCCGACGGCGTGCGGGTCTGGGCGGGCCACGACGCCGGCCACGTCGAGGCCGCGGACACGGTGGTCGTCTCGAGCGCGGTCCGGGAGACCAACCCCGAGCTCGCCGCTGCGCGCGCCGCCGGGCTGCGCGTGCTGCACCGTTCCGAGGCGCTCGCCGCGCTCATGGCCGACGGCCGCGCGGTCGCCGTCGCGGGCGCGCACGGCAAGACCACGACCTCGGCGATGCTCGCGACGGTCCTGCGCGGGGCGGGCCAGGACCCGTCGTTCGCGATCGGGAGCTCGGTCATCACGGCCGACGGCCCGGTCGCCGGCGGGCACCTCGGCGGCGGGGACGTGCTGGTGGCGGAGGCCGACGAGTCGGACGGCTCGTTCCTCAACTACGCGCCCGACGTCGCCGTGGTGACGAACGTGGAGCCCGACCACCTCGACCACTACGGCTCCCGCGAGGCGTTCGAGCGGGCGTTCGTCGACTTCGCGGGGCGCATCCGGCCGGGCGGCGCTCTCGTCGCGTGCGCCGACGACGCGGGCTCGTCCGCTCTCGCCCGGGCCCACGCGGCGCACGGCGGCGCCACCGTCACGTACGGCACGAGCGCGGGCGCCGACCTGCGCGTGTCCGACGTCCGCCCCGAGCCCGGCGGCGGCGTCGGTGCGACGATCGAGGGCGCCGTGGGCGGCCTGGGCGTCCCGCCGTCGCGGCTGCGGCTGCGCGTGCCGGGCCACCACAACGCGCTGAACGCGACCGCCGCCGTCGCGGTGGCGGTGCTCCTCGGCGTCGAGCCCGACACGGCGGTCGCGGCCGCGCTCGACTTCCTGGGGACCGGGCGGCGCTTCGAGGCCCGCGGGACGGCCGCGGGCGTGCGCGTCGTCGACGACTACGCCCACCACCCGACGGAGATCGCGGCGCTGCTCGCCGCGGCACGGCCCGTGGCGGGGGGCGGTCGGCTGATCGTGCTCTTCCAGCCGCACCTCTACTCGCGCACGCGCGCGTTCGCGCACGAGTTCGCGGACGCGCTGGGGGCCGCCGACGTCGTCGTGGTCACGGGTGTCTACGCGGCGCGCGAGGACCCGGACCCGACGGTCGACGCCCGCACCGTCGCCGACCTCGTCCGAGCCGGTGCGGCGACCGCCGTGGAGGACCGGCTCGAGGCCGCGCGCGTCGTCGCGGACGCGGCACGCCCCGGCGACCTCGTGCTCACGGTGGGGGCCGGCGACGTGACCGACCTCGGCCCCGTGGTCCTGGACCGGCTCCGCGCCGGTGCCGGGGGACCGGACGCCTGATGCGGCCCCCGCCCCGTCCACGTCCGGCCGCGCCGCGGCCCGCGCGCCCGCGCGCTGACGCGCCACCGCCGCCATCGCCCCGTCCTCCGGCGCCGCCGAAGACGTCCTCGACCGCCGGGACGGACCTCGTGCGCACCGGCACCGGTGCGACGCCGGCGCAGCCCGGTGCGTCGGCCAGGTCGCCGAGGTCACCGAGCACGACCACGCCCCCGAAGCCGCCAATGCCGCCGAAGTCTTCGAAGCCCCCGAAGCCCGCGGCGAGCGGCCCGGCCGCGGACGCCGGGGTCGTCTCGCACGGGATGGCGCAGCGCCTCGCCGAGCGCGACGCGATGCGCCGCCACCGGCTGCTGCGCCGTGTGCTGGGGTGGACCGCCGCGCTCCTCGTGGTCGCGGGTCTGGCCTGGGTGGCGCTGGTGTCGCCGGTCCTGGGCCTGGACACCGAGCGCGTCACGATCAGCGGCCAGGGGACGGTCGTCGACCCCGCGCAGGTCGCCGCCGTCGTCGGGGAGGCCGCCGGCACGCCGCTCCCGCGCCTGGACACGGTGGCGCTGCGCGACCGCGTGCTCGACCTCAACGGCGTGCGCGACGTCGAGATCCGCCGGGCCTGGCCCACGGGGCTCGACGTGCGGATCGAGTCCCGCGAGCCGGTGGTCGCGGTCCCGGTCGACGAGGGGTTCGCCCTGCTCGACGCCGACGGCGTGCGCGTGCGCACGGATCCGGCGGCGCCCGAAGGGCTGCCGCAGGTCGAAGTCCCGCTCGACGACGCCGACCCGCTGGCGCTGGACGCGGCGATCGTCCTGCTCAACGCCCTGCCACCGGAGCTGCGCGCGGAGGTCGAGCACGTGTCGGCGTCCACGCGGGACGCGGTCGTCATGGGGCTGCGCGACGGGGACACCGTCGAGTGGGGGAGCGCGGAGGACGCGGCGCTCAAGGTGCGGGTGCTGCAGACGCTGCGCGCCGTCCCGGAGAACGCGGAGGTGACGGTGTTCGACGTCTCCGCGCCGACGCTGCCGGTGACGCGGTGAGCCGCGGCACCGGTGCGGGAGAGCTCGTGCAGGACGAGGACGGCGACGTCCTCGGGACGAACGACGACACGCGCGCGCGGGTCGTTGATGAACGGTACGTCGGCACCTACCGTCGACACGTGAACAACCTGACATAACTCTAACCCTCTAGTTGAGGGTGAAGGTTCAGGGCGACAGATCGAGAGGCATCGACGTGGCAACTCCGCAGAACTACCTGGCAGTGATCAAGGTGGTCGGCATCGGCGGCGGTGGCGTGAACGCCGTCAACCGGATGATCGAGGTCGGCCTCAAGGGTGTCGAGTTCATCGCCATCAACACCGACGCGCAGGCGCTGCTGATGTCGGACGCCGACGTCAAGCTCGACGTCGGTCGCGAGCTCACGCGCGGTCTGGGTGCCGGCGCGGACCCCGAGGTCGGCAAGAAGGCGGCCGAGGACCACGCGGACGAGATTGAGGACGTCCTGCGCGGCGCGGACATGGTCTTCGTCACCGCGGGCGAGGGCGGCGGCACGGGCACCGGCGGCGCGCCGGTCGTCGCGCGCATCGCCCGCTCGCTCGGCGCGCTCACCGTCGGTGTCGTCACGCGCCCGTTCACGTTCGAGGGCCGCCGCCGCTCCGTGCAGGCCGAGCAGGGCATCGAGAACCTGCGCAACGAGGTCGACACCCTCATCGTCATCCCCAACGACCGCCTGCTGTCGATGTCCGACCGCAACGTCAGCGCGCTCCAGGCCTTCCACCAGGCCGACCAGGTGCTGCTGTCCGGTGTCCAGGGCATCACCGACCTCATCACGACGCCGGGCCTCATCAACCTCGACTTCGCCGACGTCAAGTCGGTCATGCAGGGCGCGGGCAGCGCGCTCATGGGCATCGGCTCGGCGCGCGGCGAGGACCGCGCGGTCCAGGCGGCCGAGCTCGCCATCTCCTCGCCGCTGCTCGAGGCGAGCATCGACGGCGCCCACGGCGTGCTGCTGTCGATCCAGGGCGGGTCCGACCTCGGCCTGTTCGAGATCAACGAGGCGGCGCGGCTCGTGCACGAGGCCGCGCACACCGAGGCGAACATCATCTTCGGCGCCGTCATCGACGACGCGCTCGGCGACGAGGTGCGCGTCACCGTCATCGCCGCCGGCTTCGACGGCGGGGCGCCGCAGGCGCGTACCGACGGCCGCGGGCTCGGCCAGGTCGCCGGCGGTGCGCCGCGTCCCGCGACGAGCTCGGTCCCCGCGGTGCCCGGTGCGCGGCCGCCGGCGGCCACGGCCCCGGCGACGGGTGCCCACGTGCTGCCCCGCCCGCTGGTGCCGATCCCCTCCGAGGGCGACGACGTGCCGGTGACGCTCGACGGCGGCCCCGGTCCCGTGCCGGTGCAGCCCGCCGCCCCGGCCCCCGCGTTCACGGTCGTCGGCTCCGAGACCGACGCCGGGTACGAGACGGACCACGCGGCGCACGCCCAGAACCCGGCGGTCGACGTGCCGCCGCGGATGTACGACGAGGAGCCCGCCCGCCGCAAGGTGGAGGAGCTCGACGTGCCCGACTTCCTCAAGTGAGCTCCGCGCCGGTGCTCGAGGTCGACCTGGGCCCCGGTGTCCGGGCGGGCTTCACGACGCGCGCCGGCGGGGTGTCGCCGCGCCCGTGGGACTCGCTGAACCTCGGGCTGGGCGTGCAGGACGACGCGGCGAGGGTGCGGGAGAACCGCGACCGCGCGGCGGGATGGCTCGGGCGCCCTGTGCACTACGCCACGCAGGTGCACGGGACGGGCGTCCTCGTCGTCGGCGCGGCCGGGCGCCGTCCGGTCCGGGCGGGCGTCGGCGAGCCGGTCGCGGAGACGGTGCCCGACACGGCGCCGGACACGGTTGCGGACACGGTCGGCGACGCGGACGCGCTGGTGGGCGTCGACGGCGCGGGGGTCGGGGTGCTCGTCGCGGACTGCGTCCCCGTCCTCCTCGCCGACGTCGGGGCGCGGGTCGTCGCGACGGCGCACGCGGGGCGTCGAGGTCTCGCGGCCGGCGTGGTCCCGGCCGTCGTGCGCGCGATGGCGGAGGCGGGCGCGGAGCCGTCCCGGGTGCGCGCCGTCGTCGGCCCGTCCGCGTGCGGCGCGTGCTACGAGGTGCCGGCGACGATGCGCGACGAGGTGGCCGCGACGCGTCCGGCCGCGTGGTCGACGACCTCGTGGGGGACTGCCGCGCTCGACCTCCCGGCGGGCGTGGTGGCGGACCTCGACGCGTGCGGGGTGGGCGAGGTGCGGCGCACCGGGGTCTGCACGCTCGAGGACGAGCGCTTCTTCTCGCACCGGCGGGCAGCGCGTGCGGGCACCACGACCGGCAGGTTCGCGGGGATCGTCGCGCTCCGGACGTCCTAGCGCACGCCGTCGGGGCCGCACCGCCACGGTTCACCCGGCCCGGGCGTGTCGCGCACGCGCGCCGCGACCTGCTCGGTTACGGTGAGGCGACTGGTTTGACGACCGGTGACCCGACGGTACGAGTGAGGACGGAGCAAGGCCCATGGCGGGAGCGCTGCGCAAGACCATGCTGTATCTGGGCCTCGCGGATGATCGCGGCGAGGTCGACCAGGAAGAGTACGTCGAGGAGTACGACGAGACGGGGGCGGACGTGCCGCACGACTACCAGGCTCAGGTGACGCCGCTCCACCGCGCGCTCGGCCCGCGGGAGGTGCCGCAGACGACCATGTCGCCCTCGGAGCTGCGACGGATCACGACCGTCCACCCGCGCTCGTACAACGACGCCCGGGTCATCGGCGACGCGTTCCGCGACGGCACCCCGGTGATCATGAACCTCTCCGACATGGACGACGCGGACGCCAAGCGCCTGGTCGACTTCTCGGCGGGGCTCATCTTCGGGCTGCACGGAGCGATCGAGCGGGTGACGAACAAGGTGTTCCTGCTCTCGCCCGAGCACGTCGAGATCACGGGCGAGGACCAGGCCGGCCCGCAGGACACGCGAGCGGGCTTCTACAACCAGAGCTGACGCACGGCCGGTGCCGGCGCGTCGGGTGGCCGTGAGGGGGCCCGGCGCATGGCACAGTTGACCCCGTGATCCTGGACCTCGTCACCGGCATCCTCGGGTTCGTCCTGTGGCTGTACCTGCTGCTGCTCATCGGCCGTCTCATCTTCGACTGGGTGCAGGTGTTCGCCCGCGAGTGGCGGCCGCGCGGCGTGATGCTCGTGCTCGCCGAGATCATCTACACCGCGACGGACCCGCCGCTGCGCCTGCTGCGGCGGCTCATCCCGCCGCTCACGCTCGGGCAGATCCGCCTGGACCTCGCCTTCATCGTGCTCTTCCTCCTCGTGACGATCGCCCTGCAGGTCGTGCAGAGCATCTGAGCGCTCCCTCCGGGTCGCGGCGCGCGAGGCCGCGGTTCCCGGCCCCCCTGGGCAATCTCCGCTACTTTGGATCCTGGTGATCTCGAGGTCGCCCGGACCGATACGCAAACGCTATGAGGTGAACCGATGGCACTGCTCACTGCAGAGGACATCCTGAACAAGAAGTTCTCGGCGACGAAGTTCCGCGAGGGATACGACGTCGAAGAGGTCGACGACTTCTTGGACGAGGTGGTGAGGACCCTCAACTCCGTGCAGGAGGAGAACGAGGACCTCAAGTCGAAGCTCGCCGCCGCGGAGCGCCGGGTCGCCGAGCTGAGCAGGGCCGACGCTTCCTCCGCCGCGGCGGCGCCGCCGGTCGTCGAGACGCCGAAGGCGCCGGAGCCGGAGCCGGCCCCGGTCGCCGCACCGTCGCAGGCCATGGTGACGAAGAACGCGGCCGAGCCCGAGTCCGCCACGGGCATGCTCCAGCTGGCCCAGAAGCTGCACGACGACTACGTGCGGTCGGGCCAGGAGGAGGGCGACCGGCTCATCGCCGAGGCGAAGGAGGAGGGTTCGCGCATCGTCCGCGAGGCGGAGGAGACCTCCCACCGCACGCTCTCCCAGCTCGAGCAGGAGCGGTCGCTCCTCGAGCGCAAGATCGACGAGCTGCGCCTGTTCGAGCGCGACTACCGCACGCGTCTCAAGAGCTACCTCCAGAACCTCCTCGGGGACCTGGACAACCGGGGCAGCGCCCTCCCGCCGCGCAGCAACGTCGGCGGGTCCGGTCGCAGCAGCGACCTCGCGCCCGGCATCTAGCCTCAGCGTCGCATCGTCCGGCAGCGGCCGGTACGCGCGGCACCTGCGCTCCCTCCCCGCGGGGACGGCGTGGTGTGTTGTGCGTACCGGCCGCTGCGTCTACTCTCGCGTGACTCGACCCAGGAGGGCGACATGACGAAGCTCAGCACCGCGGCCAGGTCGGCCGTGCGCGACCAGTTCCCGAACCTCGCGAAGGACGTCCCGTCCTTTCCCGTGCGCGACGGGGAGGACCCGTGGACCGTCCAGGAGGTCGAGGAGCTGGCGGCCGAGCTGCTCTCCGAGAAGGAGCGGCTCGAGGGCGAGCTCGCCGCGGCGGACGCCGAGCTCTCGAACCTGCTGCGGAACTCCGGGGACGGTGCGGGCGACGACCAGGCCGACTCGGGGTCGAGCGCGCTCGAGCGCGAGCAGGAGCTCACGCTCGTGAACAACGTCCGCGACCTGCTCGCCCAGACGCGGCACGCCCTCGCGCGCATCGCGGCGGGGACGTACGCGACGTGCGAGGCCACGGGCCTGCCGATCGGCAAGGCGCGGCTCCAGGCGTTCCCGCGCGCGACGCTGTCGGTGGAGGCGAAGCAGCGCGAGGAGCGTCGCTGACCTCCGTCTGAGGTTCTCGCGCCGCGCGGCGCTGCCGTCGGTGCGGTCGGTGGACGGCTCGGTGCCGACGTCAGGTCGGTCGGAGGCCGCCCACGTGGCAGACTTGCCGCCGATGTCCACCTCCGCGCAGCCCGAGCCCGTCGACCCGGCGCCCGACGTCTCGTCCCACCGGCCCGCCGACGCCGCCCCTCCCGCGCCGGCCCCCGCCGGCGACGAGCAGCAGGGTCGTCCGCGACCCCGCCGACGCCTCGTCGCCTGGACGGTCGTCCTCGCGGTCGCCGTCCTCGCGCTCGACCAGCTCACCAAGTGGTGGGCCGAGTCGGCGCTCGTGCTCGGCGACGACACCATCCCGCTCGTCGGCGACCTCCTCGGCCTGCGCCTGCTGTACAACCCCGGCGCCGCGCTCTCGATCGCGACCGGCATGACGTGGCTCCTGACGATCGTCGTGGTGGCGGTCGTCGTCGTCATCGTGCGCATGGTCAGCCGCATCGGCTCGCGCGCCTGGGCCGTCGCGCTCGGTCTGCTGCTCGGTGGGGCGCTCGGCAACCTCCTCGACCGGTTCTTCCGCGAGCCCGGCTTCGCCCGCGGGCACGTGGTCGACTTCATCGACTACGCCGGGTTCTTCGTCGGCAACGTCGCCGACGTGGCGATCGTGGGTGCCGCGGTGATGATCGCGGTGCTGTCGGTCATGGGGATCGGCCTCGACGGCACGCGGCAGGGGCGCGACGACGAGGCCGCGCCCACGGGCGACGGCACCGCGGACGACGCGGCGTCGGCGGGGGAGGACCGGTGAGCCTGCGCGCGCTGCCCGTCCCGGACGGGCTCGCCGGCGAGCGCGTCGACGCCGGCCTGTCCCGCCTCCTCGGCCTGTCGCGCACGCGCGCGGCCGAGCTCGCCGCAGACGGCGCGGTGCGCCTCGACGGCCGGGTGGTCGGCAAGTCCGAGCGTCTGCCCGCCGGCTCGTGGCTCGAGGTCGACGTGCCCGACGCCGCGCCCGCCGCCGTCGAGGTCGTCGCGGAGCCGGTGCCGGGCATGGGCATCGTGCACGACGACGACGACCTCGTCGTCGTGGACAAGCCCGTGGGTGTCGCGGCGCACCCGTCGCCCGGCTGGACCGGTCCGACGGTCGTCGGCGCGCTCGCCGCGGCCGGCTACCGCATCTCCACGTCGGGCGCCGCGGAGCGCCAGGGCGTCGTGCACCGCCTGGACGCCGGGACGTCCGGCCTCATGGTGGTCGCGAAGAGCGAGGTCGCGTACACGGCGCTCAAGCGCGCGTTCAAGGAGCGCACGGTCGACAAGGTCTACCACGCGCTCGTCCAGGGCCACCCCGAGCCGACGACGGGCACGATCGACGCGCCGATCGGGCGCCACCCGAGCGCCGACTGGAAGTTCGCCGTCACGGCCGACGGCAAGCCGTCGGTCACCCACTACGAGGTGCTCGAGATGCTGCCCGCCGCCTCGCTCGTCGAGGTCCACCTCGAGACGGGGCGCACGCACCAGATCCGCGTGCACTTCTCCGCCCTGCGCCACCCGTGCGTGGGCGACCTGACGTACGGCGCCGACCCGGTGCTCGCGTCGCGCGTCTCCCTGACGCGTCAGTGGCTGCACGCGGTACGGCTCGGGTTCGAGCACCCCACCACGGGCCGCCGGCTCGAGGTCGAGAGCTCCTACCCCGACGACCTCGCGCACGCGCTCGAGGTCCTGCGCGGGGCGTACGCGTGAGCGCCGCCACGCCCGCGGCGCCGGGGACGCCCCGGTTCGTCGTCGAGCGCGTGCGCGACACCGCCGGGCTGGCCGAGGCGCACGCGCTGCGCCTCGCCGTCTTCGTCGACGAGCAGCACGTCCCGGTCGAGGAGGAGATCGACGACCTCGACACCGCCCCCACCACGACGCACGTCCTGGTGCGCGACGCCGCGGGCGCCGTCGTGGGCACCGGCCGGCTGCTCACCGACCCGGCGCACCCGGGCGAGACGCACGTCGGCCGCGTCGCCGTCGCGGCGTCGGCGCGCGGCACCGGCGCCGGCGCCGCGGTCATGCGCGCCCTCGAGGAGCTCGCTCTCGCCGAGCACGCGGTCCCGGGCCCGGACGGCCGCCCGACCGTGCGCGTGGAGCTCTCCGCCCAGGTCCGGGCTGCGGGCTTCTACGAGCGGCTCGGCTACACGGTCCACGGCCCGGTCTACCTCGACGCCGGCATCGACCACCGCGACGCCGCGAAGGCCCTCACCGCCTGACCCGGCGTCCGGTCGCCGCGCGCGGCTCTGACGTCCTTCGCACGGCCCCGGCCCCCGGGGCTCGTGACCCACCACCGCGCGGCGGCGACCCGCCACACGGAACCGGTGCTGCCAGAGACGTGACCGACGCGTCGTCCGCCATGGCCGGTGATGTCCGTGGCCGCGCCTAGGATCGACGCATGCCGAGCACGACCGAGGACTTCGTCCACCTGCACGTCCACACCGAGTACTCGATGCTCGACGGCGCGGCGCGTATCGGGGACCTGTTCGACGAGGTCGACCGGCTCGGGCAGAAGGCCGTCGCGACGACGGACCACGGGTACGTGTTCGGCGCGTTCGAGTTCTGGTCGAAGGCGCAGGCGAAGGGCATCAAGCCGATCATCGGCGTCGAGGCGTACGTCACGCCGGGCACGAGCCGGTTCGACCAGACGCGCGTGCGGTTCGGCGAGAAGGGCCAGGAGGCGGACGACGTCTCGGCGCGCGGTGCGTACACGCACATGACGCTGCTGGCGAAGGACAACGAGGGCCTGCACAACCTGTTCCGGGCGTCGTCGCTCGCGTCGCTCGACGGGCAGATGGGCAAGTGGCCGCGCATGGACCGCGACCTGCTGCAGCGCTACGGCAAGGGTCTGATCGCGACGAGCGGGTGCCCGTCCGGCGAGATCCAGACGCGCCTGCGCCTCGGCCAGTGGGACGAGGCGGTGCGGACCGCGGGCGAGCTCCAGGACATCTTCGGCCGGGACGGGTTCTTCATCGAGCTCATGGACCACGGCCTGGAGATCGAGACACGTGTCGTCAAGGACCTCCTGCGGCTCGCCGAGACGATCGGCGCGAAGGTCGTCGCGACGAACGACCTGCACTACGTGCGCGAGGAGGACGCGTCGAGCCAGGAGGCGCTGCTCGCGATCAACTCGGGCTCGACGCTCGACGACCCGGACCGGTTCAAGTTCGACGGCACCGGGTACTACGTGAAGTCCGCGGCGGAGATGCGCCGCGTGTTCGCCGAGCTCCCCGAGGCGTGCGACAACACGTTGCTCATCGCCGAGCAGTGCGAGGTGTCGTTCAACACCAAGGCCAACTACATGCCCCGTTACCCCGTGCCGGACGGCGAGGACGAGACGAGCTGGTTCGTCAAGGAGATCGAGCGCGGTCTGCACCGGCGCTACCCCGGCGGCATCCCGGACGCGTCGCGCAAGCAGGCGGAGTACGAGACCGACGTCATTGTCCAGATGGGCTTCCCGGGGTACTTCCTCGTGGTCGCCGACTTCATCAACTGGGCCAAGGAGCAGGGCATCCGCGTCGGCCCGGGGCGCGGGTCGGCGGCGGGGTCGATGGCCTCGTACCTCATGGGCATCACCGAGCTGGACCCGCTCAAGCACGGCCTGATCTTCGAGCGGTTCCTCAACCCCGAGCGCGTGTCGATGCCCGACGTCGACGTCGACTTCGACGAGCGCCGGCGCGGCGAGGTCATCCGGTACGTCACGGACAAGTACGGCGACGACCGCGTCGCGCAGATCGTCACGTACGGCACGATCAAGGCGAAGCAGGCGCTCAAGGACTCGTCGCGGCTCCTGGGCTTCCCCTTCGCGATGGGGGAGAAGCTCACCAAGGCGATGCCGCCGGCGGTCATGGGCAAGGACATCCCCCTGTCCGGCATCTTCGACCCGAAGCACGAGCGCTACGCCGAGGCGGGCGAGTTTCGTCAGCTGCACGACACGGACCCGGAGGCCCAGCGTGTCGTCGAGCTCGCGCGCGGCATCGAGGGCCTGAAGCGCCAGTGGGGCGTGCACGCGGCGGGCGTCATCATGTCGAGCGAGCCGCTCATCGACATCATCCCGATCATGCGCCGCCTCCAGGACGGCGCGGTCATCACCCAGTTCGACTACCCGACGTCCGAGGGCCTCGGCCTCATCAAGATGGACTTCCTCGGGCTGCGCAACCTCACGATCCTGGAGGACGCGCTCGAGAACATCGAGATGAACGGCAAGGACCCGATCGCGATCGAGACGCTCGAGCTCGACGACCGGGCGGCGTACGAGCTGCTCGCGCGCGGCGACACGCTCGGCGTGTTCCAGCTCGACGGCGGTCCGATGCGCGCGCTGCTGCGCCAGATGCGCCCCGACAACTTCGAGGACATCTCCGCCGTCATCGCCCTGTACCGGCCCGGGCCGATGGGCATGAACTCGCACACGAACTACGCGCTGCGCAAGAACGGCCTGCAGAAGATCGAGCCGATCCACCCGGAGCTCGCGGAGCCGCTCGCCGAGGTCCTCGACGAGACGTACGGCCTCATCGTGTACCAGGAGCAGGTGCAGAAGGCCGCGCAGGTCCTCGCCGGGTACTCGCTCGGCCAGGCCGACCTGCTGCGTCGCGCGATGGGCAAGAAGAAGAAGGAGATCCTCGACAAGGAGTTCGTGCCCTTCCACGCGGGCATGAAGGAGCGGGGGTACTCCGACAAGGCGATCCAGGCGGTGTGGGACACGCTGGTCCCGTTCGCCGGCTACGCGTTCAACAAGGCGCACTCGGCGGGCTACGGCCTCGTGTCGTACTGGACCGCGTTCCTCAAGGCCAACTACCCGACGGAGTACATGGCCGCGCTGCTCACGAGCGTGCGCGACGACAAGGACAAGTCGGCGCTGTACCTCAACGAGTGCCGGCGCATGCACATCACCGTCCTGCCCCCGGACGTCAACTCCTCGGCGGCCAACTTCACGGCGGTCGGCGACGACATCCGCTTCGGTCTCACCGCGGTCCGCAACGTCGGGCGCAACGTCGTCGACGCGATCGTCGCCACGCGCGAGGAGAAGGGGGCGTTCACGTCCTTCACGGACTTCCTCGACAAGGTGCCGGCGGTCGTCTGCAACAAGCGCACGATCGAGTCGCTCATCAAGGCCGGCGCGTTCGACTCCCTCGGCCACGGCCGCCGGGCGCTCCTGGTGGTGCACGAGCAGGCCGTGGACTCGGTGATCAGCGTCAAGCGCAAGGAGGCGGAGGGTCAGTTCGACCTCTTCGCCGACTTCGGCGCGCAGGACGACCCGGCGATGTCGTTCAGCGTCGACGTGCCGGACCTGCCCGACTGGGACAAGAAGCAGCGGCTCGCGTTCGAGCGCGAGATGCTCGGCCTGTACGTGTCCGACCACCCGCTGTCGGGTCTCGAGCACGTGCTCACGCGCGCGGCCGACACGGGGATCGCCGCGCTCATCGCGGACGAGGGCCGCCCCGACGGGTCGACCGTCACCGTCGCCGGCCTCATCACCTCGCTGCAGCGCAAGATGAGCAAGAACGGCAACCCCTGGGCCGCCGTGACCATCGAGGACCTCGAGGGCGCGGTCGAGGTGATGTTCTTCGGCGAGACGTACCTCGCGTACTCGACGATCCTCGCCGAGGACCAGGTGGTCGTGCTGCGCGGCCGGGTGCGGCGGCGCGACGACGCGATGCAGCTGCAGGCGATGGAGGTGTCGTTGCCGGACGTCTCGGTCGGCCCGGAGTCGCCGATGGCGGTCAAGGTGCCGCACACCCGGTGCGTCGAGCCCGTCATCGCCCGGCTGCGCGAGGTGCTCGCGACGCATCCCGGCTCCGCCGAGGTCCACGTGCAGGTGCTCGAGCCGGGCAAGACGACGATCGTGCGCGCCGGCGACGCGCTGCGCGTGGAGAAGTCGCCCGCGCTGTTCGGCGACCTCAAGGCGCTGCTGGGGCCGTCGTGCCTCGTGTGACCCGCCCGGCCTCGCGCCCCGACCTGGAGCCGGCCGCGTGATCCGCCTCAACCCCGAGCAGCGCGTCTTCGTCACCGAGCGGCACCTCGCCACGCTGACGACGTTGCGCGCCGACGGGACCCCGCACGTCGTGCCCGTCGCCTTCACGTGGGACCCGGACGCCGGCGTGGTGCGGATCACGTGCAACCGGTCGTCGGTCAAGGCACGCAACGCGCGCCGTCGGGGCCCGGACGGCGCGCCGCCGCGGGCAGCCGTGTGCCAGGTCGACGGGGGCCGCTGGATGACGCTCGAAGGGACCGTCGAGGTCGTCGAGGACGAGGCGGAGGTCGCCGACGCCGTGGCCCGCTACGCGCGTCGCTACCGGCAGCTGTCGCCCAACCCGGAGCGGGTCGTGCTGCGGCTCACGCCGGACAAGGTGATGTCCTCGACGTACATGGCGGGATAGGCCGCACCGCCCGCGCCGGCGAGGGAGGTCAGGCCACCGTCGCGCCCTGCTGACCCTGCGGGTGCTCGACCGTCACCGTGTCGCCGCGTCGCAGCTGGCGGCCCCGGCGCGTGTCGACCTCGCCGTTGACGCGGACCTCCCCGTCGGCGACGAGGTCGCGCGCCTGCGCGCCGGACTCCGCGAGCCCCGCGAGCTTGAGGAACTGCCCCAGGCGGATGACGTCGTCGGCGATCTCGACCGTGGGGAGGGTGGCGTCCGCAGGCTGGTCCATGGGGACATCGTCGCACCTCGTGCCCGCACGTTCCGTGCTCGGCCGGTGCCCTCCTAGACTCGTCGCATGATCACCCGCATCGACCTGCGTGGCCGGACCTTGAGCGCCCGCGAGCTCGTCGACACCCTTCCGCGCGCCGAGGTCGGCGTCGAGGACGCCGCGCAGCAGGTCGCGCCGATCCTCGAGGCGGTGCGCGAGCGCGGGGCGAGCGCGCTGCGCGAGTACGCCGAGCGCTTCGACGGCGTGCGGCCCGAGCACCTGCGCGTGCCGCCGCACGCGCTCACGACGGCGCTCGCGGAGCTCGACCCGGCGGTGCGCGCGGGTCTCGAGGAGGCGATCCGGCGCGTGCGGCTGGTGCACGCGGCCCAGCGTCCGCAGGACTTCACCGTGCAGGTCGCGCCCGGCGCGCAGGTCCGCCAGCGCTGGGTCCCGGTGGGACGCGTGGGGCTGTACGTGCCGGGCGGTCTCGCGGTGTACCCGTCGTCGGTCGTCATGAACGTCGTCGCGGCGCAGGAGGCGGGCGTGGCGAGCCTCGCGGTCGCGTCCCCGCCCCAGCGCGAGGGCGGCGGGCTGCCGCACCCCACCATCCTCGCGGCGTGCGCGCTGCTCGGCGTGGACGAGGTCTACGCCGTCGGTGGCGCCCAGGCGGTGGCGATGCTCGCGTACGGGGCGTCGGGTGAAGCGCCGCAGGACGGCGACGTGCTGTGCGAGCCGGTCGACGTGGTGACCGGCCCGGGGAACGTGTTCGTCGCGGCGGCCAAGCGTCTCGTGCGCGGGGTGGTCGGCATCGACGCCGAGGCCGGGCCCACCGAGATCGCGATCCTCGCGGACGCGACCGCCGACGCCGGCCACGTGGCCGCCGACCTCATCAGCCAGGCCGAGCACGACCCGCTGGCCGCCGCGGTCCTCGTGACGCCCTCGGTCGAGCTCGCCGCGGCCGTCGAGGCGCGGCTCGTAGACCTCGTCCCGGAGACGAAGCACGCGCAGCGCGTCGCCCGGTCGCTCGGCGGTCCGCAGTCCGCCGTCGTCCTCGTGGACGACGTCGAGCACGGGCTCGCCGTCGTCGACGCCTACGGCGCCGAGCACCTGGAGATCCAGACCGAGGGCGCAGCGGCGCTCGCGGACCGGGTGCGCAGCGCGGGCGCGGTCTTCGTCGGTCCGTGGTCGCCCGTGTCCCTGGGGGACTACATGGCGGGGTCGAACCACGTGCTGCCCACGGGTGGCTGCGCCCACTTCGCGAGCGGGCTCGGCGTGCACAGCTTCGTCAAGGCGGTGCAGGTGATCGAGTACGACCGCGAGGCGCTCGGGGAGCTCGCCGACCGCATCGTCGCCGTCGCGAACGACGAGGACCTGCCGGCGCACGGCGAGGCCGTGCGCGCCCGTTTCCACTGAGGCGGTCGCCGGTGACGGTCGACGTCGTCGTGCGGCGGGCGCGTCCGGGCGACGCACCGGCGCTGGTGGCGCTGCGCGTCGAGCTCATGCGCGCGATGGGCGAGCCCGACGCCGAGGCTCCGGAGTGGCAGGAGCGCGCTCTCGTGTGGTTCCGGGCGGCGCTCTCCGGCGAGGACGCGGCCGCGTTCGTCGTGGACGACGACGGCGAGGTGGTCGCGGGTGCCCTGGTGACGCTGAGCAGGGGTGCGCCGTCGGCGCGGAACGCGCGCGGGCTCACGGCGCACGTGACGAACGTCTGCACGCTGCCGCGCGCGCGGGGCCGGGGCCTGGCGCGCACGTGCGTCGAGGCGGCCGTCGGGTGGGCGCGCGCGGCGCGAGCCGACTCCGTCGCGCTGCACACCACGCCCGAGGGGGAGAGGCTCTACCGCTCGCTCGGGTTCACCGACACGACGTACACGGAGCTGCGGCTGCGCTGGTGAGCCGCGGCCCCGGGCGCGGCACGCTCAGCGCACCCCGAGCACGAACGGGTGGACGGCCTCGGCGCCCGCCTGGCGCAGCAGGCGTGCGGCGACCGTGAGGGTCCAGCCCGACTCGGTCCAGTCGTCGACGAGGAGCACGCGTCGCCCGGGGAGGCCGGCCAGCGCCGCGGGCGAGAGCTCGAGCTGCAGGCGCGCCGCGACGCCCGCGAGCCGCGTCGCCGAGTTCACGTCGTGCCGGCCGGGCTCCTCGCGGCCCGGCACGGGCCCGATCGCCCCGATGAGCGGGCGACCCAGGTAGGCGGCGAGCCCGCTCGCGAGGTGGTGGGTGAGGTGCGGTCGCGTGACCGAGCGCACCGCCACGACGCCGTCGAGGAGCAGCCGGCGCTCCGCGGGCGCTTCCGCCTCGGCGCCCTCGTCGCCGTCGGCCGGGGCGGGGTGCGGGTCGTGGAGCGCGTCCCACTCGTCGAGCACGCGCGCCGCGGCCCGGCGCAGGGGGACGGGCGTCTCGCCGTCCGGCGCGCCGGGCGCGAACAGCTCGCGCAGCGGCGCGGACCAGCCGAGCCCGTCGAGCCGTGCGACCGCGCGCCCGGTCTCCGCCTGCTCCTCCGCGGCGATCCGGCCGCGCACGTCGATCCCGAGCCGGTCCATCCCGCTCGGCCACTGCCGGCGCGCGACGACCTCGACGCCGGGGCGGTCCATGTCGGCCCGCGCGGCGGCGACCGTCTCGGCGTCCGGCGCCGCGGGCAGCTCCACGCCGCCGCAGCGGTCGCACCGCCCGCACTCCCACCCCTGCTCGAGCTCCGGGTCGTCGAGGGCGGCGCGCAGGAACGCCATGCGGCAGCCGGTGGTCGCCTGGTAGTCGAGCATCGCGCGCTGCTCGGCCTCGCGGGTCTGGTCGACGCGCGCGTACCGCTCGGCGTCGTAGGACCACGGGCGCCCGGTGGCCTCCCAGCCGCCCTTGACGCGCCGCACCGCGCCGTCGACGTCGAGCACCTTGAGCATGCCCTCGAGACGCGACCGCTTGAGGTCGACCTGCGTCTCGAGCTGCGCGACCGACTGCGTCCCCCCGCTCCCGAGCGCGTCGAGGGTCGCACGCACCTGTGCCTGCGGCGGGAACGCGGTGGACGCGAACCACTCCCAGATGCGGCGGTCCTCCTCGCCGGGCAGCAGGACGACGACCGCGTCGTCCACCCCGCGACCTGCACGGCCGACCTGCTGGTAGTAGGCGATGGGGGAGCTCGGCGCGCCCAGGTGCACGACGAACGCGAGGTCGGGCTTGTCGAAGCCCATGCCCAGCGCCGACGTCGCGACGAGCGCCTTGACGCGGTTTTCCTTGAGGTCCTCCTCGAGACGCTCGCGCTCCGCCGGGTCGGTCTGGCCGGTGTACGACGCCACGGCGAGGCCCGCCGCGCGCAGCTGGCTCGCGACCTGCTCGGCGGCCGACACGGTGAGGCAGTAGACGATGCCCGAGCCGTCGACGTCCTGCAGCGCCTCGGTGAGCCACGCGACGCGCGAGGGCTGGTCGGGCAGGGGGAGCACGGCCAGGTGCAGCGACTCGCGGTCGAGCGCGCCGCGCAGGACGAGCACCTCGTCGGACGCGCCGGGCTGCGCCGCCTCCGCACGCACACCGAGCTGCTCGGCGACGTCCGCCGTCACGCGCTCGTTGGCGGTCGCCGTCGTCGCCAGCACCGGGATCCCGGTCGGCAGGTCGGCCAGGAGCGTGCGGATGCGCCGGTAGTCGGGCCGGAAGTCGTGCCCCCAGTCGGAGATGCAGTGGGCCTCGTCCACGACGACGAGGCCGGCGTCCGCGGCGAGCCGCGGCAGCACCTCGTCGCGGAACCCGGGGTTGTTGAGCCGCTCGGGCGAGCACAGCAGCACGTCGACCTCCCCGGCGGCGATCGCGGCGTGCACGTCCTCCCACTCGGTGACGTTCGCGGAGTTGATCGTCACGGCGCGGATCCCCGCGCGCGCCGCGGCCGCGATCTGGTCACGCATGAGGGCGAGCAGCGGGGAGACGATGACGGTCGGTCCCGCGCCGCGGTCGCGCAGGAGCCGCGTCGCGACGAAGTACACCGCAGACTTGCCCCACCCGGTGCGCTGCACGACGAGCGCGCGGCGCCGGAACGCGACGAGCGCCTCGATCGCACGCCACTGGTCGTCGCGCAGCCGCGCGTCGTCCCGGCCCACGAGCGCGCGCAGCGCCGTCTCGGCGTCCTCGCGCAGCGACTCCCCGTCGAGCAGCCCGCGCAGCATGGCGAGCTTCGCGCGCTTGACCGCGTCGCCGTCCCCGCGCGCAGCGGCGGGGCCCGCGGCGGGCGGCGCGCCGGCACCGGGGGACGGCCGCCCGTCCTGCTCCGCAGGAGCCGTGACCGGCCTCCCGGCGTCCGGGGCGCCCGTCCCGGCCGGCTCCCACGGGTCGCCGTACGGGTCGTCGAGCGGCGGTTCGTCCGCGGGGTCGAAGGGCAGGTCGGCGTACGGGTCGGTGGAGCTCACCCGCCCGATCGTAGGCGCACCCGACCATGGGGCGGCAGGTCGTCCCCAGCCCTGCGCCGTCGCCTCAGGGCGTCCCGGTGCGCGACCTGCGTCGTTCCACCACGAGCGCGACGCTCCCGGCGACGACCGCCACCCACTCGGCGACCGCGGCGAGCACCTGCTGGGTCCCCCCGACGGTCTCGTCGACCCCGAAGAACCCGACGGTCGTCGACACGTAGAAGGCGGCCAGCGTGAGGGCGCCGAAGCCGATCGCCGCCAGGAGCGGCAACCAGTGCCGCCACGTCAGCACGAGAACCCCCAGCACGACGCCGGACACCGCGTTCAGCAGGAACAGGGGGCCGACGACGACGATGTCCCGGTACCCCTCGAGGTACAGCACGAGGTGGACGTCCGCGGACAGCAGGAGACCGGCGGCGGTCAGGCCGCGCAGGACCCACGCGCCCCGGGCGTGCGCCGGGCGAGGGGGCGGGCCCGGCGGGCCGGACGTGGCCATCGCGGCTCCCTCCGCGGGGACGACGAGCGCGCGCCGACGTGCGACGGGGCGCGTCCGACGGCGACGGCCCCGGGTGGCGCGTCCCGGAGCACGCGGAGCGCCCCGGTGCTTCAATTGAAGCGCCGTGCGCGACGTCGCGCACGGCGGACCCGGACGCGGACAACGGGCGGGCCGGACGGCAGGGGAGGCCGACATGGACGCACAGCACGACGACGCGCCGCGGCGGACGGCCGTCGCCCGGCCGGGCGTCCACGTGCCGCGCGCGTCGGTCCCCGTGCCCGGCCCCACGCGCCGTGCCGTGCTCGCCGGGTCGGGCGCGGGCGCGGCGCTCGCGGTCCTCGCGGCGTGCGGGGGCGGGCCTGCGACCGGCGCCCGCGACGAGCCGGCGGGTACCGGGAGCCAGGGCTCCGGCGTGCCGGCCGGCGAGGTGCTCGCGCAGGCCGACGACGTCCCGGTCGGCGGGGCGGTCGCCGTCACCGTCGACGACGCCCCGGTCCTGGTGACCCGGCCGGCGGAGGAGACGTTCGCGGCGTTCAGCGCGGTCTGCACCCACCAGGGGTGCACGGTCGGGCCGGGGGAGGGCGAGCTGGTGTGCCCGTGCCACGCCTCGCGGTTCGACCTCGCGACGGGTGCGGTCCTCGGCGGTCCGGCGCCGTCCCCGCTGACCGAGGTCGCCGTGACCGTCGACGGCGGGCGCGTCACCTCGGCCTGAGGCGTGCCCGCGTGCCGGACGTCACGGCGGGCGCGGTCCCCGGCGTTCGTAGACTGTGCAGGTGACCCCACCCCCCGCCGCCGGCGGCACCGGGCTGCCCCTGCGCCCCGAGCTCGCCGGGATCGAGCCGTACGGCGCGCCGCAGCTCGACGTGCCCGTGCTCCTCAACGTCAACGAGAACCCGTACGCTCCTGCTCCGGCCGTGGTCGCGACGATCGCGGAGGCGGTGCGCGAGGCGGCGTCGGGGCTCAACCGCTACCCGGACCGCGACTTCCTCGCCCTGCGCGGCGACCTCGCGGCGTACCTCGCCGCGGAGTCCGGCGTGGGCCTCGACGCCGCGCAGCTGTGGGCCGCGAACGGCTCGAACGAGGTCATGCTCCACGTGCTCCAGGCGTTCGGCGGCCCCGGCCGGACGGCCGTGTCGTTCGCGCCGACGTACTCGATGTACCCCGAGTACGCCCGTGACACGCACACGCGCTGGGTCGTGGGGCGCCGCGCCGAGGACTTCACGCTCGACCCGCAGCACGCCCGCGAGGTGATCGCGCGCGAGCAGCCGTCGGTGGTCCTGCTCGCCAGCCCGAACAACCCCACCGGTACCGCGCTGCCCGCGACGACGGTCGCGGCGGTGTGCGAGGCGGCGCTGGAGGTCGCCGTGCCCACGGGGTCCGACGGCGCCACCGCGCCCGCCGTCGTCGTGGTCGACGAGGCGTACGGCGAGTTCCGCCGGGCGGGCACGCCCTCCGCGCTCGAGCTGCTCGCCCGGTACCCGAACCTGGCGGTCTCGCGCACGATGTCCAAGGCGTTCGCCCTCGCCGGCGCCCGCGTGGGGTACCTGGCGGCGGCGCCCGCCGTCGTCGACGCCCTGCGCGTCGTGCGGCTGCCGTACCACCTGTCGGCCGTGACGCAGGCCGTCGCGCGGGCCGCGCTGGCGCACTCCGGCGAGCTGCTCGCCCAGGTCGAGGCCCTGCGCGCCGAGCGCGACGCGACCGTCGCGTGGCTGCGCTCGCTGCGGCACGCCGACGGCCGCGCGCTCGAGGTCGCGGAGTCCGACGCGAACTTCGTGCTCTTCGGGACGTTCCCCGACCGCCACGCGGTCTGGGCTGCCCTGTTGGAACGCGGCGTGCTCATCCGGGAGACTGGACCGGACGGATGGCTGCGGGTGTCGATCGGCACCCGCGACGAGATGCGGGCGTTCCGCGACGCCCTCGTGGAGGTGGCAGGACTGTGAAGCGCACCGCGCGCATCGAGCGCGCGACGTCCGAGTCGAGCGTGGTCGTCGAGCTCGACCTCGACGGCACCGGCCGGACCGAGATCTCGACGACGGTCCCCTTCTACGACCACATGCTCACCGCCCTGGGCAAGCACTCGCTCGTCGACCTCTCGGTCGAGGCGACCGGCGACACCCACGTCGACGCCCACCACACGGTCGAGGACGTCGCGATCGCCATCGGCGAGGCCCTCCGGGTCGCGCTCGGCGACAAGCGCGGCATCTCCCGCTTCGGCGACGCCACGGTGCCGCTCGACGAGGCGCTCGCCCTCGCCGTCGTGGACGTGTCCGGGCGCCCGTACCTCGTGCACTCGGGGGAGCCGGAGGGGCAGGAGTACCACCTCATCGGCGGGCACTTCACGGGCTCGCTCACGCGTCACGTGCTGGAGTCGATCGCCCACCACGCCGGCATCTGCCTGCACGTGCGCGTGCTCGCCGGCCGCGACCCGCACCACGTCGTGGAGGCGCAGTTCAAGGCCCTCGCCCGCGCCCTGCGCGCCGCGGTCGCACCCGACCCGCGCGTCGAGGGCATCCCGTCGACCAAGGGAGCACTGTGACCCAGGACCCGAACGCCCCGGCCCCGCGCGACGACGACCCGGAGCTGCGCTCCGTCGCGGACGGCACGGACGGCGTCGACGCGCTCGACGGCATCGAGATCCCCGACGACCTGTCCTCGTTGACGGACGGCGAGATCCCCGAGCTGGTCGCGCTGGTGACCCAGATCGCGGGCGCGGAGCCGCTCGCCGCGGCGTGCTCGCTCGCCCAGGTGGAGGCCGACGTCGTGGCGACGGACGTGGGCGCCGTCGCCCTGCTGCGCGACCGGGCGGGCGACGCCCCCGCGCACGCCGCCGCCGCGATCACGACGCTCGTCAAGGGCGTCCCGCTCGTCCTCGTGGAGCGTCGCGGGGAGCAGCTGTCCATGACGCGGTGGACCGACGGCGCCGCCGGCGACGTGCTCGCGCCGGGTCTCGTGCTCGGCGGCGCCCCCGAGGAGCTCGAGGACCTGCTGACGGGGGCGAGCACGCTCGCGGACCTCGACGGCGTCGTGGCGAGCACGTCGATCTCTCGCTGGAAGGCCATGCGTCTGCTCACCGCGGCGGGCCGTCGGGCGCGCAAGAAGTGAGCCAGGGCGTGGACGGGAACGAGAGCCCTGCGACGGGCACGGCGGCGACCGCGGGTCCCGGCGCGCGCCGGCCGTCCGTGGTCGTGCTCGACTACGGCTTCGGCAACGTGCGCTCCGCCGTCCGCGCGCTCGAGCGCGTGGGCGCCGACGTCGAGCTGACCGCGGACCGCACCCGGGCCCAGGAGGCCGACGGTCTCGTCGTCCCGGGCGTGGGCGCGTTCGCCGCCGTGATGGAAGGGCTGCGCTCGGTGCGCGGGAACGAGATCGTGGGGCGCCGGCTCGCCGGCGGCCGCCCGGTGCTCGGCATCTGCGTCGGGATGCAGGTCATGTTCGAGCAGGGTGACGAGCACGGCACGCTCGCCGAGGGGCTGGGGGAGTGGCCCGGGCTCGTCGACCGGCTCGAGGCGGAGATCGTCCCGCACATGGGGTGGGACACCGTCGACGTCCCGGACGGCAGCGTGCTGTTCCGCGGCATCGAGGACGAGCGCTTCTACTTCGTCCACTCGTACGCGGCGCGCACGTTCACGCTCGGCGACGACCTGCCGGGGGACTCGCCGATCCGGCGACCGCTCGTCACGTGGTCCGACCACGGCGGGCGCTTCGTCGCCGCCGTCGAGAACGGGCCGCTGTCGGCCACCCAGTTCCACCCGGAGAAGTCCGGCGACGCGGGCGCGACGCTGCTCGAGAACTGGGTGCGATCGCTCTGACCGCACGCCACCGGGGCGCGGGCGACGGCGGCACCGCCGTCGCTCGCGCGCCGCACACCACCCGGCGCGGAGGTCCCGCGCCACGACCGATGGAGACTCTCGTGACCGACCGCCTCGTGCTGCTGCCCGCCGTCGACGTCGCCGACGGGCAGGCCGTCCGCCTCGTCCAGGGCGAGGCCGGCTCGGAGACCTCGTACGGCGACCCGCTCGCCGCCGCGCTCGACTGGCAGTCCGGGGGCGCGGAGTGGATCCACCTCGTCGACCTCGACGCGGCGTTCGGCCGCGGCTCCAACGCCGAGCTGCTCGCCGACGTGGTGGGCCGGCTCGACGTGCAGGTCGAGCTGTCGGGCGGCATCCGCGACGACGCCTCGCTGGAGCGCGCTCTCGCGACGGGCGCACGGCGCGTCAACCTCGGCACGGCGGCGCTCGAGAACCCGCAGTGGACGGCGAAGGTGATCGCCGAGCACGGGGACCAGGTCGCCGTCGGGCTCGACGTGCGGGGCACGACGCTCGCCGCCCGCGGCTGGACGCAGGAGGGCGGCGACCTGTGGGAGGTCCTCGACCGGCTCGAGTCCGCCGGGTGCGCGCGGTACGTCGTCACCGACGTGACGAAGGACGGGACGCTGCGCGGCCCGAACCTCGACCTCCTGCGCGACGTCGCGTCCCGCACCGACGCACCGGTCGTGGCCTCCGGGGGCATCTCGAGCCTCGCGGACCTGGAGGCACTGCGCGGCCTCGTGCCCGCCGGCGTCGAGGGCGCGATCGTGGGCAAGGCCCTCTACGCGGGTGCGTTCACGCTGCCCCAGGCGCTCGACGTCGCGGGCCGGCCGTGACGGCCGGCGACGACACGGGGACGGGCGCCGGGAAGGCGCTGCCCCCGTCCTCGGGGTTCGCGGGGGACGACGGGTCGGCCGACCCCGAGCTCGCGGCCTCGCTCGCGGAGTACCAGGCCGGTCGCGCGCCGCTCGCGGACGTCGTCGACCGGCTCGCACGCAGCCGCGTCCTCGTGCCGATCCTCGCCGAGCTCGGCCGCGCGGAGGAGGGCGAGCACGGGCACGCGGTGGACAAGGAGGCGTCCGCCGGCGTCGTGGCGCTCGAGGCGCCGGACGGCCGGCGCGCGCTGCCCGTGTTCACGTCCGTGGCCAGCATGGCGGCGTGGCGTCCCGACGCGCGGCCGGTGCCGGTCGACGCGCGCCGTGCCGGGCTCTCCGCCGTGAGCGAGGACTGGTCGCTGCTCGTCGTCGACCCTGCAGGTCCCGTGACCGCGCTCGTCCCGCGTCCGGCCGTGTGGGCGCTGGCCCAGGACAAGCCGTGGCGCCCGGCCGTGGTGGACGGCGTCGTGGACCGCGAGGTCCAGGCCGCGGTCGAGGCGGCCGTGGGCGGCCTGCCGCACGTCGCGCGGGCGTGGGCCGAGCCGGGCCGCCGCGCCGAGGTGGCCGTCGTGCTGCGCATCGACGCGGGCCTGGACCGCGCCGGTCTGGACGCGGTGCTCGCCGGCGTGAACGCCGCGCTCGCCACCGACGAGGTCGTGTCGGAGCGCGTGGACGGGCTCGAGCTGCGCGTCGGCCGGGCGGACTAGCGCCGGCGCCGTCCGAGCGCCCACGCCAGCGCGACGGCGACCGTCGCGACCGCGGCGAGGGCCTGCCCCCCGAGGATCACGCGGTTGAGGTCGAGGGCGGGCTGCCAACGCACGCCGGCGTCGTCGACGACGTAGACCCCCTTCGCCCGCACGCGGACGCCGAAGCCTCCTCCGCCGCCCGAGCCCTCGCCTCCGGCGTCCCCGCTCGCGTCGCCCCCGCCGGAGCCGCCGGGAGCCGCGCCGTCCCCGGACGAGGTGCTGGTGCCGGGCTCCGGCCGGCGTCCGCGGTCGGCGGCGCCCTTGCCCGAGAGCGACCCGGACCCGGACCCCCAGCCGGACCCCGTGCCGCCCCAGACGCCGGCGACGGGGATGACGAGCGTCCCGCCGCGCTCGTACGGCTCGCCGAAGACTCTGCGGATGCTCAGCGTGTCGCGTGCGGCCTGCGTGATGTGTGCCGGGTCGACGGCGCGAGCGTCGCCCGAGCTCTCGTGGTGTGCCATGCGCACCGAGGGTAGACCTGCACGTACCCGGTGCGCGAGGGTCCGGCGGCCGCGGTGCGGCTCACCCGTCGCAGGCGGGGGCCGGTGTGAACGAGGCCTCGTCCGCGAGCAGGTCGCGCAGCGTGCTGACCGGGACGAGCAGGCTCTTGTCGGTCGACGTCTTGGCGTACACCACGCCGATCACCCGGCCGGAGTCGTCGAGCGCCGCGGAGCCCGAGCTGCCCGGCTCGACGGGTGCGTCCGTCACCAGGACCTCGCCGAGGTTCTCGTGCAGCGGGTCGGTCGCGGTGCCGATGACCGTGCCCTTCGTCACGGTGAGCCGTCCGCCCTCCGGGTAGCCGACGACCGTCACGGGGTCGCCCGGCGCAGGGTCGTCCTCAGCCAGTGTCGGCGAGGACGGGAGGTCCTCGGCGGTGCGCACGACGGCGAGGTCGGCCAGGTCGGCCGTGCTCGCGGTCTGGGCGGCGATGTCCCGGCCGTCGTAGGTGAGCAGCTGCAGGGAGCGCGAGGAGTCGACGACGTGCTTGTTCGTGACGATCGTGCGCGCGTCCAGCGCGAACCCCGAGCCGGTGGACAACCCCTCGCAGCCGACGTTGCGGATCCGCACCGCCATCCGGCTCACGGCGTCCGAGCCGTCGGGCGACAGGTTCTCCGACCCTGCGGGCTCGTCGGGCGCCGCGAAGGACGGCACGACGGTGTCCGGCACGGGTTCGGGCAGCGCGGGCAGGACGCCGCAGCCCGACGCGAGCGAGGCGACGGCGGCGGCCGCCACGACCGCGGTGCGCAGCGGTCGGCGGCCGGGCCGGCGTCGCGCCGAGCCTGCCGTGGTCCGCGTCATCCGGCGAGCTCCTGCTGCAGCTGCGCGTTCGCGTCCGTCGCGGCCTGGCACAGCTCGTCGACCTGCCCCGAGAAGCGCTCGAGGTCCGCCGGGTCGTACGCGTCACGGTCGCCCAGGTAGCCGATGAGCTGGGACTGGGCCGTCGTGCACTGGCCGAGCGCGGCGGCGACGGTGCCGGCGGCCTCGGACACGCGGCTCTGGTAGTCCAGGTACTGCTGGGAGGCCTCGTTCTCGTCGCCGAGCTGGGCCTTCTCGTTCGCGAGGTCCGTGATCCGCTGCTGGGCCGCCGCGAGCTGCCCGCGCGCCGACTCGAGCTCCGCGTTGGCGCCGTCGAGCTCCGCCTGCAGGCGGGCGACGTCCTCGCCCAGGCCGCGCGACGTCGTCTCCCACTCGGCGCTCGACTCCTGCCACCGCGTCGTGGTCACCCACAGGTACGCGCCGACGCCGAGGGCCGCGGCGAGCAGGACCGAGAGCACGACGACCGCCGCCACGAGCCCGCGGCGCCGACGTGGCGCGGCGGGGGCGTCCGCGGGACGGTCGCCGCCCGTGGGCCGGGTCGTGACCTCGTCGCCGGAGGACGAGGCGGCGACGTCGTCGCCCGCGGTGTCCCGCGTGGGCGCGAACGACGGCGCGGGCACGGCGCCGCGCGGGACGCTCTCGGGCACGGGCGGGACGCTCAACTGACCGCGCCCGTGTACTTCTCGCCGGGGCCCTCGCCGGGTGCGTCCGGGTACGCCGACGCCTCGCGGAACGCGAGCTGCAGCGAGCGCAGGCCGTCGCGCAGCGACCGTGCGTGCTGGTTGCCGATGTCCGGTGCGCTGGCCGTGACGAGCGCCGCGAGCGCGTTGATGAGCTTGCGCGCCTCGTCCAGGTCCAGGTGGCCCTGCGCCTCGGCGTCCTCCGCGAGGCCGCACTTGACGGCCGCGGCGCTCATGAGGTGGACGGCCGCCGAGGTGATCACCTCGACCGCCGCGACGTCCGCGATGTCGCGCACGGCGTCGGCGGTAGCGCCCTGGGCGGGGACGTTCTCCGTAGTCATGGCACCATCCTCCCACCCGGTCGGCCCTCCGTCGGGACCCCGTGCCCGTGCCGTGCAGGACGTCGACGGCTCGGCGCGGGGGACGACGGCGGCCGCCGCCCGGGTGGGCGACGGCCGTCGTCAGGCGTCCTGCGGCGGCGTCAGGCGCGGACGGGCTCGCTCGCGGTCGCGGGCTGCCCCGTCTCGACCGGTGCACCCTCGGACTCGAGCGCGACGCGCAGGGCGGCACCGAGCTCGGCGTCGACGTTCGTCCAGTACTGGATCGCGCGCTCGCGGATCTCGGCGCTGCGCACGCCGCCCACGTGCCCCGTGATGGTCTCGAGGAACCGCGTGCGCGCGGGGCCGTCGAAGACCTCACGGTAGAGCGTGCCCGCCTGGCCGAAGTCGTCGTCCTCGGGGTGGAGGGTCGCGGCGGAGCGGGTGAGCTCGCCGTCGGCCTCCCAGCCCGCCGACTCCGCGGCGCGCGCCGGGTCGGCGTGCGCCCCGCCGAGGCTGTTCGGGGCGTAGACCGGCGTCGTGGCCGACGAGAAGGAGTAGCGCATCGCGCCGTCCTTGGCGTACGAGTGCCCGCCCTCGGCGGCGGCCCGCGGCGCGTTCACGGGCAGCTGGGCGTGGTTCGTGCCCACCCGGTACCGGTGCGCGTCGGCGTAGGAGAAGATCCGCGCGAGGAGCATCTTGTCCGGGCTGGTCGCGATGCCCGGCACGAAGTTGCTGGGCGCGAACGTCGCCTGCTCGATCTCGGCGAAGTAGTTCTCCGGGTTGCGGTTGAGCTCCATCACGCCGACCTCGACCAGCGGGTAGTCCGCGTGCGGCCACACCTTGGTGAGGTCGAACGGGTTGAACCGGTAGGACTTGGCGTCCTCGTACGGCATGACCTGCACGGAGAGCGTCCAGCGCGGGAAGTCGCCCGACTCGATGTGCTCGTACAGGTCCCGGATGTGGTGGTCGGAGTCCGACCCGGCGAGCTGCGACGCCTCGTCGTTCGACAGGTTGTCGATGCCCTGCTGGGTCTTGAAGTGGTACTTCACCCAGAAGCGCTCGCCCGCAGCGTTGATCCACTGGTAGGTGTGCGAGCCGAAGCCGTCCATGTGGCGCCACGACGACGGCAGGCCGCGGTCGCCCATGAGCCACGTGACCTGGTGCGCCGACTCGGGGGAGAGCGTCCAGAAGTCCCACTGCATGTCGTTGTCGCGCAGGTTCGAGCCCGGCAGGCGCTTCTGCGAGCGGATGAAGTCCGGGAACTTGATGCCGTCGCGCAGGAAGAACACCGGGGTGTTGTTGCCCACGAGGTCGTAGTTGCCCTCGCTCGTGTAGAACTTCAGCGCGAAGCCGCGCGGGTCGCGCCACGTGTCGGGGGAGCCCTGCTCGCCGGCGACGGAGGAGAATCGGGCCAGCATCTCGGTCGTCGCGCCCGGCTGGAAGAGGGCGGCGCGCGTGTACGCGCTCACGTCCCCCGTGACGGTGAACGTGCCGAACGCGCCGCCGCCCTTGGCGTGCACGACGCGCTCGGGGACCCGCTCGCGGTTGAACTGGGCCAGCTTCTCGACGAGGTAGTGGTCGTGCAGGACGATCGGGCCGTCGGCGCCGACGGTCTGCGCGTGCGCGTCGGACGCGACGGGCGCGCCGCTGTTCGTCGTGGTGAAGCGGTCGGTCATGGTGCTCCTTCGTCGAGGACCTGCGCGGTGCGCGGGTCGTGGGGGCGGTCAGGCGTGGGTCGGGGCGGTCACTCCGCGCAGTCGGGGCACAGGCCCCAGAACGTCACCTCGGCGGTGTCGACGCGGAAGCCGGAGGTGTCGCTCGGGACGAGGCAGGGTGCGTGGCCCACGGTGCAGTCGACGTCGGCGACGGCGCCGCAGCGGCGGCACACCACGTGGTGGTGGTTGTCCCCGAGCCGGCGCTCGTAGCGCGCGGGGTGGCCGGCGGGCTCGATCCGCCGCAGGAGGCCGTGGTCGGTGAGCGTGTGCAGCACGTCGTAGACCGCCTGGACCGACACCGAGCCGAGGGACGAGCGCACGCTGCGCAGCACGGCGTCGGCGTCGGCGTGCTGGCGCGTGCCGACGGCGTCGAGCACGGCGAGGCGGGCGGCCGTGACGCGCAGCCCGTGCTCGCGCAGCTCGGCCTCGTGCCGGGCGCGCTCCGCGGTCCCCGCCGCGCGGTGCGGCGCGGCCGGGGTTCCGGAGGGTGCCGTCGTCATGGGCGACACCCTACCCGTAATCTGGAACCGTTCCAATGATGGAGGTGGTCCAGCATGTCGGTCCGGGCGCCGACCGGTCGGTCGCGACGGGCCGCGTGGGCGGCGGAGCCCGCCTCTGGTAGCCTTGATGGCTGACCGACCTGCGCGATGCGCCTGGAGGTCCGGTGCGGCCCGTCGTGGTGGCGCCGGAGCCCGGGAGCGGCGTGCAGGTGCGCAAGTGGATCCCATCCCACCCGGGTCTCGACCGTCAACGCACGTCGCGACAGAGGCCGGGTCCTGGTCCGGACGGCGGTGCTCGTGGCACCTCGTCCAGGCACGGTCGTCGACCTGCGTCGACGCCGATCGATGGCCTCCACCCTGTGCTCAGGGTCGGGGGCCTTCCTCGTCCCGGGCGGTCTACCGACGACTTCCTAGGAGCATCACATCAGCGAGCCTCGCATCAACGATCGGATCCGCGTCCCCGAGGTCCGACTCATCGGTCCCGGCGGGGAGCAGGTCGGCGTCGTCCGCACCGAGGTTGCCCTGAGCCTTGCCCAGGACGCCGACCTCGACCTGGTCGAGGTCGCCCCGGACGCCCGTCCGCCCGTCGCCAAGCTCATGGACTTCGGCAAGTTCAAGTACGAGTCCGACATGAAGGCGCGCGAGGCGCGGCGGAACCAGGCGAACACCGTCCTCAAGGAGATCCGCTTCCGCCTCAAGATTGACCCGCACGACTACGGCACGAAGAAGGGCCACGTCGAGCGCTTCCTCTCCGCGGGCGACAAGGTCAAGGTCATGATCATGTTCCGTGGTCGCGAGCAGTCGCGCCCGGAGATGGGCGTGCGCCTGCTGCAGCGCCTGGCCGAGGACGTCGCCGAGCTCGGCTTCGTCGAGTCCATGCCCAAGCAGGACGGGCGCAACATGACGATGGTGCTCGGCCCGGTGAAGAAGAAGGCCGACGCCAAGAGCGAGCAGCGCAAGCGCGCGCAGGAGGCCGAGCCCCGCCTGACGAAGTCCGCCCAGCGCGCGGCGGCCAAGGTCGCCGACGAGCCCGCTGACGACACGACGGACGAGCCCGAGGCCACCGTGGTGGAGGCGGCGCCCGAGACGGCGCCGACCGCCCCTGCGCCCACCGAGGCCGCCCCTGCGTCGGACGAGGCCGCGCCCGCGACCGAGGCCACGACGGACGAGCCCTCCGCCGACGAGCCGGCGTCCGAGGCGCCGAGCCCCGCTCCGGAGCCGGCCCCTGCGCCCAGGCCGCGTCCGGCGTCAGCACGCCCGGCGTCCGGCAGCGCGTCGAAGCCGGCGGGTTCGAAGCCCGCGCCCGCCAAGCCCGCGACCCCGCGCCCGGCGCCGGCCGCCGCGCCGCGGCCCGCGTCGTCGGGCACGGCCACCCCGGCCGCCCCGCGCCCCGCGGCGCCGAAGCCCGCCGCCCCGCGGCCCGCGCCGAAGCCCGCCCCGCGCGGCAAGGCCGGCTGAGGCGGCACCGAGAACGACCCCGCACGGGGTCCGCGCCCACCGGCCCGGACCCGAACACGTCGCCCGCCCGCCGGCGGGTGACCGGACACGAGGAGAGACGGCAGCCATGCCGAAGAACAAGACGCACTCGGGCGCCAAGAAGCGCTTCCGCATCACGGGGAGCGGCAAGGTCATGCGCGAGCAGGCCAACCGCCGTCACCTGTTCGAGCACAAGCCCACCAAGCGCACGCGTCGCCTCGCGCAGGACCAGGTGGTCTCGCCCGCAGACGTCAAGTCCATCAAGAAGCTGCTCGGCAAGTGATCCGGCACGGCGGCGCGACCCGCCGCCGTCCGGCTCGTCCCTGAGCCCCAGACCTACTGCAAGGAGCATCACGTGGCACGCGTGAAGCGGGCGGTCAACGCCCAGAAGAAGCGTCGTACGACCCTCGAGCGCGCCAGCGGCTACCGCGGCCAGCGCTCGCGCCTCTACCGCAAGGCGAAGGAGCAGGTCACCCACTCCCTCGTCTACTCCTACCGCGACCGCAAGGCGCGCAAGGGCGACTTCCGCAAGCTGTGGATCCAGCGCATCAACGCGGCGTCGCGCGCCCAGGGCCTGACGTACAACCGCCTCATCCAGGGCCTCAAGGCCGCGGGTGTCGAGGTCGACCGTCGCCTGCTCGCGGAGCTCGCGGTCAACGACGTGGCGGCGTTCAACGCGCTCGTCCAGGTCGCGAAGGGCGCTCTCCCCGAGGACGTCAACGCGCCGAAGGCCGCGGCCTGAGCAGCCGCACCGACGCCACGGACGCCCGGCCGGTGCCCGACCCCCTCGACCCCACGCTGACGAACCCTCGCAGCGACCGGGTCCGGGCGGTCCGGGCACTGTCCGGGCGTCCGGCGCGTTCACGCCACGGTCAGCTGCTCGTCGAGGGCCCGCAGGGCGTGCGCGAGGCGGTGCGCCACGCGACGGACCGCGTGCGCGACGTCTACGTGACGCCGGCCGCCGCCGAGCGGTACGTCGAGATCGTCGACGACGCCCGTGCGGCCCGCCTGCACGTCCACGTCGCGACGACCGAGGTGCTCGCCGCGATGAGCGCCGACGCGCAGGGAGTGCTCGCGGTCGTGCGGGCCGAGAGCGGCAGCGCCGCCCAGCGGCTCGAGCGCGTGGTGTCCGCGCTGCCGCGCGAGCGGCCGGCGCTCGTCGCCGTCCTGGCGGCCGTGCGGGACCCGGGCAACGCGGGCACCGTGGTGCGCGCCGCCGACGCGACGGGCGCGGACGCGGTGGTCGTCGCGGGCGACAGCGTGGACGTCCACAACCCGAAGGTCGTGCGGTCCACCGCAGGCTCGCTGTTCCACCTGCCCGTCGTCACGGGCTCCGGTCTGCCCACGGCCGTGGACGCCCTGCGGGAGGCCGGTCTGCAGGTCCTCGCGGCCGACGGCGCGGGCGACCACGACCTCGACGATCTGCTGGACGTCGCCGGTACCGCGACGACCGGCCCGGACCTCACCCGTCCGACGGCGTGGGTCTTCGGGAACGAGGCGTGGGGACTGCCCGCCGAGCACCGTGCGCTCGCGGACGCGGTCGTGCGCGTGCCCATCCGGGGGCGGGCCGAGTCGCTGAACCTCGCGACGGCCGCGACCGTGTGCCTCTACGCGTCGAGCCGGGCGCACCGCGGGGCACGCGCGTGAGACTCTTCGCGGCGCTGTACCCCGACGCCGCGGCGAGCGCTCACCTCGACCTGGCGCTCGGCGGGGTGCGCGCGCACGAGCTGCTGCGCCCGGACGGCGCGCCGCTCGTGCGATGGGTGCCGCGCGAGCAGTGGCACGCGACCGTCTCCTTCTTCGGGCAGGTGCCCGACGGAGCCGTCCCCGACCTGACCGCGGCACTCGCCGAGGTGGCCACGCGCGCGGCCCCGCTCGAGCTGTCGCTGCGGGGCGCGGGCGTGTTCGACCGGCGCGTGCTGTGGGTGGGCGTGGGCGGGGACACGGCGCAGCTGCGTGCGCTGAGCGCCGACGTCGGGACGGCGGCCGAGGACGTCGGCGTGCACGTCGACCGTCGACCACGCCAGCGCGCGCACCTGACGGTGGCCCGAGCAGGCGCTGGCGCTCGCGAGGCCGAGCGTCGGGCGGAGCGCCGTGCGCGGCGCGGACGCGAGGGCGCGCCGGTGCCCTCGGTCCGCGACGCCCTGGAGGCACCTGCCGCCGCGCTCTCCGTGTACGACGGCCCGCGCTGGCACGCGGACACCCTGGCGCTCGTCGAGTCGGAGGTCGGCGCGGCCCGGCCGGTGCACCGCGTGGTCGCGACGCTCGCGCTCGGGAGCCCGGACGCGGGCGAGGACCACGCCGTCGGGCGCTGAACGTCGTCGGGTGCTGAACGTCGTCGGGCGCTGAAGGTCGTCAGGCGCTGAACCCGACCCACAGGGGCGTCACGACGAGGACGGCGAGCGTGACCCCGAGCGTCGTCGTCGTGCGCCGCAGCCACGCGCGAGGCACGGGCAGGTCCTCGCCGCCGCCGCGCGCGGCACGACGGCGCCGCGCGTGCACCGCCCAGCCGGTCGCGCACACCAGGGCGAGGAGCGGCGTCACGACCAGCGTCGTCCCGTAGGGCGCCACCACGACCGTGCTCTCCCCGTCGAGGCCCGTCGCGGCGCGCGCGAGCACGAGCACCACCGCCACGACGCCGCCGCCGACGAGCACGCCGGGCCGCAGTGAGGTCCAGAACCCCGGCGGACGCACCGTCCGACGGTCGGTCGCCCTGCTCGCCTGCCCTGCACCCGTGCCCGCTGCGGCGCGCGCCGCCCCGGTGGCGTCCGCGGCGCCCGTCCGGGCACGACGTGCTTCCGACCGCGTGCCGTCGGACTGCCGACCCTCCCGCTCACCTTCGCCCTGGGCGTGCAGGTCCGCGTCGAGCGTGCGGCGCAACGGGTCCGCGTCCGGCCCGGCGTCGTCGCCATACGCCGGCCACGCGACCCGCCCGCGCCGGGCGCCGGGTCGGAACCGCGCGTCGTCGGCCCGGGGACGGGCCTCGCCGGGGCGGGGGACGTCGGTCACGCGTCCATCCTCCCCGAGGTCCATCCTGCCCGACGTCCCGCCGCCGGGTCGTGTGCCATGATGCGATCATGACCGCGCGAGGCGATCGCCGATTTCCCGGGCCCGTCACGGGCCCGCGCCGCTGACGCGCGCCGTCAGGCCTCGCTGACGCGGGGTGGGCGGGACCGGCCCGGACGGGCGCCCTAGAATGACGCGGACGCGCCGGGCGCGTCCGCGCACCTGGCCCGCGCTGCGCACCGTGGGCCCCGTGCCACCCTCCCGCCACCGCCAGGAAGGCCCGCATGTCCAGCCCTGACGCCGCCGTCGCCCGCACCGCGGGGACCGACGACGCGGCCCTCCCGACCACGCCGTCGCCCCTCGACGCCGACGCACTGCAGCGTGTCCTCGACGACGCGCTCGCGGCGGTCGCCGCCGCGGGCGACCTCGGCGCCCTCAAGGCCGTGCGCACCGAGCACGCCGGCGACCGCAGCGCGCTCGCGCTCGCGAACCGGCAGATCGGCGCGCTCGCGCCCGAGGACAAGAAGACCGCCGGGCGGCTCCTCGGCCCGCTCCGCGGACGCCTGAACCAGGCGATCGCGGCCCGCCAGGCCGAGCTCGAGGCCGAGCGCGACGAGCGCGTCCTCGTCGAGGAGGCCGTCGACGTCACGCTCCCCACGGACCGTGCGCCGCGCGGCGCACGCCACCCGCTGGAGACCCTCCAGGAGCGCATCGCCGACTTCTTCGTCGGTCTGGGGTGGGAGATCGCCGACGGTCCCGAGGTCGAGGCCGAGTGGTTCAACTTCGACGCCCTGAACTTCGGGCCGGACCACCCGGCGCGCCAGATGCAGGACACGTTCTACGTCGCGGGCGAGGGCGGCGAGCCCTCGAACCTGGTGCTGCGCACCCACACCTCGCCGGTGCAGGCGCGCTCGCTCCTCGAGCGTGGCGTCCCGCTGTACGTCGCGTGCCCCGGCAAGGTGTTCCGGACCGACGCGCTCGACGCGACCCACACGCCCGTGTTCCACCAGGTCGAGGGCCTGGCCGTCGACGAGGGCCTGACGATGGCGAACCTCGTCGGCACGCTTGACGCCTTCGCGCGCGCCATGTTCGGGCCCGAGGCGCGCACGCGGCTGCGCCCGGCGTACTTCCCGTTCACCGAGCCGAGCGCCGAGATGGACCTGTGGTTCCCGCAGAAGAAGGGCGGGGCCGGCTGGATCGAGTGGGGCGGCTGCGGGATGGTCAACCCGAACGTGCTGCGCGCCGTGGGCGTCGACCCCGACGTCTACTCGGGCTTCGCGTTCGGCATGGGCGTCGAGCGCACGCTCATGCTGCGCCACTCGATCGCGGACATGCACGACATGGTGGAGGGCGACGTGCGCTTCTCCTCCCAGTTCGGAATGGGGATCTGATGCCGTACGTCGCCCTCGACTGGCTCGGCGACCACGTCGACCTGCCCGCCGGGCTCACGGCCGAGCAGCTCGCGGCCGACCTCGTGCGGGTCGGCCTGGAGGAGGAGGCGGTGCACGGCGCGGCCGTGACCGGCCCCCTCGTCGTCGGGCGCGTGCTCGGGCTGACGCCGGAGCCGCAGAAGAACGGCAAGACGATCAACTGGTGCCAGGTCGACGTCGGCACGCACAACGTCGACGGCGTCCCGGCCGCCGACGGCGGCGAGCCGCGCGGGATCGTGTGCGGGGCGCACAACTTCGCCGAGGGCGACCTCGTCGTCGTCGCGCTGCCCGGCGCGGTCCTGCCCGGCCCGTTCCCGATCGCGAGCCGCAAGACCTACGGCCACGTCTCCGACGGCATGATCTGCTCGCAGCGCGAGCTCGGCCTGGGCGAGGACCACGACGGCATCATCGTCCTGCCGCGCCTCGGGTACGCCGCCGACGACCTGACCCCCGGCCAGGACGCGGTCGCGCTGCTCGGCCTCGGCGACGAGGTGCTCGAGATCAACGTCACGCCGGACCGCGGCTACGCGTTCTCCTACCGCGGCGTGGCGCGCGAGTACGCGCACTCGACCGGGGCGCGGTTCACCGACCGCGGCCTGGAGGGCTCGCTCGCGGCACCGCTGCCGGCCGCGACGCCGGACGGCTTCCCCGTGGAGGTCGACGACGCCGCGCCCGTCCAGGGTGTGGCGGGCTGCGACCGCTTCGTCACGCGCGTCGTGCGGGGGATCGACCCGGCCGCGACGACGCCCGCGTGGATGCAGCGGCGCCTCACGGCGTCCGGGATGCGCCCGATCTCGCTCGCGGTCGACGTGACGAACTACGTCATGCTCGACCTCGGCCAGCCCCTGCACGCGTACGACCTCGAGAAGGTCGCCGCTCCCGTGGTCGTGCGGCGTGCGGCGCCGGGGGAGCGCCTCGTCACGCTCGACGACGTGGACCGCGCGCTCGACCCGCAGGACCTGCTCATCACCGACAGCCCCGACGGCGCGCGCGCGTCGCGCGTGCTCGGTCTCGCGGGCGTCATGGGCGGCGCGTCCTCCGAGGTCGGCCCGACGACGACCGACGTGCTCGTCGAGGCGGCGCACTTCGACCCCGTGTCCGTCGCCCGCACGGCGCGCCGCCACAAGCTGTCGAGCGAGGCCGCCAAGCGGTTCGAGCGCGGCGTCGACCCGCGGCTCCCGGCCGTCGCGGCGCAGCGGGTCGTCGACCTGCTCGTCGAGCTGGGCGGCGGCACCGCCGACCCGGCCGTGTCCGACCTGGACCGCACCACCGCGCCCGCGCCCGTGCGCCTGCCGCTCGGCGAGCCGGAGCGGCTCGTCGGCGTGCCGTACACCACCGAGCAGGTCGTCGAGTCGCTGCGCGCGCTCGGCGCCACGGTCGAGGAGCAGGCCGCCGAGCCCGGTGCCCTGACCGTCACGCCGCCGTCGTGGCGCCCCGACCTCACGGGCGCGGCCGAGCTCGTCGAGGAGGTCGCCCGTCTCGTCGGCTACGACGCGATCCCGTCGGTCCTCCCGGCCGCCCCGGGCGGCCGCGGCCTCACGCGCGAGCAGGCGGTGCGGCGGTCCGTCGCGCGGGCGCTCGCGGAGGCCGGTCTCGTGGAGACGCTCAGCTACCCGTTCGTCGGCGAGGGCGAGCTCGACGCGCTCCGCGTCCCTGCCGACGACGAGCGGCGCCGCGCGCTGCGCCTGGCCAACCCGATCGCCGACGACCGTCCGCTCATGCGCACGGACCTGCTGAGCACGCTGCTCGAGACGGCGCGCCGCAACGTCGGCCGCGGCCTGCCCGACGTCGCGGTGTTCGAGATCGGTCTCGTGACCCTGCCGCGCGCCGGGGCCGGTGCAGCCCCCGCGCTGCCGCCCGCAGCGCGCCCGTCGGACGACGCCCTCGCGGCGCTCGCCGGCGCGGTGCCGGACCAGCCGCGGCACGTCGCCGGCGTGCTCGTCGGGCGCCGCGAGCCCGCGGGCTGGTGGGGCGCGGGTCGGCCGGCCGACTGGACGGACGCGCTCGACGCGGCGCGCCTCGTGGCGCAGCGCGCCGGCGTGGAGGTCGTCGTGACCGCCGACACCCAGCGTGCCCCGTGGCACCCCGGACGGTGCGCGCGCCTCGCGCTCGCGGACGGGACCGTCGTGGGGCACGCGGGCGAGCTGCACCCCAAGGTGCTCGAGAACCTCGGCCTGCCGGCCCGCTCGGTGGCGTTCGAGGTCGACCTCACCGCGCTGCTCGCCGGGTCGGACGACGAACCGGTCACCGCGACGCCCGTCTCGGCGTTCCCGGCGGCGAAGGAGGACCTCGCGTTCGTCGTCGACTCCGGGGTGAGCGCCGCGGCGCTGCGTTCCGCGGTCGCCGAGGGTGCGGGCGACCTCCTCGAGGAGCTCAGCCTCTTCGACGTCTTCACGGGCGAGCAGGTCGGCGCAGGCCGCAAGTCGCTCGCCTTCTCGCTGCGCCTGCGCGCGGCGGACCGCACGCTCACCGCCGACGACGTCGCGCGGGTGCGCGAGGGTGCCGTCGCCGCGGCGCGCGAGCGGGTCGGAGCGGAGCTGCGCGCATGACCGCCGGGGACGGCACGACCGTCGCGCCGGCGCGGACCGCGCTCGTCACGGGAGCGTCACGCGGGATCGGCCGGGCCGTCGCCGTCGGCCTGGCGGCGGCAGGCCTCGACGTCGCGCTCCTCGCGCGGGACGCGGGGCGGCTCGACGAGACCGCCGCGGAGGTCGGCCGGCTCGGTCCGCAGGCCGGGCGTGCCGTCGTCGTCACGGCGGACGTCACGGACGTGCAGGCCGTGGACGCGGCGGTGGCGTCGGCCGTGGCCGAGCTCGGCTGCATCGACCTGCTCGTGAACAACGCGGGCCGCGTGGACGCCGAGGTGCCGCTGTGGGAAGCCGACCCCGACCAGTGGTGGTCCGTGCTCGAGACCAACGTCCGCGGACCGTTCCTGCTCTCGCGGGCCGTGGTCCCGGGCATGCTCGCGCGCGGCGGGGGCCGCGTCGTGGACCTCAACAGCGGCGCGGGCTCGCACGACTCCACGGGTGCCAGCGCGTACAACGCGAGCAAGACGGCGCTCCTGCGGCTCGGCACCAACATGCACCGCTCGGGCCACGCGCTCGGTCTGCGCACGTTCGAGGTCGCGCCGGGCGTCGTGCAGACGGACATGACCGCCTCGATGGCCATGCACGCCGGCCGCACGGAGTGGACGCCCGTCGAGCGCACGGTCGAGATGGTCGTCGCGATCGCGGGCGGCGGGCTCGACGCGTTCTCCGGCTCGTTCGTGCGCGTCACGCACGACTCGCCCGAGTCGCTGCGCGCGGCGCTCGACGAGGCCGCCCGTAGCGGGCAGGACGTCCCCGGGCAGGACGGGCGCCGTCTGCGGGTGACGCGCTGGGGCGAAGGCGACCCGATGCCGGGCGAGCTGCCGCGGCGCTGACCCGGACGCACGGGCGGGACGAGGGCGCGCTCCGCACGGGGCGCGCCCTCGTGCGTCGGGGCCGGACCGGCCCGCTAGCATGAGGCGACCGACACGGGGTGCCCCGCGACCGCGGGGCTGAGATCACACCCGTCGAACCTGCTCTGGCTCGTACCAGCGAAGGGATGTCCGCCGATGACGCTCGCCCCCGCACGCCCCCGCGTCCTGTCGATCGCCGGCACCGACCCCACGGGCGGTGCCGGCATCCAGGCCGACCTCAAGTCGTTCTGCGCGCACGGCGCCTACGGCATGGCGGTCACCACCGCCCTCGTGGCGCAGAACACCCACGGCGTGCGGTCGGTCCACGTGCCCGGGCCGGCGTTCCTGCGCGCCCAGCTCGACGCCGTCTCGGACGACGTGGAGATCGACGCCGTGAAGATCGGCATGGTCGCCGACGAGCCGAACGCGCGGGAGATCGGCGCCTGGCTCGACGACCTCGCGGCGAGCCGGCGCTCGGCCGGGGGCGCGCCCCCGTACGTCGTGCTCGACCCCGTCATGGTGGCGACGTCGGGGCACCGGCTGCTCGACGTCGGCGCCGAGCAGGCCGTGCGCGAGCTGGCCGCGCGCGCCGACGTGCTGACCCCCAACCTCCCGGAGCTCGGCGTGCTCCGCGGGGCCGCGACCGCCGCGACGTGGGACGAGTCGCTCGAGCAGGCGCGGGCGTTCGCGCGCGAGAGCGGCAGCGCCGTCCTGCTCAAGGGCGGGCACCTGCACGGCGCGACCTCACCGGACGCGCTCGTCGAGCCCGTCCCGGGCGCGAGCGGCGTGGACGTCGACGGGCGCGTCACGGTGTTCGACGCCGTGCGCGTGGCCACCCGCCACACGCACGGCACCGGCTGCTCGCTGTCCGCGGCGCTCGCGGCGCTGCGGCCGCAGCGGGCGAGCTGGGCGGAGGCGGCGCGCGAGGCGAAGGTGTGGTTGTCCGGCGCGCTGCGCGCGGCCGAGGCGCTCCGGGTGGGCGGTGGGCGCGGCCCCGTGGACCACCTGCACGCGCTGGTGCCGGCGGGTCAGACGCGCACGCCGGAACCCGTCGGGTAGACGCACTCGGTGCCGGGCGGCCACCAGCGCCAGCGCGACTCGACCTGGTCCACGCTCACGCCCCCGGGCCGCTCGGCGACGCACCGGTCCTCGCCCTGACGCACGCCGACGGTGAGGTAGTAGGCGACGAGCGCGCCGGTGAGCAGGACGGCGAGCACGGTCACGGCCGTGCGCAGCGCGGGCGAGGGGCCGCCGTCCGACCCGTCCTCCTCGCCGGGACGCGGCGGCACCCAGCTCCAGCTCACGCGTCGGCCCCCGTGGCGTCCGTCGCCCCTCCGGCAGGGTCGCCCGCGCTGCCCAGGTCGTCGTCGCCGGGACCGTCGGGGAGGAGGAGCACCTTGCCCGTCGTCGCGCGGCCCTCGAGCGCCCGGTGGGCCGCCGCGGCGTCGGCGAGCGCGAACCGCGCACCGACCCGCACGTGCAGCGTGCCGCCGGCGAGGGCACCCAGCACCTCGGCGGCACGCTCCTCGAGCTCGGTGCGCGTCGCGGTGTGGTCGGCGAGCTTCGGCCGCGTGAGGAACACCGACCCTGCCGCGTTGAGCCGCTGCGGGTCGACCGCCGGCACCTGGCCGGACGACCCGCCGAAGAGCACGAGCGTCCCGCGCCGCCGCAGGCTCGCGAGCGACGCGTCGAACGTGTCCTTGCCCACCGAGTCGTAGACCGCCGCCACGCCCTCGCCCCCGGTGAGGCCGCGCACGACCTCGGGCAGGTCGTGGGAAAGGTCGCCGAACGCGGTGTACTCGATCACGTGCTCCGCGCCGGCCGCGCGCGCGAGCTCGGCCTTCTGCGGGGTGGAGACGGTCGAGAGGACGTGCCCGCCGCGCGCCACGACCATCTGCGTGAGGAGCAGGCCGACGCCGCCCGCGCCCGCGTGCACGAGGACCCGGTCGCCCGGACGGACCGGGTAGGTCGACGTGCACAGGTAGTGCGCGGTCAGACCCTGGAGCGCGACGGCGGCCGCGTCGTCGGACGACACGGCGTCCGGGACGTGCAGCGCCTCGCGCGCCGCCACGACGGTCAGCTCGGCGTACGAGCCCGGCGCCTCCGTCCACACGACACGGTCCCCGACGGCGAACTCGGGGTCGCCGTCGCGAACCTCGCCGACCGCGACCACCGTCCCTGCGCCCTCGCTGCCGACGGCGTGCGGGTACGTCACCGGGTAGACGCCGGCGCGCTTGTACGTGTCGACGAAGTTGACGCCCGACGCCGCCGTGCGCACGAGCAGCTCGCCCGGTCCCGGCTCCGGGTCGGGCAGCTCGCGGTACTCCAGGACCTCGGGGCCACCCGCCTCGCGGGCCACGATCGCGTGCATGGACCCCAGCCTAGGGTCGGGCGTCGTGGTCGGGTCGGGTGGGCGGGGCGGCTGACGTGCTCGGACTGCCGCGCGGTCACCCCGGCCCGTCGTCTCGCCTTCTCGAGCGCGGCGCTGACGTCCTTCGCACATGACCCGCCCCGCCCGGCCTCGTCTCGCCCTGGCATCGATCGAGGCCGTGCGACGTCCCGTGGGTTCCGGCAGTACGGCAGCCCGCGCGCGGCGCACCGCCCGCGTCGCGACCCGCGCGCGGCTGCGGCGAGCCAGGACCTCCTCGGCCTGCGACCTACGACGGACGGGGTCGGCACCGCGGATCGCGCACCCAGATGCGATGTGGTCGGGACGAGAAGCTGGGTGTCAGGACGAGCGGCGGGGTCGGGTCGTGTGCGAAGGGCGTCAGAGCCGTGCGCGAGAACGCGAGACGATCGCGCGAGGTGACGGCGCGCCAGCCCGAGCGCACGGTGCGACCCGGTCGCGAACCCGTCCACGCGTGCTGAAGCGGGCCGAGCGCCTTGCATAACTATGTATAGTTGTGCATATGACGGTCACAGTCGCGGTCGCGGGAGCGTCCGGGTACGCGGGGGGCGAGGTGCTGCGCCTGCTCGCGGGGCACCCCGACGTCGAGATCGGCGCCCTCACGGCGCACAGCAGCGCGGGGTCGCTGCTCGGGACGCACCAGCCGCACCTGCGCTCCCTCGCGGACCGCGTGCTGCTGCCGACGACGGTCGAGCACCTCGTGGGGCACGACGTCGTGGTGCTCGCGCTGCCGCACGGCGCGTCGGGCGAGATCGCGGCGCAGCTGCCCGAGGACGTGCTCGTGCTGGACCTCGGCGCCGACCACCGGCTCGAGTCGGCGGCGGACTGGGAGCAGTTCTACGGCTCGGTGCACGCCGGGACGTGGCCGTACGGCCTGCCCGAGCTGCTCCTCACGCAGGACCCGGGCACGGGTGCGCGGGAGACGCGCCAGCGCGAACGTCTCGCGGGTGCTCGACGCATCGCCGTCCCCGGGTGCAACGTGACCGCCGTGACGCTCGGCCTGCAGCCGGGCGTCGCCGCCGGGGTGGTCGACGCGCGCGACGTCGTGGCGGTGCTCGCGAACGGCTACTCGGGCGCGGGGAAGTCGCTCAAGCCGCACCTGCTCGCGTCCGAGGGCCTGGGCTCCGCCCAGCCGTACGCCGTCGGCGGCAGCCACCGGCACGTCCCGGAGATCGTGCAGAACCTGCGTGCCGCGGGCGCGCCGGACGTGCGGATCTCGTTCACGCCGACGCTCGTCCCGATGGCCCGCGGGATCCTCGCGACCGTGACCGCACCGCTGTCGGCCGACGTCGCCGCCCTCGGTCCCGCGGAGGCGACCGCGCGGGTGCGCCAGGCGTGGGACGACGCGTACGTGGGCGAGCCGTTCGTGCAGGTGCTGCCCGAGGGGCAGTGGCCTTCCACGGCGATGACGCTCGGCGCCAACACCGCGCTCGTCCAGGTCGCGGTCGACCACGCCGCGGGCCGCGTCGTCACGGTCACGGCGATCGACAACCTCGTCAAGGGCACCGCGGGCGCCGCGGTGCAGTCCATGAACATCGCGCTCGGCCTGCCGCAGACCGCAGGACTGACCACCGAGGGAGTCGCCCCGTGACCGTCACGTCCCCGCAGGGCTTCCGGGCCGCAGGCGTCGCCGCCGGCCTGAAGTCGACCGGCGCGAAGGACGTCGCGCTCGTCGTCAACGACGGGCCGCTCGACGTCGCCGCCGCCGTCCTCACGACGAACCGTGTCTTCGCGGCCCCCGTCGCCTGGACGCGCCAGGCCGTGACCGACGGCCGCGCGAGCGCCGTCGTGCTCAACTCGGGCGGCGCCAACGCGTGCACCGGCCCGGACGGCTTCGCCGACACGCACCGCACCGCCGAGCACGTCGCCGACGTCCTCGCGACGTCGGCGGGCGACGTCCTCGTGTGCTCGACCGGCCTCATCGGCGTGCGGCTGCCCATGGAGCAGCTGCTCGCGGGCGTCGACGCCGCCGCGGGAGCGCTCGACGACCCGGCCTCGGCGACGACGGGCGGCGAGGACGCCGCGCTCGCCATCATGACGACCGACACCGTGCCCAAGACCGTGCACGTGGTGCGCGAGGCGGCCGCGGGCGGTTCGACCGACGGCGGCGCGAGCTGGTCCGTCGGGGGCATGGCCAAGGGTGCGGGCATGCTCGCGCCCGGGCTCGCGACCATGCTGTGCGTCGTCACGACCGACGCCGTCGTCGACGCCGCCACCGCGGACGCCGCGCTGCGTGCCGCGACGCGCGCGACGTTCGACCGGGTCGACTCCGACGGCTGCATGTCGACCAACGACACCGTGATCCTGCTGGCGTCCGGCGCGTCGGGCGTCACGGTGCCGCTCGACGCGCTTACCGACGCGCTCACCGAGGCGTGCGGCTCGCTCGCGCGCCAGCTCGTTGCGGACGCCGAGGGCGCGAGCCACGACGTCGCGGTGACCGTGGTGAACGCGAGCAGCGAGGACGCGGCCGTCGCCGTCGCGCGCGCCGTCACGCGGTCCAACCTGTTCAAGGCCGCGATCTTCGGCAACGACCCGAACTGGGGCCGCATCGTCTCCGCCGTCGGCACGGTGCCGGAGGACGTGGCGCCGTTCGACGCGCTCGCGCTCGACGTCGCCGTCAACGGCGTGCAGGTGTGTCGCGCCGGGGGAGTGGGCGAGCCGCGCGAGCTCGTCGACCTGGCCGCCGCGCGCGAGGTGCGCGTCGAGATCGACCTGCACGCGGGGTCCGCGGCCGCGACCGTGTGGACCAACGACCTCACGTACGACTACGTCCACGAGAACAGCGCGTACTCCTCATGACCGACCGGCAGACCCCGATCCCCGCGCCCGACGACGACGCGTTCGACACGCGCACCGACCTGCGCCCCGACCAGAAGGCCGAGGTGCTCGTCGAGGCCCTGCCGTGGCTGCAGGAGTTCGCCGGCGCGCTCGTCGTCGTCAAGTACGGCGGCAACGCCATGGTCGACGACGCTCTCAAGGCGGCGTTCGCCCAGGACATGGTGTTCCTGCGCCGCGTCGGGCTGCGGCCCGTGGTGGTGCACGGCGGCGGGCCCCAGATCTCCGCGATGCTCGGGCGGCTCGGCATCGAGTCCGAGTTCCGCGGCGGCCTGCGCGTCACGACGCCCGAGGCGATGGACGTCGTCCGCATGGTGCTCACCGGGCAGGTCTCGCGCGAGCTCGTGGGCCTCGTCAACGCGCACGGCCCGTACGCCGTCGGCCTGTCGGGTGAGGACGGCGGACTGCTCCGGGCGCAGCGACGGCACGCCACGGTCGCCGGCGAGCCCGTCGACGTCGGTCTGGTGGGCGACGTCGTCGAGGTGCACCCGGGCGCCGTGCAGGACCTGCTCGACGCCGGGCGCATCCCCGTGGTGTCCACGATCGCGCCCGACCGCGACGACCCGACGCAGGTGCTCAACGTCAACGCGGACACCGCGGCCGCGGCGCTCGCCGTCGCGCTCGGGGCGCGCAAGCTCGTCGTCCTCACCGACGTCGAGGGCCTGTACACGTCGTGGCCGGACCGCGGCTCGCTCGTCGCGCAGATCACGCGCACCGAGCTCGCGGACCTGCTGCCCGCCCTCGAGTCCGGGATGGTGCCGAAGATGGAGGCGTGCCTGCGCGCCGTGGAGGGCGGCGTGCCGTCCGCGACGGTCATCGACGGCCGCGTTTCGCACTCGCTCCTGCTCGAGGTCTTCACGACCCAGGGCAACGGCACGATGGTCGTGCCCGACCCCGTCGGAGGTGCCGCATGAACGACGTCGAGCCCACGACCGCGCACGTCCCCACGCCGGTCGCGTCCGGGTCGGTGCAGGAGTGGACCGACCGCTACACGCACGCCGTCATGGACACGTTCGGCCCGCCGCAGCGCGTCCTCGTGCGCGGCGAGGGCGCCTACGTCTGGGACGCGGACGGCCGGCGGTACCTCGACCTCCTCGCCGGCATCGCGGTCAACGCCCTCGGTCACGCCCACCCCACGCTGACCGCCGCGGTGAGCGCGCAGCTCGGCACGCTCGGGCACGTGTCCAACTTCTTCGGCACGCCCGCGCAGATCGCGCTCGCCGAGCGGCTGCTCGCGCTCGCGGACGCGCCCGCCGGCTCGCGCGTGTTCTTCACGAACTCGGGCACCGAGGCCAACGAGGCGGCCTTCAAGATGGCGCGCCGCAACGACGACGGCGGCCGCCGCACGCGCGTCCTCGCGCTCGAGGGCGGCTTCCACGGCCGGACGATGGGCGCGCTCGCCCTGACGAGCAAGGCCGCGTACCGCGAGCCGTTCGAGCCGCTGCCGGGCGGCGTCGAGCACGTGCCGTTCGACGACGTCGCGGCGCTCGAGGACGCGTTCTCGGACGCCGCCGTCGCCGCGCGCGGCGGGGTCGCGGCGCTCGTCGTCGAGCCCGTCCAGGGCGAGGCGGGCGTACGCGCGCTCTCGCCGGGCTACCTCGCGGCCGCGCGCGAGCTCACGGCGCGCCACGGCGCGCTGCTCGTCCTCGACGAGGTCCAGACCGGCGTCGGGCGCACGGGCTCGTGGTTCGCCTACCAGCAGCCGGACCTCGGCGGCGGGGTCGTGCCCGACGTCGTCACGCTCGCCAAGGGCCTCGGCGGCGGCTTCCCCGTCGGCGCGGTGCTCGCGTACGGCGAGCGCGCCGCGACCCTGCTCGGGCGCGGGCAGCACGGCACGACGTTCGGCGGCAACCCCGTCGCGGCGGCCGCGGCCCTCGCCACGCTCGGCGTGATCGAGCGCGACGGCCTTCTCGAGAACGTCCGCACCGTCGGCGCGCTCCTGCGCGACGGCGTCGCGGCAGCGGGCAACCCGCTCGTCGCGGGGGTGCGGGGCCGGGGCCTGCTACTCGCGGTGCAGCTCACGCGGCCCGTCGCGGCCGACGTCGCGCGCGCGGCGCTCGACGCGGGGTTCGTCGTCAACGCCGTCGCGCCGGACGCGGTCCGGCTCGCCCCGCCGCTGATCCTCACCACGGACCAGGCCCGCGACGTCGTCGCCTTCTTCGCCGGCCTGCGCCTGCCGGACCCCGCCACCGGCTCCACCGAACCTACCGAGACGAGGGACTGAACCGATGGCCACGCGGCACTTCCTGCGCGACGACGACCTCACGCCCGCCGAGCAGCGGCAGGTGCTCGAGCTCGCGCTCGCCTTCCGCGACGACCGCACGTTCCGTCAGCCGCTGCGCGGGCCGCAGGCCGTGGCCGTGCTGTTCGACAAGCCCACGCTGCGCACCCAGCTGTCGTTCTCGACCGGGGTCGCCGAGCTCGGCGGCTTCCCCGTCGTCGTCGACGGCCGCCTGGCCCAGATCGGGACCCGCGAGTCGATCGCCGACACCACGCGCGTGCTCGAGCGCCAGGTCGCCGCGATCGTGTGGCGCACCTACGGCCAGGACCGCATCGAGGAGATGGCCGCGCACAGCGGCGTCCCCGTCGTCAACGCCCTGACCGACGACTTCCACCCGTGCCAGGTGCTCGCCGACCTGCTGACCGTCGCCCAGCTGCGCGGCGGCACCGGCGCGCTCGCCGGCCAGACCCTCGCGTACGTGGGCGACGGCGCGAACAACATGGCGCACTCCTACCTCCTCGGCGGGGTCACGGCCGGCCTGCACGTCCGGGTCGGCACGCCCGACGGCTACCCGCCGGCCCCCGCGATCCTCGCGGACGCGCGCCGCGTCGCGGCCGAGACCGGGGGCTCGGTGCTCGTCACCGCCGACCCCGCGGAGGCCGTCGCCGGGGCCGACGTCGTCGCGACGGACACCTGGGTCTCCATGGGCGACGAGGACGAGGCCGCCGAGCGCGCCGTGCCGTTCCTGCCGTACCAGGTCGACACCGCGCTCCTCGCGCACGCGAAGGACGACGCGATCGTCCTGCACTGCCTGCCCGCCTACCGGGGCAAGGAGATCGCGGCCGACGTCATCGACGGCCCGCGCTCGGCCGTGTGGGACGAGGCCGAGAACCGCCTGCACGCCCAGAAGGCCCTCCTCACGTTCCTCCTGGAGCACGCGTGAGCGCGCCGGCGACCAGGGCGGCGCGCCACGCGCGCATCGCCGACATCGTCCGGCGCACGCCGATCCACTCGCAGGCCGAGCTCGCCAGGGCGCTCGCGGCCGACGGCGTGAGCGTCACCCAGGCGACGCTCTCGCGCGACCTCATCGAGCTGCGCGCCGAGAAGGTCCGCGGGGCGTCCGGCGCCCTCGTGTACGCGGTGCCGGGCGAGGGCGGCGACCGCACCGTGCAGAGCGCCGAGTCGCCCGAGTACCTCGCGGCCCGGCTCGCCCGGCTGTGCTCGGAGATGCTCGTGTCCGCCGAGGCGTCGGCGAACCTCGTCGTCCTGCGGACGCCGCCGGGCGCGGCCAACTACCTCGCGTCGGCGATCGACCACTCGGTGCTGCCGGGCGTGCTCGGCTGCATCGCCGGGGACGACACGATCCTCGTCATCGCGCGCGACCCCGACGGCGGGGCGGAGCTCGCCCGCCGCTTCCTCGACCTCTCCGGGCCGGGTGCCTGACCGGGGCGCACCGCCCCCCGGCAGCCCTGCCACACTGATCTGCAGACCACCACGTACAGAAAGAGATCGTCATGACTGAACGCGTCGTGCTCGCCTACTCGGGCGGCCTGGACACCTCCGTCGCCATCGGCTGGATCGCGGAGGCGACGGGCGCCGAGGTCGTCGCCGTCGCGGTCGACGTCGGCCAGGGCGGGGAGGACCTCGAGGTCATCCGCCAGCGCGCCCTCGACTGCGGCGCCGTCGAGGCCTACGTCGCCGACGCGCGCGACGAGTTCGCGGCCGAGTACTGCATGCCGGCGCTCCGCGCGAACGGCCTGTACCTCGACCGGTACCCGCTCGTCTCGGCGCTGTCGCGCCCCGTGATCGTCAAGCACATGGTCCGCGCCGCCCGCCAGTTCGGCGCGACGACCGTGGCGCACGGCTGCACCGGCAAGGGCAACGACCAGGTGCGGTTCGAGGTCGCCACGACGTCGCTCGCACCCGAGCTGCGCACCATCGCCCCCGTGCGCGACCTCGCGCTCACGCGCGAGAAGGCGATCGACTACGCGGAGAAGCACGCGCTGCCCATCGCCACGACCAAGCACAACCCGTTCTCGATCGACCAGAACGTCTGGGGCCGCGCCGTCGAGACCGGCTTCCTCGAGGACATCTGGAACGCGCCGACCAAGGACGTCTACAACTACACGGACGACCCGACGTTCCCCCCGGTCGCCGACGAGGTGATCATCACGTTCGAGCAGGGGATCCCGGTCGCCCTCGACGGGGTCGCCGTCACGCCGCTGCAGGCGATCCAGGAGATGAACCGTCGCGCGGGCGCCCAGGGCGTCGGCCGGATCGACATCGTCGAGGACCGCCTCGTGGGCATCAAGTCGCGCGAGGTGTACGAGGCGCCGGGCGCGATCGCGCTCATCGCCGCCCACCAGGAGCTCGAGAACGTCACCGTCGAGCGCGAGCAGGCCCGCTTCAAGCGGGGCGTCGAGCAGCGCTGGACCGAGCTCGTCTACGACGGCATGTGGTTCAGCCCGCTGAAGAAGTCGCTCGACGTCTTCATCGACGACACGCAGCGCTACGTCTCCGGCGACGTCCGCCTCGTCCTGCACGGCGGGCGCGCGACCGTCACGGGCCGCCGCTCCGAGGCGAGCCTGTACGACTTCAACCTCGCGACCTACGACGAGGGCGACTCGTTCGACCAGTCGCAGGCCAAGGGCTTCATCGAGATCTACGGCCTCACCGCCAAGCTCGCCGCCGCGCGCGACGAGAAGTTCGGCAACGGCGTGGACCTCGGCACGGCCGCCCTCTGAGGGCCCCGCGCCCGTACCCCTCGACCGCTGCGGAGGACCGATGACCGACACCGACCACGACGAGCCCGGGCGCGTCAGCCTGTGGGGCGGACGCTTCGCCGGCGGCCCGTCCGACGCGCTGGCGGCCCTGAGCAAGAGCACGCACTTCGACTGGCGCCTCGCGGGCCAGGACATCGCCGGGTCGAAGGCCCACGCGAAGGTGCTGCACGCCGCGCGTCTGCTCGACGACGACGAGCTCGACGGCATGCTCGCCGCGCTCGACCGGCTGCGTGAGGACGTCGCCTCCGGCGCTTTCGTCGCGGCCGACGACGACGAGGACGTGCACACGGCCCTCGAGCGCGGGCTCATCGAGCGCGCCGGCCCGGAGCTCGGCGGCAAGCTCCGCGCCGGGCGCTCGCGCAACGACCAGATCGCGACGCTCGCGCGCATGTACCTGCGTGACGAGGCCCGCACCATCGCGGGCCTCGTGCTCGACGTCGTCGACGCGCTGGTCGCGCAGGCCGCGGCGCACCCGGACGCCGCGATGCCGGGCCGCACGCACCTGCAGCACGCGCAGCCCGTGCTGCTCGCGCACCACCTGCTCGCGCACGCGTGGCCGCTGCTGCGCGACGTCGACCGCCTCGTCGACTGGGACGTGCGCGCCGCCCGCTCGCCGTACGGGTCGGGGGCGCTCGCGGGCAGCTCGCTCGGGCTGGACCCGGCGGCGGTGGCGGTCGAGCTCGGGTTCGACGGCCCGGTCGAGAACTCGATCGACGGCACGGCGTCGCGCGACGTCGTCGCCGAGTTCGCGTTCGTCGCCGCGATGGTCGGCGTCGACCTGTCGCGCCTCGCGGAGGAGGTGATCCTCTGGGCGACCAAGGAGTTCGGCTTCGTGCGCCTGGACGACGCCTACTCCACGGGGTCGAGCATCATGCCGCAGAAGAAGAACCCCGACGTCGCCGAGCTCGCGCGCGGCAAGGCGGGGCGGCTCGTCGGCGACCTCACAGGCCTGCTGACGACGCTCAAGGGGCTCCCGCTCGCGTACAACCGCGACCTGCAGGAGGACAAGGAGCCGGTGTTCGACCAGGTCGACACGCTCGAGGTGCTCCTGCCCGCCTTCTCGGGGATGGTCGCGACCCTGACCTTCGACACCGAGCGCATGGCGTCGCTCGCGCCGCAGGGCTTCTCGCTCGCAACCGACGTCGCCGAGTGGCTCGTGCGCCAGGGCGTGCCCTTCCGCGTGGCGCACGAGGTGGCCGGCGCGTGCGTGCGGGCGTGCGAGGAGCGCGGGATCGAGCTGTGGGACCTGTCGGACGACGACCTCGCGGCCATCTCGGAGCACCTCACGCCCGAGGTGCGCGAGGTGCTGAGCGTCGAGGGCTCGCTCGCGTCGCGCGACGCCGTGGGCGGTACCGCACCCGTGCGGGTCGCCGAGCAGCTGGAGTCGGCCCGGGAACGCTCCGCGGAGTTCCGGTTCTGGGCCCAGGGCTGATCGCGGTGCCGGCGACGGGACACGCGTGAGCGTCGGCCCCGCGGTCCTCGCGGACCTCGTGCGCCGAGTGCGCGACGCGCCCCCTCGGCTCCGCCCCGTGGCACCCCCGGTCCCTGCCGCCGGACCGGGGGAGGAGGCGGCGCGTGGCACGCGGCTCGTCGTCGTGGACGGCCCCGCCGGGTCGGGCAAGACGACGCTCGCCGCACAGCTCGGCGCGGCGCTGCCCGCGCAGGTGCTCCACATGGACGACCTGTACGAGGGCTGGCAAGGCCTCGAGCCCGCCTGGGACCGGCTGGACGCGTGGGTGCTGCGTCCCCTCGCCGCGGGGCGCCCGGGCCGCTACCGCCGGTTCGACTGGGGGCTCGACCGCTTCGCCGAGTGGCACGACGTGCCGTCCGCGCCGTACCTCGTCGTCGAGGGGTGCGGGTCGGCGCGGCGGGAGGCGGACGCCGTCGCGTCCCTGCGCGTCTGGGTCGAGGCCGCCGACGACCTCCGGCTGCGCCGCGGCCTCGACCGCGACGGCGAGGACGCTCGGGCGCACTGGCTCGCGTGGATGGAGACCGAGCGCGAGCACTACGCCCGCCACCGCACGCGCGAGCGCGCGGACGTGCTGCTGGACGCCTTCGGCCGTCCGGTCGCGTGATCTCGGCGGCCCGGTCAGATGTGCGAGGCGGGCGCGGCGCGAGGCTCGCACCCTGCCCGGCGTACCCTGTCCCGGGACGACGTACCCGGGCCAGGTGGTCCCGGGCGACCACGGGAGGCGGGATGACCGGACCTGACGGCGCGCCGAGCGCGGCGGGGACGGCCGTCGTGGAACCGTGGGACGTTCCTGGTCGCGCCTGGTACGCGCGTGACGTGCACGACGTCGCGCGCGACCTGCTCGGCGCGTACCTCACGCGCCGGAGCGGGGACGGCGACGTCACCCTGCGCATCACCGAGGTCGAGGCGTACGACGGCGAGCGCGACCCCGGGTCGCACGCGTTCCGCGGTCGTACCGAGCGCAACCGCGCCATGTTCGGTGACCCGGGGCGCCTGTACGTCTACCGCCACCTCGGCCTGCACCACTGCGTGAACGTCGTCACCGGCCCGGTCGGGCTCGCCTCGGCCGTCCTGCTGCGCGCGGGCGAGGTCGTGGAGGGCACGGGGCTCGCGCGGGCGCGACGGACCGCGGCGGGGCGGTGCGACTCCGACCGGCAGATCGCCCGCGGCCCCGCGCGGCTGGCGGTCGCGCTGGACCTCGACCTGCGGCTGTACGGGGCAGAGCTCACCGACCCCGTCGGCACGCTCGTGCTCCACCGGCCGGCCGGCGCCTCCCGTCCCGCGATCGCGTCCGGACCGCGTGTCGGCGTCTCGGGGGACGGGGGCGACGGCACGCTGTACCCCTGGCGGTACTGGCTGACGGACGACCCGACCGTCTCGCCGTACCGGCGGGTCAGCGCCCGCGCACGCTGAGCATCGGTCCGCGGTGACGGTCGGGGCGGCGACCGCCCCGGCACGGCACACTAGGTCCGGCGGCCCGTCCGGGCCGCGCTGCACGCCCCCGAGCGACGGGGGCTCGACGAAGGAGTGGTAGTGGACGACGTTCTCGACGAGCTGCAATGGCGAGGCCTGGTGGCGCAGTCCACCGACGAGGCCGCGCTGCGCGCCGCGCTGGCCGAGGGCCCGATCACGTACTACTGCGGCTTCGACCCGACGGCTCCGAGCCTGCACCACGGCCACCTCGTCCAGCTCGTCGTGCTGCGGCACCTGCAGCGGGCGGGCCACCGGCCTATCGCCCTCGTGGGCGGGGCGACCGGGATGATCGGCGACCCTCGGCAGTCGGGGGAGCGGGTGCTCAACACCAAGGAGACGGTCGCGGAGTGGACCGAGCGGCTCGCGTCGCAGGTGTCGCGCTTCCTCGACTTCGAGGGGGAGAACCCCGCGCGGCTCGTGAACAACCTCGACTGGATCTCCGAGCTGTCCGCGATCGACTTCCTGCGCGACGTCGGCAAGCACTACCGCCTCGGCACGATGCTCGCGAAGGACACCGTGGCGCGCCGGCTGCGCTCGGAGGAGGGCATCAGCTTCACCGAGTTCAGCTACCAGATCCTCCAGGGGATCGACTTCCTCGAGCTCTACCGCCGGCACGGCGTCACGCTGCAGACCGGCGGCAACGACCAGTGGGGCAACCTGCTGTCGGGCGTCGAGCTCGTCCGCAAGACCGAGGGCGCGGGCGTGCACGTCCTCACGACGCCGCTCATTACCAAGGCGGACGGCACCAAGTTCGGCAAGACCGAGGGCGGTGCCGTCTGGCTCGCACCGGACATGATGAGTCCGTACGCCTTCTACCAGTACTGGCTCAACGCCGCGGACGACGACGTCGTGGGCTGGCTGAAGATCTTCACCTTCCGCACGCGCGAGGAGATCGCGGAGCTCGAGACCGCGGTCCGCGAGCGGCCGGGCGCACGCGAGGCGCAGCGCACGCTGGCGAACGACGTCACGACCCTCGTGCACGGTGCCGAGGCGACGGCGGCGGTCGTCGCGGCGAGCCAGGCCTTGTTCGGGCGGGGCGAGCTGGCGGGCCTGGACGAGCCGACCCTCGCGGCCGCCGTCGACGAGCTGCCGCGGACCACGGTGCGCGTGGGGGATCCGGTGGTCGACCTGCTGGTGGGCTCGGGCCTCGTCGCGTCGAAGGGCGCTGCCCGGCGTGCGGTGGCGGAGGGCGGTGCGTACCTCAACAACGTCAAGGTCGCGGACGAGGACGCGGTCGTGACGGCGGAGCACCTCCTGCACGGTCGGTACGCGGTGGTGCGTCGCGGGAAGAAGACGCTCGGCGTCGGGGTCGTCGAGGACTGAGCACCCGGTCGGAGGACCGTGGCGGCGCCGGCGTCCCGTGCACGGGTGTGCCCGCCCGCGGTGGAGGCGGCCCGTCGCGCCGGTCGGCGGACGGTCGTCCGACAGGTCGCACGCTCGCGTCGACGGCGCGGTCGGCGCGGGAATCTGCGGGTTCTCCGCCGGCGTCTGCCGCGGGATTCCGCGGATTTGGCACCCGGACGCACCGCGTGTAGTGTTCTCGACGTTCGCCCGGCAGGGAGGAACGGACACCACGGACCGGCTCTTCGGAGCAGGCGCCGGGTGGCTGGTCCCCCGGGCGGTCCCCTCCCTCTTTTCGGACCGGAACGCCCTGTGCGCCGGAGCCGGTCGAGGGCGCCGGGTCACCGGCCGGCTCCACACCCGCCCGCAAGGACGAGTTGGAGAGCGGCGGGAGGGCCTGGTAGGGTAGAGAAGTTGCCCCAAGCGAGGTTGGGCCCTGGTGGTCTGGCTGAGTTGGTGTGTGTCGGTTGTTTGAGAACTCAACAGTGTGCTTGTTAGTCAATGCCAATTTTTGTCCTCGTGGGCATGGCTGGCTGTTGCCTCGTTCGGG